>JAIBEL010000020.1 GCA_019459285.1 Rhizobium sp. | reverse complement strand
CCACTCACCACTCACCACTCACCACTCACCACTCACCCAATCAATTCAATCAATCCGCGCAAGGCCGCGGCCACTGCACGCGAGCGGATCTCCTCGCGGTTACCGTCGAGCCGACAGGTGGACGACATGACCGTGCCGTCCGCCAGCGCCCAGCCATAGCAGACCAGGCCGACGGGTTTTTGCGGGGTGCCGCCGCCGGGGCCGGCGATGCCGGAAATGGCGAGGGCTGCCTGGGCGTGGCTATGTTTCAGGGCGCCGGCCGCCATGGCACCGGCAGTTTGCTCGGAAACCGCACCGTGGGTGGTGAGGGTTTCTTCGGGCACGCCCAGCATTTCGACTTTGGCGGCGTTGGCATAGGTGATGAAGCCGCGCTCGTACCATTCCGAGCTACCAGGCAACGAGGTGAGCAGTTGTCCAGCCCAGCCGCCGGTGCACGACTCGGCGGTGGCCAGCATCCAGCCGCGTGCGCGCAGTTTGTCGCCGAGTTCGATGGCGAGTTGATGGAGTTCTTCGTCGCTTACACGAGCCATTGCAATCCCTTGATCACGGCGATGGCATAGCCTGCCGCCAGAAGATCGTCGAACATCACGCCGAAGCCGTTTTTCAGATGCGTGTCGGCAAACCGGATCGGCCAAGGTTTCAGGATATCGAACAGCCGGAAGAGTGCAAAGGCCAACGCGATCCATGGCCAGCCCGGCGGCGAAAACAGCAGCACCAGAGCGAAGGCGACGATTTCGTCCCACACCATGCCCCCGTGATCGGCGACGCCGAGTGCGCGGCCGGTGCGGCCGCAGGCCCAGATTCCCAGGAGGAATGCGGCGACCAGCAGAATGATCCGGTTCGGCAGGTCCGGTGCGGCGGCGGCAATCAACCAGAACAGCGGCAGGCCGAGTACGGTGCCGACGGTGCCCGGCGCCTTCGGCGCGAGTCCACTGCCGAAACCGAGGGCGACCAGGTGAGCCGGATGGGCAAGCAGGAACCGGAGATCAGGTTGCAAAATGGTCGTATCCCGTTTTGTCGACATGCAGCGGCTGACCGTTGGCATCGAGGACAGTGAGGCCGGGCTCGGCATGGATGTGGCCGATGCGCGTGACGGCCACGCCTGTGGATGCGGCGGCTGCCAGCACCGCATTGCGTTGGCCAGTGGGAGCTGTGAAACACAATTCGTAGTCGTCGCCGCCTGCCAGCACGCAATCGCGCGCCACGGCTTCATGCTGGTAGGCCTGCACCACTGGCGATGTCGGCAGTGCGGAAAATTCGAGTGTGGCGCCGACGCGCGAGCGTTCCAGGATGTGGCCGAGGTCGCCCAGCAATCCATCCGAAATGTCGATCGCGCTGGATGCGAGCCCGCGCAACGCCATGCCAAGCTCGATACGCGGCGTTGGCAGGTAAAGCGCCGGCAGCACCTTGGCGGCGTCAATCTGTTCCATGAACAGGCGTCCTTGCCTGTAGGCCAGCGCCAGCGCAGCCGCGCCGATCACGCCGGACACCCAGATGTCGTCGCCGACCCGGGCGCCGTCACGACGCAGCGCCTGCCCCGGCGGCACTTCGCCCATCACCGTGATGCTGATCGTCAGCGCGCCACGCGTGGTGTCGCCGCCGACCAGTTCGATGGCGTGCATATCGGCCATGCGGAAAAACCCCCGCGCGAATGCGGTAAGCCAGGCATCGTTCTCGTCAGGCAGCGCGATGGCCAGCGTCGCCCAGCGCGGCGTCGCGCCCATCGCGGCGAGGTCCGACAGGTTCACCGCCAGCGACTTGTGGCCGAGCCCGGCCGGGCTGTCCTGCGGTGAGAAATGGCGGCCTTCGAGCAGCATGTCGGACGATACCGCCAACTGCATGCCCGGCGTGGGCGCCAGCAGCGCGCAGTCGTCACCCACGCCCAACACCGCGCCGGGAGTGGCGCGGGTGAAGTGTTTGGCGATGAGGTCGAATTCCATGTTGGTGAGCGGGAAGGGGTGAGCGGGGAGCGGATTCCGCTCACTGCTTACTGCTCACCGCTCACGCCTTTCTTCTTCGCATGCTCGATCTCCACCGCACGCACGTCCTGCGCCAGCTTGTCGAGCACGCCATTGATGTACTTGTGGCCGTCGGTGCCGCCGAATTTCTTGGCGAGTTCGACGCCTTCGTTGATGGCGACGCGCCAGGGCACGTCGGGGCAATGCAGCAGTTCATACGCGCCGATGAGCAGGATGCCGCGCTCGATGGGCGAGAGTTCGGCAAGCGGACGGTCGAGCAGGGGTGCGATCCGCGAGCTCAACATGTCCTCCTCCTTGAGCACACCGTAGAGCAGCGTGCGGAAATAATCCTCGTCGGCGCGCTTGAACTGCTCGTCCTCCTTGAGATTGGCGGCGATCAGGGTGACGTCTGCACCGCCCACCAGCCAGGCGTAGACGCCTTGCAGCGTGAATTCGCGTGCGGTCTTGCGGGAACCGGCCATCTCAAAGGCGTTTCAGCAGGTTGGCCATTTCGATCGCGGCGCGCGCAGCGTCGCGGCCTTTCTCGGCCATGCGCCGGTGGCCCTGCTCTTCGGTGTCCACGGTGAGGATGGCGTTGGCGATCGGCACGCCGGTTTTCAGCTGCACATCGAGGATGCCGCGTGCGGATTCGTTCGAGACCACTTCGAAATGGTAGGTGTCGCCACGCACTACAGCGCCGAGCGCGATGAGCGCATCGTATTTCTCGGACAGCGCGAGTTCCTGCAGCGCCAGCGGATGTTCCAGCGCACCGGGCACGTTGACCAGCAGTACGTCATCACGGGCCACGCCCAGCCGCAGCAGTTCCGCTTCGCAGGCCGACAGTAGACCCTCGCAGATGTCCCGGTTGAAGCGGCTCATGACGATGCCGAATTTCAGGCCCTGCCCCTGGTAGGCGGGGTCGAGTTCGGAGAAATTGTCCTTGTTGGTTCCCATGGTGCGTCCTTTTTTCAGTGGCTCATGCTTTTTCGGAATAGCCGGTGACTTCCAGCCCGAAGCCGTCCATCGCCGGCATCTTGCGCGGGCTCGCCAGCAGCTTCATCTTGCCGACGCCGAGATCGCGCAGGATCTGCGCACCGATGCCGTAGTCGCGCAGGTCGTATTTGCGGCTGTCAGCCGGCGGCGGGTTGATGCGGTGCAGCAGCGCCTCGGCGGTTTCCGGGCGGTGCAGCAACACGATGACGCCGGATTGCGATTCGGCGATACGCTCCATCGCGCCCATGATCGGCCAGGAGTGCCCGCCGCCGGTGACATCGAGAAAGTCCATCACGGAGAGCGGCTCGTGCACGCGCACCAGGGTCTCGCGGTCGGCGTGGATCTCGCCCTTGACCAGTGCAAGATGGGTTTCCTTGGCGCACTTGTCGCGGTAGGCGACCAGGCGGAAGGCCCCGTATACCGTCTGGATCAGGCGGTCGGCGGCGCGCTCGACCAGGCTTTCGGTCTGGTTGCGGTAATGGATGAGGTCGGCGATGGCGCCGATCTTCAGGCCGTGTTCCTGCGCGAACGGGATCAGGTCGGGCAGGCGCGCCATGGTGCCGTCGTCCTTGAGGATTTCGCAGATCACCGAGGCAGGTTCGAGTCCGGCGAGTCCGGCGAGGTCGCAGCCGGCTTCGGTATGGCCCGCGCGTACCAGCACGCCGCCAGGCTGTGCGCGTAGCGGGAAGATGTGGCCGGGCTGGATGATGTCGGTCGGCTTGGCGTGCTTCTTCACCGCGGCCTGGATGGTGACCGCGCGGTCGGCCGCCGAAATGCCGGTGGTCACGCCCTCGGCTGCCTCGATCGACACGGTGAATGCGGTACCGTGCGGCGTCTGGTTGTCGTTCACCATCTGCTTCAGGCCGAGCTGGCGGCAGCGGTCGTCGGTCAAGGTGAGGCAGACCAGGCCACGCCCGTATTTCGCCATAAAATTGATCGCGTCGGGCGAGACGTGCTCGGCCGCCATCACCAGGTCGCCCTCGTTCTCGCGGTCTTCCTCGTCGACCAGCACGACCATGCGCCCGGCCTTGAGTTCTTCGATAATTTCCAGCGTGGAGGCGAGGCTCATCAGTCTTTGTCCGTTGTTTGGGTGAATTGCATCATGCGCTCAACATAGCGCGCGATCATGTCGACTTCCAGGTTGACGCGGCTGCCCGTTTGCAGATGCTTGAGCATGGTCATCTCCAGCGTATGCGGGATGAGGTTCAGCGCAAAGCGCGTACCGTCCACGTGGTTGATCGTCAGCGACACGCCGTTCACCGTGATCGACCCCTTGCGGATGATGTAGCGCGCAAGTGCGGGGGGCGCATCGATTTCCAACAGATGCGATTCGCCTGCCGGCGCGAAGCGGTGCACCGTGCCGACGCCGTCGACATGTCCGGATACCAGATGGCCGCCCAGTCGGTCGGCCAGCCGCAACGCCTTCTCCAGATTGACCTCGGCGCCTGGCACGAAACCCGCCGTGACGCGCAGGGTCTCGGCGGAAACGTCGGCGGTAAAACTGTCGGCCGTCAGCGCCACTGCGGTCAGGCACACGCCGTTGACAGCGATGCTGTCGCCGATGGCGACGTCGGAAAAATCCAGCCCGCCACCGAGGAAGACCATACGCGCGTCGGCACCGTGTGCTTCGTATTCGTGGATGCGGCCGATGGATTGGATGATGCCGGTGAACATGCGTGTAAAGGCCAGCCAGTAAGACCCGGCATTGTAGGCGTTTAGGCGGGGCGGGTGAACCCCGGCGCATCGTCGCCATAGAAGGATGGGTGACATTATAAAGATAAGCGGGTCTTCAAGTGGTTATAATGAGCGCTTTGCAGGAATCGAAGGCTCGGCATGACGGCGTTTCCCTCCCTGGCCATACGGGGCCACACCCTTTTGCCCATCGTGCAGGGCGGTATGGGCGTTGGGGTCTCGGCACATCGGCTGGCCGGCGCCGTGGCGCGCGCCGGTGCGATGGGTACGATCGCGAGCATCGACCTGCGACACCATCACGCCGACCTGATGGAAGCGGCGAAGCATTGTCGCGGCAAGGACACGCTCAATCGACTGAATCTGGTCGCGCTCGACCGCGAGATCAAGGCCGCTCTGGAAATTGCATCCCGCCGCGGTCTGGTGGCGGTGAACGTGATGAAGGCGGTGGACGCGCATCCCGCCTACGTCCGCCAGGCCTGTGCCTCGGGTGCGCAGGCGATCGTGATGGGGGCCGGGCTGCCGCTCGACCTGCCGGAGCTGACCGAGGGCTATCCCGATGTCGCGCTGGTCCCGATCCTGTCCGACGCGCGCGGCGTCGCCATCCTGCTAAAGAAATGGTCGCGCCTGAAGAAATTCGGGAGCGGCGGACGGTTGCCGGACGCCATCGTGATCGAGCATCCCCGATACGCCGGTGGCCACCTCGGTGCGCCGAACCCGGCTGACCTTGCCAGCGCGCGCTTCGATTTCGCCGAGGTGCTGCCCGGCATCTTCAAAGTGTTCGAGGACATGGGCATCGCGCGCGGGCAGATACCCGTCATCGTCGGCGGCGGCATCAACAGCCACGAAAAACTGCTGGCCGCGCTGACGCTGGGAGCCAGCGCCGTGCAGCTCGGCACGCCGTTCGCCGTCACCGAGGAGGGCGACGCCCACCCCAACTTCAAGCGCGTGCTGCTGGATGCGAAACCCGAAGACATCGTCACCTTCATGAGTGTGGCCGGCCTGCCTGCGCGCGCCGTGAAAACGCCCTGGCTCGCCAATTACCTCAAGCGCGAACCCAGGCTGCAGGCGTGCGCCAAGGCTGATCCCGAGCGTTGCGCCATCGGCTTGCACTGCCTGACACAGTGCGGGCTGCGCGACGGCCTCGAAAAGGCCGGGCAGTTCTGCATCGATTCGCAACTGGTCGCCGCGCTCAAGGGCGACGTCGGCAAGGGCTTGTTCTTCCGCGGTTCAGAGCCACTGCCCTTCGGCCGCGACATCCGCACAGTGCAGCAACTGATCGACTACCTGCAGACCGGCGTGATGCCGCATCCGGTCGCGATACAGCCGGAGATGCTGGCGGCGTGAGCGTCCTCACCGACCATATCCATACCTTTGGCCGCGCCATGCTGGAGCGCTACGGCGAACGGGTGCACAAAATCGCCCTCGACGCCGGCTTTACCTGCCCCAACCGCGATGGCAGCAAAGGCATCGGGGGCTGTACCTTCTGCAACAATAAGTCCTTCGCGCCGGGCGCGCGCGCTCCCGCCCCGCTCACCGCCGAGTTAGACCGGGCCCCCCGGCGTATCCCGCCTCGCACCCGCGCACCCCCCGTACTCGCCCTATTTTATGCCAACCAAAC
>JAIBEL010000008.1 GCA_019459285.1 Rhizobium sp. | reverse complement strand
GGGGGGGCCGGCCTGCGCGGCGGTCCGGGCGCGCTAGCGCGCGCAGGACTGGGATGCGGCAGAAGCGGCGTTCCGCGAATGCCTCGCCGATGCGCCGGGAGATCGGCCCAGCCAGGTCATGCTGGAGCGGGTTGCGGCGTTCCGGAAGACGCCGCCGGAGGCGGGGTGGGATGGGGTTTGGGTGGCGTTGAGTAAGTGAGATCTGTGAGATTGTTTTGCCCGACTATTGAAATAACGACTCAGCTTGCTGCTGCATGTCCGGCTAATTGAAGGATTAGAGCACACGACGTAGTTCCGTCTCTAATACTCGCCCACCAGCCTTAAGACGCTCGCCACGAGGAAGGGGACGAAGATCGCCAAAGAGCTGAAGCGCCTCTCGCAGGGGTGACTTTGTAGGGTCCGTGAACGGTGAGCGAGCCGCTATATACCAGAGTTGGTACACCTGAGACTCGGTAGACAAGGGAGCAAGCTCGTTCGCATTCATAACCGCCCAGAACGCAAGTGATTCTGTTTCCTCGGGATTGAGCTCAAGCACAGCCGTGTGATCATCGCGTGCATGTTTGAAGAAGTTTTGGTAGCGACGCATGACCTGAAAGTATCCAGATTGAGTGAGTGACGTCGCTTCGCGTGCCTTTTTGTCCCAAGACTGCTCGGGGGCGACGATCTCGACAAGATCGCTGAAAAGATGGGATGCCGCTCCGACTAGGGTATGTGTCGCAATTGGGTCATCCTCTGAGAAGAGCATGCGAATGGCAACTTTCAACTGCCTCTGCGCAGCATCAAGTTTCGACACAACAATTTGATCGACTTCCTTCATGGCACCTAACGTTCGAATTCAGCGGACAGAAAATGCGTAGATTTTGGCGGTCAGCTGGAATGATTGGTTGGGAGAGGCGATTTCTCATGACTGCCACCTTGGCTAGACGAATGAGAAAAGCCGCATCGTGGACAAACCCTTGTATCGAGCAGCCATGAAAGCCATGCATGAATCCCCCGCTTGGATAGGGCATACCAAACAAGACTAAGCCGGCAGGCGGGGCATCGAACTGACAACATGGCGCTCACAAGAACGATCAGACCAAGGGCGGTCGAGCCCAGGTTAACCGTAACCAAACTAGCGCCAACCGCAGATGCAACATGATTTGGTGCAAATAACCCAATGCCGGAAACCGTAAGCAGGCTAGCGAAAAGCCAAAGTTTCCAACGCTGTGATGCAACGAGGGTGGGAGTTTGCAAGGTTTGGTTCATAACGCCCGTCGTGATTGAGACAGCATGAGGTTTGGATTCACCTGTGGTTAGTCCTATTCGCTACTCGGTGACCCCTTCATCTCCATGACACGTACACCCCGGCTCGGTGCTGACGGTGCCGTCGCAGCACACGATCTTGCCGGCGCGGCAGCCGCAGAGGCCTTTGTGGGCTGAGCAGCAATTGAGTTGGGCGACGTGCGTGCCCTTTGCGCTGGCGGTGCAGGCCGGGGGCGAGATCGTTTCCAGCATGGCAGCGACGGACGTGCGCTTCACGGTCGAATCGGCGGCAGCCGGCAGTGAAGAAAGGGCAGGGACGAAAGCCAGGATAGCGAGCAGGGTACGGATGCGCATGGAAATCTCCTTGGTAGAGGCGGGCTGAATCACTATAGCCGATCGCGCACGAGCTTACCCGTCGCGCAGCAGCAGCCCCAGCATCAGCGCGGCGAGCACCAGGATCGCCGCCAGCAGGGTGAAGGCGCTGCCGTAGCCGGCGACGCCGACCATGAAGCCGGTGAGCACCGGGCCGATCGACTGGCCGACGTCCATCACGGTGCGCAGCACGCCCATCGACGAGCCGTAGCGGCCGTCGCGCGTGAGGTCGGCGACGAGCGCGGAGGTGGACGAGGTGACGGTGGCGAAGCCGATGCCGAAGGCCAGGCTCAGCACCGACAGGCCGATGAAGCTGGGGGCAAACGGCAGCAGCACGACGCTCGCCGCGCCGATCAAGAGGCCGGGCAGGATGACGCGGCGGCGCCCGACGCGGTCCGATACCTTGCCCATCAGCGGCTTGGCGAACACGATGCTGACCAGCTGCACGCCGAGGATGACGCCGATCTCCCACGCGGGGATGCCGAGCGAGGCGGCGAACAGGGCGAGGAAGGCCTCGATGGCGCCGAACACCAGGTATTGCGCCGCCTCGGTCAGGCTCACCAGCATGATGCTGCGGTCGCGCAGTATGGTGGTCAGGCTCGCCCAGAAATGCGGGAGTTCCAGCTTTGTCCGGGGCCGAGGCACATGATCACGCAGCAGAAGACCCACTGCCAGCGCCAGCACGCCGCTGACCGCGCAGGCGATGTAGACGGCGTGGAAACTCGCCAGCGAGATCAGGCTGCCGCCGAGGAACGGTGCGATGGAGCGCCCGACGATGGTGACCGAGGAATAGGTGGAGAGCCGGGCCGCGCGTTCCGTGGTGTAGCGTTCGGCGATCGCCGCGTTCGCCACGGTGCCGAAAATCGCGGTGGCGAAGCCGTGGTAGAAGCGCACCGCCATGAGTTGCCCGGCGGTGCTGACCAGCAGGTACAGGAAGGGCGCGGTGGCGAACACGACCAGCGACGCCAGCAGCAGGCGCCGCGAGCCGAGATAGTCGGACAGCGCGCCGGCGGGATAGCTGATGAGGATGCCCGGAATCGTCGACGCCATGACGATCCAGCCGATTTCCGCCGGCGTGGCATGGAGCGCGTGGGCGAACAGCGGCAGGACCGGCGTCTTCGACAGCGTGGAACTCAGGATGGCCAGCCCGCCGATGAGGGCGATCAGGACGAAAAAGGACGGTCGGGCGGATTTCATCGGGGGGCTGTAGAGGATGGGGGCTGCCTAGAATGTAATGTGAAATTCCATGGTGTGTGAATCCGAGGGCACGTGAAGAATCCGCAACCCAGCGTCAGCGCCCCGTCGGTCCTGTTTGGCGCCTTCGATCGCCACAACTTCGGCGACCTGTTGTTTCCCCATCTGATGACGGCTTTGCTGCCGGAGCGGGCGTTTGCGTTTGCCGGGTTGGTCGAACGCGATCTGCGGGCGTTCGGCGGGCATCGGGTGCGCCCGCTGGGTGCAGAGCGACCGCTCCAGTTGATTCATGTTGGCGGCGAACTGCTGGCCTGCACGGCCTGGCAGGCTGCGGTCATGCTGCTCGATCCTGCCGGGGCCGCTGCCGCGATTGCACGCTACGACGCCGACCCGGTTGCGGCTGCCGCGTGGGCCGCCCCCCGGCTCGGCACGTAGGCGGGGGGGGGGGGGGGGGGGGGGGGGGGGGGG
>JAIBEL010000042.1 GCA_019459285.1 Rhizobium sp. | reverse complement strand
CGCTTGCCCGGTTGTATGGTGTGGACTGGGCAGTGCACGACATGGCCAGGGCGATGATACGTGGCGCGCGGTGAGGCAAAGGCCGGGGGCGGGTTTCGCAGGGCGGGTTAGTGGTGGGTGGGGGGGGCAAGGGCGAGGGGGGCCCGCGCCTCGGGAAATTTTGGCAGGGCGGCGAAAGCCTGCTTTTCCTGCTCGCCGTGCAAGCCCTTGTAGGTCTTGTCCATCACCAGGATCACGCGCCACTGCGCGGGAAACTCGATGCGCGAAATCACCAGGGGCGGGTCTCCCTCGTCCTTGCGTCCGCCATCCACCACGAATCCGCCCTGCGTAAACAGGCCCAGGCCGATGCCTGAACGCGCGCCACGGTTCAACTGCCTGGCCATGTCGTGGACTGGCCAGTCCACACCATACAACCGGGCAAGCGCCGTGCCGACGGCCAGGGCGAGTTGGGTACCCGAGCCGAGGCCGGCGTGATCGGGGATGGCCTGGTGGATCTGGATATAGGTGCCGTCCGTAATGCCCATGGCCGCGAGTGACTGGCGTGCGAACGATTCCACCCGTTCGGATTGCGGACCTTCCGCCGAAACCTGTTCGGCCGGATAGGCGGTCAGCGTCGTGGCCAGTTCATCCAGCGACAGGCCCAGGCTGCCGAAGCGCCGCCCCAGTCCGCCGTTGAGGTCGAGAAACCCCATGTGAAGCCGTGCGGAGGCTCGTACGGTGACGCTGATCGTGGCGGTATGCGGCATGTGTATATGGTGTGGTGCAAAGCGTGTAAGCCTCTGGAAGCAATTGCTATGCCAATGGGAAAATGCATAAATAATCAATCGTCTAGCCTTGCATGCAGGGAGTGCCGATGTGACAGACTGTCACGCCGCTCGCATCGGCCGCGTGACATCTTTTATGGATGGAGGCGACATGCGCCGACGTGAAACTGCCTGCCTGGCCAGACACATAGGCGCGGGTGCGACATGGATGGCATGGATCCTGCTAAATGCTTTGGCACTTCGGTCTTTTTGAGTCATCCATCTCTGTGTCCAGTCCCTCGGTTTGTTGTCCTTTTTGCGGTTTGCTGTGTGACGATCTGGAAGTCTCGCGCGAGGGGGAGGGCGTGCGGCTCGAACGCCCGGCGTGTCCCCGCGCCTCGCGGTTGTTTTCCATCCCGGATCCCGGCCAGGCCATGATTGCCGGCTTGCCCATCAGCCTGGATGAAGCTTGCCGGTCGGCGGCGATCATCCTGTCAGGTTCGCACCGCCCGCTGATCGGCGGACTGGGATGCGATGTCACGGGCCATCGCGCTGCCCTGTCGCTGGCGGAAAAGCTGGGGGGCGTGGTCGACCACATGCATGGCCGTGCGCAGTTCCGCAATGTGCGGGCTTTCCAGGATGGCGGCTGGGTGACGACCACTCTGTCCGAGGTGCGCAACCGTGCCGATCTGATCGTGCTGGCGGGCACGGATGCCTCGCGCTATCCGCGTTTCTTCGAACGCTGTCTTGCCCCGGCGTCCCAGTTTGGCGAGTTGACGCGCAAGGTCGTGGTTCTGGGCGGTCCCGCGCTGTCCATTCCAGTCATGGAGGGCGTATCCGTTTCGTCCATCCCGATCGATGCGGGCCGCCTGGGCGAATTATTTGCCGTCATGCGTGCCCGGTTGGCAGGGATACCTACGCGTGCCGCAGACGTGGCGGGCGTGCCGATCGGGCAGATCGAGGCCCTGCTGGCCGATATGCGGGCGGCCCGCTACGGCGTGCTGGTCTGGAACGCGGTGGAACTGGATTTTCCGCAGGCCGATCTGACCATCCAGTCGGCCGTGAATCTGGTCAAGGATCTCAACCAGGCGACGCGATGGTCCGGGTTGCCCCTGGGGGGCGACGATGGCGGCACCTCGGCCGCGCAAACCTGCACCTGGCAGACCGGCTACCCCTTGCGCACCGCGTACGAAATCGCCGGTCCGCGCTATGAACCGCTGCTGTTCGACAGCGACCGTCTGCTGAAAACAGGGGAGGTGGATGCGCTGGTCTGGATATCGGCGTTCGATCCCGAACGCACGCCCCCCGCCGCCGATTGTCCGACTGTGGTACTGGGTCGGGCCGACATGCGATTTGCCCGGGCGCCGGATGTGTTCATTCCGGTGGCCGTTCCGGGCGTACAGCATGCGGGCTTCCTGCATCGCATGGATGCGGTGGTGGCCTTGCCCTTGACGGCGCCTGCACCTTCGAGTCTGCCGAGCGTGGCCCAGGTCCTTGCCATCATCCAGAGGGAGACGAATCATGCTGCGGCTTAAGAATGGCCGGATCTACGACCCTGCGCACGGCGTCGATGGCGTGGTGCGCGATCTCTATATCGAGGATGGTCGCATCGTCGCCGCACCGGGACCGGATGCAAGAATCGATCGCGACATCGATCTCGCCGGCCGCGTGGTGATGGGCGGTGCCATCGACCTGCATACGCACATTGGCGGCGGGAAACTGAACATTGCCCGGGCGCTGTTGCCGGAAGACCACCGCCAGGATCCGGTCCCGACCAGCGGCGGCATGCATGCCGGCTGCGGTCACGCCGCGCCCTCGACCTGGACCACCGGTTACCGCTATGCCGAGATGGGCTATACCGCCTGCTTCGAGCCGGCCATGCAGCCCACCAACGCGCGTCATACCCATCTCGAGATGGGCGACATTCCCATGGTGGACAAGGGCGCCTACGCCATGCTCGGCAGCGACGACTTTTTCCTGCGCATGCTGGCCAGCGGGGCGGATCAGCGCCTGATCAACGACTACGTGGGCTGGACCCTGGATGCGAGCCAGGCCATGGCCATCAAGGTGGTGAATCCGGGCGGCATCTCCGCTTTCAAATTCAATGCCCGCAGCCTGGATCTGGACGAGGCCCATCCCTATTACCGTGTGACGCCCCGGCAGGTAGTGCAGGCGCTGGCGCGGGCCGTCCACGACCTGGGTGTGGCGCACCCGCTGCACGTGCACGCGAGCAACCTGGGCGTTCCCGGCAATGCCGATACCACCCTGGCCACCATGGCCGCGGCGGAGGGCCTGCCCATCCATCTGACGCACATCCAGTTCCACAGTTATGGCACCGAAGGCGAGCGCAAGTTTTCTTCCGAAGCCGAGCGCATCGCCGATGCCCTCAACCGCATGAGCAACGTGTCGGCCGACGTCGGACAAGTCCTGTTCGGCCAGACGGTGACCGTATCGGGCGACAGCATGAAGCAGTACGGCAACCATCGCCACGCCAGCCCGGACAAATGGGTGGTCATGGACATCGAATGCGACGCGGGCTGCGGCGTGGTTCCGTTCAAGTACCGCGACAAGAATTTCGTCAACGCCCTGCAATGGGCGATCGGCCTGGAACTGTTCCTGCGGGTCAACGATCCCTGGCGCATCTTCCTGACCACCGACCATCCCAACGGTGCGCCCTTCACCAGCTATCCGCACCTGATTCGCCTGCTGATGGACAAGCGCTTCCGCGATTCGAAGCTGGACGAGATCAACGCAGAGGCCGCCGCGCACAGCCAGCTGCGCAGCCTGGATCGGGAATACAGCCTCTACGAGATCGCCATCATGACGCGCGCGGCGCCGGCCCGTTCCCTCGGCCTGACCGATCGCGGCCATCTGGGCGAAGGGGCGGCGGCCGACATCGTGGTCTATTGCGACGATGCCGACCGCGAGGCCATGTTTGCGAAGCCCGAGTATGTCTTCAAGGACGGCCAGCTCATCGTGCGCGACGGCCAGGTGGTGAACGTGGTCAATGGTGCGCTGCACGTGGTGAAGCCGGAGTACGACAAGGGCATCGAGAAACCCCTGAAGGATTATTTCGACCGTTACATGACAGTCAGGATGGAACATGTTCGCGTAAGCGACGACGAGATCTGCACGTGCGGTGCCAGCAAACTGATTCCCCATGTGTGCAAGGGGAGGGCGGCGTGATCATCAATGGCGTGTTCATCGACGACACCTATGCGGAAGCTTTCGCCATGAAGGCAACCCGCATTGTCATCACCGCGGACAACCTGACCTGGGCAAGACATGCGGCCAACGCCGCTTTCGGATTCGCCACCTCGGTCATTGCCTGCGGCTGCGAGGCCGGTATCGAACGCGAGCTGTCTCCGGAGGAAACCCCCGACGGGCGGCCCGGCGTAGCCGGCCTGCTGTTTGCCGTCTCCACCAAGGAGTTGGCCAAGCAGCTGGAGCGGCGTGTGGGCCAGAGCGTGCTGACCTGTCCTACCACGGCCGTGTTCGCCGGCTGCGAAGGCGAGGAATCGCTGCCGCTGGGAAAAAACCTGCGCTATTTCGGCGACGGCTGGCAGATGTCCAAACTCATCGCCGGCCGGCGCTACTGGCGTATCCCGGTGATGGACGGCGAGTTCCTGGCCGAGGAAACGACCGGCCTGATGCGTTCGGTCGGCGGCGGCAATTTCCTGGTTCTGGCGCGTTCGCGCAGCCAGGCGCTGGCCGCCTGCGAGGCTGCAGTGGACGCCATTGCGCGCGTCCCGGGCGCCATCGCGCCCTTCCCGGGCGGCGTGGTCCGCTCGGGCTCCAAGGTGGGCTCCAAATACAAGGCGCTGCCCGCTTCCACCAACGATGCGTTCTGTCCGACCCTGCGCGGCGTGGCGAAAACCGAGCTCAGTCCGGGCGTGGACGCCGTGCTGGAGATCGTGGTCGACGCCGTCACCGACGCCGACATGCACGTGGCGATGAAGGCCGGCATGGATGCGGTCTGCGGAATCGGCGCGGCAGGCGGCATCGTGCGGCTGTCGGCCGGCAACTACGGTGGAAAGCTGGGCCAGTTCCACTATCGACTGCGGGAGATTCTGGCATGACGACACTGAGCTTGCGCGCGGTGCCGAACGGGCGTGTCGACATGACCGGCGTACTGCCGGAAACGCTCGCCGGGCGGCGTGCGGACGACATCGGGAAGCAGATCATCCATCTGGCAGGCAGCCCCCTGATGCTGGGCGATCTGTTCGAGGTGGACGTGGACGAAACCGACATGCTGGTGATCCGCACCGATAGCGATCGCCTCGATTGCCTGGGCAAGGGCATGAACACGGGCAGCTTGCGGGTTGAAGGACCGGCAGGGCATTACGCCGCGCAGGGGATGCGCGGCGGCGAACTCGATATCCGTGGCGATGCCGGAGATGGCGCCGCCAACGGCATGAGGGGCGGCCTGTTGCGCATCCGGGGCGATGCCGGCGCCTGGCTCGGTGCCGCGTTGATCGGCGACCGCACCGGTATGGCGGGCGGCGTGGTGGCGGTCGAGGGCAATGCCGGCGATCGTCTCGGCGATCGCATGCGGCGCGGGTTGATTCTCGTACGCGGCCAGGCAGGCGACGCCTGCGGCGCGCGGCTTCTTGCCGGCACACTCGTGGTGGCGGGCGGTTGCGGCACTCAGCCGGGAGCCGGCCTGCGACGCGGAAGCCTGATCCTGGGCCGCAGGCCCGAAGCCATCCCACCGAGCTTCAATGATTCGGGCCGGGTCGACCTGAGCTACCTGGGATTGCTGCATCGCCATGCGGAAAGCTTCCTGCCCGGGCTGCTGCCGGCTTCCACGCAAGCACACCGCTACATGGGCGATCTGGCCTTCGGCGGCAAAGGGGAGATCCTGGTGCTGGCATGAAAATGGTGTGTCTGCGCCACGGCGAATCCGAATACAACCTGCGCGGCCTGTGCAATGCCGATCCGGCCGTTCCGGTGTCGCTGACGCCGAAGGGTCGGTTGCAGGCGGCGGCCGCCGCACAACGCTTGCGGGATGTCCCGATCCGGCGCGTGTATGTGTCGCGCCTGAAGCGCGCCCACGAAACCGCGGCCATCGTCAACGCGTCCCATTGCGCCGACATCCACGTGGATGGGCGACTCGACGACCGCAACACCGGATACGAAGGTCAGCCGGTTGCGCAGTATCTGTCTGCCATGCGCAGCGCAGCCGATCCGTTTTCATGGAAGGCGCCTGCAGGCGAGTCCTATGCGGAGATGGTCAGACGCGTGCATCGCTTTCTGGAAGAGATCGAGCATGACGACGCGTCCACGGTGCTGGTGGTGGCGCATCACGAGGTCCTGCAGGCCGTGACGGGGCATTTCCGGAAACTGAGCCTGCCCGAGATGTGGAATGTCTGGGTGGATCACTGCGAAGTGCTGGAATTCGAACCGGCATGACGGCTTTCATTTGCGGCCGCTTCCATTTCACGCTGGCACGTCCCCTGGTCATGGGCATCGTCAATGCGACGCCCGATTCGTTTTCCGACGGCGGGCTTTATGCAGCCCGTGAGCGTGCCATCGAGCATGGATTGCGTCTGCGCGAAGAGGGGGCCGACATCCTCGATATCGGCGGCGAATCCACCCGGCCCGGCGCGACCCCGGTGGAAGCCGAGGAGGAATTGAGGCGGGTGCTGCCGGTGCTTGAGGGCCTGCGCGACTGCGGCGCCGCACTGTCGATCGACACCATGAAGACGCCTGTGATGGCGGCCGCCCTGCACGCAGGGGCCGACATGATCAACGACGTCAATGCCTTGCGCGCGCCCGGTGCGCTTGAGGTCGTGGCGGCTTCGCAGTGCGGCGTCTGCCTGATGCATATGCAGGGCACGCCGCAGACCATGCAGCAGCAGCCGCGATACGGCGACGTCGTAGCGGAGGTGCTGGAGTATTTGCACCTGCGCACGGAGGCGGCGACGCGGGCGGGCATCGCCCGGGAACGCCTGCTGTGGGACCCCGGCTTCGGCTTCGGCAAGACGCCCGCGCACAACATTGCCCTGTTTCAGGCACTGGACCGTTTGACCCAGGCGTCGCCGACCCTGGTGGGCATCTCGCGTAAATCATTGTTCGGCACGCTTACCGGCCGGCCTGCGCCGGAACGGCTGGTCGCCAGCATCACGGCCGCCACGCTGGCCGCACTGAAGGGTGCGGCGATCGTGCGCGTTCACGATGTCGCAGCCACCGTCGATGCCCTGAAGGTCCTGCATGCATTGGGCATGGAATCCCGGTAATCCTTTTCAACCTCAGGAGTTTTTTCTCATGCGCTCACGTCGCCATCCCCGTGTTTTTCTATTGCTGGCTGCCCTCGCTTGCCCCATCTGGTCCTGGGCCGGCGATGTGAAGATCGACCATGCCTGGGTGCGTGCCACGGCGCCCGGCCAGAAGGTGGCGGGTGCCTTCATGGAGATCACTGCCGACCGGGACATGGAACTCGTCGCGGGAACGACCCCCCGCGCAGATCATGTCGAACTGCATTTCATGCGCACGGACGGTGGCGTGATGGAAATGCGCGAGCTTGAATCGATCAAGCTGCCGAAAGACAAAACGGTCAGCCTGGAACCGGGCGGACTGCATGTCATGCTCATCGGTCTCACAGCGCAGGTCATGGCGGGCGAGAAGGTGCCCATGACCCTGACGTTCAGGGACAGTCAGGGCAAACAGGAAAACATCGGCATCACGCTGGACGCCGTCTCGCCCCGCCCATTAGCCCCGCGCCCCG
>JAIBEL010000035.1 GCA_019459285.1 Rhizobium sp. | reverse complement strand
GGGGGGGGCCACCCCCCCGCCCCGGAGGCCGCCCCGCCCGCCCCACCCCCCGCGGGCGCGCGGGGCGCCGCCGCCCCCCCCGGCCCGGGGGCCCAAACCCCACCCCCCCGCCCCCCGCTCGGCCGCGCCCGACGCCATGGCGTCGGCCTGGCTATTGGGGAAAACGGCAGGATCGACCAGCACCAGCCGGGACAAACCCATCGTCTTCATCGCCCGGGCCGCCGCACCGATATTGCCGGGATGGCTGGTGCGCGTCAGCACGATACGAATATTGGCAAGAAGTTGAGGATCGGCTGTGGTCATCAAGTAAAATATGCGGCTCGTTCTTTGAATCCATAGCCAGACATCATGCATCCCATGCTCAATACGGCGGTGAAAGCCGCTCGCAAAGCCGGGGCGATCATCAATCGCGCCTCGCTCGACCTCGACCAACTCACCGTTCGGAGCAAACAGGACCGCGATTACGTCAGCGAGGTCGACCAGATGGCCGAGCGCGCCATCATCGAAACCCTGCTCGACGCCTACCCAAATCATGGGATTTTAGCAGAGGAGTCCGGCACCGCCGCAGCCAAGAATGGCGAGGACTACGAGTGGATCATCGATCCGCTGGACGGCACCACCAACTTCCTGCATGGCTTGCAGCAATATTCCGTCTCGATTGCCCTCAGGCACAAAGGCCAGATCACCCAGGCCGTGGTCTACGATCCCGCACGCAACGAACTCTTCACCGCCACCCGCGGCCGCGGCGCCATGCTCAACGACCGCCGCATCCGTGCCAGCAAGCGCAGCAAACTCTCCGAATGCCTGATCGGTACCGGCTTCCCCTTCCGCGACTTCAGTTTCTCCGAGGCCTACCTCAACATGTTCCGCGACATGATGAAGGCGACCTCGGGCCTGCGCCGCCCCGGCTCGGCCGCGCTCGACCTGTGCTACGTGGCCTGCGGCCGCTACGACGGCTTCTGGGAAATGCATCTGCAGCCCTGGGATCTCGCCGCCGGCAGCCTGATTGCGCAGGAATCCGGCGCCCTGGTCGGAAATTTCATGGGCGACGAAGGCTTTCTCGAATCCGGCAACATCGTCGCCGCCACCCCGAAAATCTTCGGGCAGATGCTGCAGGTCATCGCGCCGCACCTGCCGCCCGAACTGAAGGTCTGATCCGAACAACAGTCACACATGTCCATCGCCAAGGAGCCCACTGCCCACACGCCGATGATGCAGCAGTACCTCGGCATCAAGGCACAGCATCCCGACATGCTGTTGTTCTACCGCATGGGCGACTTCTACGAGCTGTTCTTCGAGGATGCCGAAAAGGCGGCACGGCTTCTCAACATCACGCTCACGACGCGCGGCGCCTCGGCAGGCGCGCCGATCAAGATGGCCGGCGTGCCTTACCACAGCGTCGAGCAATATTTGGCGCGGTTGCTGAAACTGGGCGAATCGGTGGTGATTGCCGAACAGGTGGGCGATCCTGCAACGTCAAAAGGCCCGGTCGAACGTCAGGTAACGCGCATCGTGACACCAGGCACGCTGACCGATTCAGGCCTGCTGGACGAGACGCGCGACACCCTGATCCTGGCGGTCGCGCCTGGCCCGGACAGGTTCGGCATCGCCTGGCTCAATCTTGCCGCGGGGCGTTTTCAGGTTACCGAAATCAACGCCACCGTCCTCCCTGCCCTCCTGGCGCGGGTGCGGCCAGCGGAAATTCTGGCACCGGACAATTTCGCACTTGAGAATATGACGTGTGCAGTGCGCCGACTGGCTCCTTGGCAGTTCGATTCGGACGGCGCGCAGACCCGGCTGGCGCAGCAATTCGGTAGCCGCGACCTCGCGGGCTTCGGTGTGGCCGATCTGTCTCTGGCGATTGCAGCAGCAGGCGCCCTGCTCGACTACATCCAGTCCACCCAGCGCACTGCATTGCCACATATCCAGTCGATTCGTGCGGAGCGCGACAGCGACTTCGTGCAGCTCGATGCCGCCACCCGGCGCAATCTGGAACTCACCGAAACCCTGCGTGGCGAAGCGGCGCCGACACTGCTGTCGGTGCTCGACACCACTGCCACCGGCATGGGAACACGCCTGCTCAGGCACTGGCTGCACCACCCGCTGCGCGACCGCGGAATCCTGATCCAGCGGCGCGATGCCATCGGCGTGCTCGCCGAACTGCCCGACACCGCCGCCACCCTTACCCGCCTGCTGAAAAGCTGCGCCGACGTCGAGCGCATCAGCGGCCGCATCGCATTGAAGAATGCGCGCCCCCGCGATCTGTCCGGTCTGCGCGACACGCTGGCGCTGCTGCCCGAGCTCGCCGGCGCGCTGCCCGACGACCGCGCGCACCTGTCGGCACTGCAAACCCAACTCGCCGCCCGCCCCGATCTGCATGCCCTGCTCACCCAAGCCATCCAGCCCGAGCCTGCCAGCGTACTGCGCGAAGGCGGCGTCATCGCCGACGGTTACGACGCCGAACTCGACGAGTTGCGCGCACTGACACGCGACGCCGGGGCCTTCCTGCTGGAATTGGAAACCCGCGAGCGCGTGCGCTCGGGCATCGGCAATCTCAAGGTCGAATACAACAAGGTGCACGGCTTCTACATCGAGGTCAGCCGGGCACAGTCGGAAAACGTCCCGGACGATTACCGCCGCCGCCAGACGCTGAAAAACGCCGAACGCTACATCACGCCGGAACTCAAGGCCTTCGAAGACAAGGCGCTGTCGGCGCAGGACCGCGCGCTCGCGCGCGAGAAGGCGCTGTTCGAGGCCCTGCTGGAGACGCTGACGCCGCACGTGCCCGACCTGTTGTCGATTGCCGCCGCGCTGGCCGAGATCGACGTGCTAGCGAGCCAGGCCGAGCGGGTGGGCACGCTGAAACTGTGTGCGCCCGACTACAGCGAGGAACCCGGCATCGTCATCCGCGGCAGCCGCCATCCAGTGGTCGAGGCTCAGGTGGCGCACTTCATTCCAAACGACGTGCTTTTGACCCGCAGCCGACAGATGCTGCTGATCACCGGTCCCAACATGGGCGGCAAATCGACCTACATGCGACAGGTGGCGCTGACTGCGCTGCTGGCCTGCTGCGGCCTGTGGGTGCCCGCCAATTCAGCAAAGATCGGCGACATCGACCAGATCTTTACCCGCATTGGGGCCTCCGACGACCTGGCCGGCGGGCGCTCGACCTTCATGGTCGAGATGACCGAGACTGCGCACATCCTGCACAACGCCAGCGCCAACAGTCTGGTGCTGCTCGACGAAATCGGCCGCGGCACCTCTACCTTCGACGGCCTGGCACTGGCGTGGGCGGTGGCGCGGCATCTCGTCGCCGCTACCCGCGCGTTCACCCTGTTCGCCACCCACTATTTCGAATTGACCCAACTGGCGCAGGAATTCCGCCAGCTCGCCAACGTGCATCTCGACGCCAAGGAGCACGGTGCCGACCTGGTGTTCCTGCACGCGGTGGAAGACGGACCGGCCTCGCAAAGCTACGGCATCCAGGTCGCGCGTCTGGCCGGCGTACCGAGCCCGGTGATCCATGCGGCGCGCCGCCATCTGCGCGAACTCGAGGATGCGCAACTGCAGCCCGGTCCGCAGGGTGACCTGTTCGCCGCCCATCTTCCCAACGACGCCCCGCCGCCGCATCCTGCGCTCGACCAGCTGCGCGAACTCGACCCCGACACGCTCACGCCGAAAGCGGCGCTCGACATGCTCTATGCGCTGAAGGCGCTGACGGATACCTCGCCGTGAACACACTTCGTCTCGACACCACTGAGCTCGATCTCGACTTCAATGCCGCGCTCAAATTGGCGATGGCCATCGCCTACCATCAGATGGGCGACGACACCATGCTGTTGAGCTGGTACGATCGCGAGCGCGATCTCGAATCGCCGGCCGGAGTGAGCGAATGCCACGAAGGCTGCGCCACCAAAGGATCCTGGGACTATGCGCTCAACCGCGGGGCACGGCTGGCGGTTGATTTCGATTCCGGGCGTTATACTTTTTGCTTCCTGTAAGCCTCACCAGGGGCCCCAACCCGCCCGGTTTGGCATGCCATGACGGAGCCATCACACCCTGACCGGCCATCGACCTTGGACCCTGCACGATCGGCACCGGATTGCACAACCAAAACCACGACATGAAAGCCAGCGAAATGCGTATTGCAGACCCGAGCGCCCTTCGCGTTGCCGATGAAGGCGACATCCTCAAGGAGCGCCTGCCGCTGTCTGGCGCGAAAGTGCTTGAACTCGGTTGCGGCAAGGCGGAGAAGACCCGGCTGGTCGCCCAAACGGCTGCCTCGGTGCTTGCCCTGGAAGTGGATGCCACGCAACTCGCCGAAAATCAGGCGGCGGAAAAACCGGGCAACGTCCAATTCGCGTTTGGCGGCGCAGAAAACATCCCGACTGACGATTCGAACGTTGACATCGTCCTGATGTTCAAATCCCTGCACCACGTCCCGATCGAACGGATGGACGACACTTTCTCCGAGATCCGGAGAGTACTGAAACCGGGTGGCCTGGCATACATCTCGGAACCCGTCTATGCCGGCGACTTCAACGAGATCCTGCGGCTGTTCCACGACGAGAAGGCGGTCAGGGAGGCGGCCTTTGCAGCGGAAGTCAGAGCCGTTTTAACGCAGCGGCTGTCGCTCGTATCGCAGACTTTCTTTCTGCAACCGATGCACTTCGACGATTTCAGCCAGTTCGAGAATCGAATACTCAAGGTGACCCACACAGAGCATCGTTTATCCCCCGCGCTTCACGAGGCCGTGCGCTCGGAATTCAATCGCCACATGTCGCCAAACGGAGCAACGTTCCATATGCCCATCCGGGTCGATCTTTTCAGAAAAGACGGTCCGTAGCGGATCGGACCTTGGGCTCTCCCTTCTGACTATGCCTGATCGACCACAACCCGCACGGTCTGGCCCAGACACTGCACCGTCTGGTTCGCTCGTATTTTCGCCGTCTTGCGGCTTTCGGGCTGGCCGTCGACGGTGACTTCTCCTGCGGCGATCAGGTGCTTGCCCTGCCCGCTGCTGTCGGCGATACCGCTGAGTTTGAGCAGATCGCAAAGCGCGACGTGTTCGTCACGCAACCTGAATTCCAGGGCGTCCATACCTATGCGCCGCGCCGCCGCCACAGATAACGGTAGACGAAGCCGGGATAAGCGAACACCACGAACAGCGAGGCGTTGACCGCATAGAATTCCCAGTCCTGATGCTGAATGTCGCCGAGTTTGCCTTCCAGTAGCCGCGCGATGCCGCCCACCACGAAAAACAGCACCACCAGTTCCAGCAGCCGCCAGGCGAAATTCTTGGGACCGGTTCTGGGCCGTATGACGAAGAAGATCCGCTCGACGAGGAAAGGCAGGTTGGCGGCGATGAATGCCAGGGTCAGCAGCAGGGTAGTGGAGAAATTCACGGTGGATCCGAAAAGCTAGATAACGCCGGAGCAGACCTGCCCCGACACGATTTGGTTCAAATATCCCGGTTCAGAAAGACGCACGGATGGCGTGGATGCATACCGCCATCAACGGTTGCGGCATGATCCCCAGCGCCAGAATGGCCAGTCCGTTGACCGACATGACGACCCGAGCATCGGGGCTCGCCGCAATCGGGGCCGTATCGTGCGGCGCGTCGAAGTACATCAGCTTGACGATGCGCAGATAGTAGAACGCGCCGATCAGCGAAAACAGCACTGCCGCCACCGCCAGCCACACATAGCCGATCTCGACCACGGCCTGCAGCACCGACAGCTTGGCATAGAAACCCACGGTGGGCGGCACGCCGGCCATCGAGAACATCAGCAGCAGCATCATGAACGCCAGCCACGGGCTGCGGCGGTTCAGGCCCTTGAAGTCCTCCAGCCGATCAGCCTCGAAACCGGCACGCGACAGGAGCAGGATCATGCCGAAACCGCCCAGACTCATCAGCGCGTACGCCAGCACATAGAACATCGCGCCGCCATAGCCGTTCTGCGAGCCGGCGAGGATGCCCAGCAGCATGAAGCCCATATGCGAAATGGTCGAATAGGCAAACATCCGCTTCAGGTTGCTTTGCGCAATGGCCGCAATGTTGCCAAGCGCCATCGACAGTACCGCCAGGATCACCAGCATGCCGCGCCAATCGCTCACCTGCGATTCGAGCCCCTGTCCCAGAATGCGGATCACGAAGGCAAATGCGGCGATCTTGGGCGCGGAACCGATGAACAACGTCATCGCGGTCGGCGCGCCGTGGTAGACGTCGGGTATCCACATGTGGAACGGCACCGCGCCAAGCTTGAACGCCAGGCCTGCCACGATGAAGACGATGCCGAACACCAACGGGATGTGCAGATCAGTCCCATCCTGCAGGGCGATGGCGATGTCGCCCAGACCCAGCGAACCGGTGACGCCATAGACCATCGACATGCCATAGAGCAGCATGCCCGACGCCAGCGCACCCAGCACAAAATATTTCATCGCCGCCTCGGTTGCCACGCTGGAATCGCGCTGCAACGCAACCATGGCATACAACGACAGCGACAGCAGTTCGAGACCGAGGTACAGCGTCAGGAAATGGCTGGCCGACACCATCACCATCATGCCCAGCAGCGCAAACAACGCCAGCACGAAGAATTCGCCCTTGTAGAGCCCGCGCTGGCGCAGGTAATCGCGCGAATACACCAGCACGACGGCAACTGTCAGATAGAGAAACAGTTTCAGTACGTCGGACAGCGGGTCGTCGATGAACAATCCGCCCAGCGTCAGCACCGGCAGGGTGGAAAAATCACGCAAGGTAAGGAAGGCCGCACCGGCCAGCGTGACAAGTGAAAGCAGATAGGCCAGATAGCGTTTGCCGCCGTTGGCTGCGGCGTCGACCACCAGGATCAGCGAGACCATGGCCAACACGAACATCTCAGGAAAAACAGGCGCGAATTGCATGAGGGCGTGGCGCATTTTTGAACCTTAAGGCAGTTTGCTTCGGGCGACATGCGACAACAGGTCGACCACCGACACATGCATGACATCGGTGAACGGCTTTGGATAGAGTCCCATGGCCAGCACAAGGATGGCGAGCACGCCGAGCAGCAGGATCTCACGCGCTTTGACGTCGGCCATCTCCTCGACATGCGGATTGGTGACGGATCCGAATACCACCCGTTTGTACATCCACAGCGTATAGGCGGCACCGAAGATCAGCGTGGTGGCCGCGACGAAGGCAAACCAGAAATTGACCTGGGTTGAGGCCATGATGACCATGAATTCGCCGACGAAGCCACTGGTGGCAGGCAGGCCCGCGTTGGCCATGGCGAACAGCATGAAAAAAGCGGCGAACACCGGCATCTTGTTCACCAGGCCACCGTAGTCCTTGATCTGGCGCGAATGCAGCCGATCGTACATGACGCCGATGCAGAGGAACAGCGCGGCGGAGACGAAGCCGTGCGAGATCATCTGCACCAGGCCGCCCTCCAGGCCGAGCGGATTGAACATGAAGAAGCCGAGGGTGACGAAGCCCATGTGCGCGATCGAGGAATAGGCAATGAGCTTTTTCATGTCGGCCTGCACCAGTGCGACGAGGCCGATGTAGGCGACGGCGATCAGCGACAGCATGATGACGAACCAGGCGAATTCGTGGCTGGCATCCGGCAGGATCGGCAGGATGAAGCGCAGGAAGCCGTAGGCGCCGACTTTAAGCGTAATCGCCGCCAGTACGACCGAGCCGCCGGTCGGCGCTTCGACGTGAGCATCGGGCAACCAGGTGTGCACCGGCCACATCGGCACCTTGACCCCGAAGGCGAGCAGGAAGGCGAAGAACATCAGCGTCTGCGCGGTCATGCCGAGCGCCGTGGTGTGCCAGGTCTGGATGTCGAAGCTGCCGCCGGACTGGAAGTAAAGATAGATCATCGACACCAGCATCAGCAGCGAACCGAGCAAGGTGTAGAGGAAGAACTTGAATGCGGCATAGACGCGGTTCGGTCCGCCCCACACGCCAACGATCAGGTACAGCGGAATCAGCATGCCTTCGAAAAAGACGTAGAACAGGATGCCGTCGAGCGCGGCGAACACGCCGTTGATGAGGCCCGACATGATGAGGAAGGCCGCCATGTACTGCGCGACCTTGTCCTGGATCACCTGCCAGCCGGCGATCACCACCAACACGGTGACGAAACTGTTCAGCAGGATCAGCGGCATCGAGATGCCGTCAACACCCAGGTGGTAATGGATGTTGAACGCCGGGATCCATGCGGATTTCTCGACGAACTGCATCGCCGAGGTGGTGGTATCGAAGCCGGTAACCAGCGGAAGCGCGACGATGAGTCCCAGCAACGCCCCGGCCAGCGCGACCCAGCGGGCGAGCGCGGCGTTGCGGTCGGAACCGGTGGCAAGCACGATCACCCCGGCCAGAATCGGGACCCAGATGACGAGAGAAAGGAGGTTGTTCAGCATGGGTCAGTTCAAGCGCGCGAACCAGGTCACCAGGGCAAATACCCCGATCAGCATGGCAAAGGCGTAATGGTAGATGTAGCCCGACTGGAAGGCCTTGACCAGACGCGAGAAGCGTTCGACCAGGTGCGCCGATCCGTTGACGAAAAAGCCGTCGATCACGTTCTGGTCGCCCCGCTGCCACAGGCTGCCACCGAGCGCACGGGCGCCTTTGGCGAACACCCAGCTGTAGAGTTCGTCGAACCAGTATTTGTTGAGCAGCATCCGGTGCAGGAAGCTGAAGCGCTGCGCGATGGCCGCCGGGATGTCCGGGCGCTTGAGGTAGAAGAACGCCGACAGGCCGACGCCTGCCACGGCCAGCCAGAACGGCAGCGTCGCCAATGCATGCAGCCCCATTTCCATGGCGCCGTGGAATTCCTGATTCAGCTCGTGCATCACCGGATGGCGGTCTGCAACGTAGATCGCGCTGCCGAAAAAGTCGCCGAACAGCATCGGTTCGATGGTCATGTAGCCGATTGCCAGCGAGGGCAGCGCCAGCGCAAGAAGAGGGCCGGTGACGACCCATGGCGTTTCGTGCGGCGGGCCGTCGTGTCCATGATGGGTGTCGGGCTCGTTGCCATGCCCATGTCCCTGATGGAAACGCTCCTTGCCGTGGAACACCAGGAAATACATGCGGAAGGAATAGAAAGCGGTGACGAACACGCCCGCCAGCACGGCGAAATAAGCGAAGCCGGCACCTGGCAGATGCGACATCTTGGCCGCCTCGATGATGCTTTCCTTGGAATAGAAGCCCGACAGGAAAGGCGTGCCGATCAGCGCCAGTGAGCCGATCAGCGACGTGACCCAGGTGATCGGCATGTATTTCTTCAGGCCGCCCATGTAGCGGATATCCTGATTATGGTGCATGGCGATGATCACCGACCCGGCGGCCAGGAACAGCAGGGCCTTGAAGAAGGCATGCGTCATCAGATGAAACACCGCGACCGAATAGGCCGACGCGCCCAGCGCGACCGTCATGTAGCCGAGCTGCGACAGGGTCGAATATGCCACCACGCGCTTGATGTCATTCTGCACCATGCCGAGGAAGCCCATGAACAAGGCAGTGATCGCGCCGATCACCATGATGAAGCTGAGCGCCGTGTCCGATAGCTCGTACAGTGGCGACATGCGCGCGACCATGAAGATGCCGGCGGTGACCATCGTCGCCGCGTGGATCAGCGCGGAAATCGGCGTCGGGCCCTCCATCGAGTCGGGCAGCCAGACGTGTAGCGGGAATTGCGCCGACTTGCCCATCGCGCCGATGAACAGAAGGATGCCAATGACCGTCATCAACATCCATGGGGAGTCCGGCCACAGCGTGATCGTTTCGCGGGCAAGCGACGGCGCCTTGGAGAACACCGTGGCGTAGTCGAGCGAACCAAAATGCGCCAGCACCAGACCGATGCCGAGGATGAAGCCGAAATCGCCCACCCGGTTGACCAGGAATGCCTTGAGGTTGGCGTAGATGGCCGTTTCCTTGGTGTACCAGAAGCCGATCAGCAGGTACGACACCAGGCCGACGGCTTCCCAGCCGAAGAACAGTTGCAGGAAGTTGTTGCTCATCACCAGCATCAGCATCGAGAAGGTGAACAGCGAGATGTAGCTGAAGAAGCGCTGGTAGCCCGGATCGTCGTGCATGTAGCCGATGGTGTAGACGTGCACCATCAGCGAGACAAAGGTGACGACCAACATCATCATCGCCGTCAGCGCATCGACCAGGAAGCCGACCTCGAAGCGCAGGTCGCCCAGTGTCATCCAGGTGTAGACGGTGCCGTTGAAAGTATGGCCGGCGAGCACGTCCTGGAACACCAGCACCGAGGCGACGAACGACACCGCCACGCCGGCTATGGTGACCACATGGGCGCCGGTGCGGCCGACCAGCCTGCCGAACAGGCCGGCGACGATCGCACCGAACAGCGGGGCCAGCGGCACGACGAGATAGAGCGTCTGCATGTCCACGCGCATCAGCCTTTCAGGTGGTCGAGGTCATCGACGTTGATCGTGTGGAGATTGCGGAACAGCACCACCAGGATCGCCAGGCCGATGGCGGATTCTGCTGCGGCGACCGTGAGGATGAAGAAGACGAAGATCTGGCCGTGGATGTCGCCGAGATAATGCGAAAACGCGATGAAGTTCATGTTCACCGCCAGCAGCATCAGTTCGATCGCCATCAGCAGGATGATCACGTTCTTGCGGTTGAGGAAGATGCCCAGCACGCTGATGGCGAACAGGATGCCGCCCAGCACCAGATAATGCGATAGAGAAATCACGCGCCGCCCTCCCCTGTCCCGGGCTTCGGGGTCGATTGCATCTTCACGATGCGCAGACGGTCGTTGCGCTTGACCTTCACCTGCTGCGCGGGATCGATGTACTTGCTGTCCTTGCGGCGGCGCAAGGTCAGCGCGATGGCGGCGACGATCGCCAACAGCAGGATCACTGCAGCGAGTTCGAAGGCGTAGACGTATTCGGTGTACAGCACCCGCCCCAATTCCTTGGTGTTGCTGTAATCCGCGGCATGCGGCGTGGGTGCGCCCATCACCTCTAGGCCGAAGTGGCGGCTGCCGAGGATCAGCGCCATCTCGATCACCAGCAGCACGGCGACGAATCCCGCAAGCGGCAGATAATCCCAGAACCCTTCGCGCAGTTTTTCCAGGTTGATGTCGAGCATCATCACCACGAACAGGAACAGCACCATCACCGCGCCCACGTAGACGAGCACCAGGGTGATGGCGAGGAATTCCGCTTCCAGCAGCATCCACAGTCCGGCCGCGGTGAAGAACGCCAGCACCAGATAGAGCGCCGCATGCACCGGGTTGCGCGCAGTGATGACGCGCATGCCGGCAAACACCAGGATGGCGGCGAAGAAATAGAAAATCGCAGTCGTATAGGTCATTGTCTATTTTCAGCGGTACTTGGCGTCATCAGCACGGTCGCGCGCAATCTGCTCTTCGTATTGGTCGCCAATGGCGAGCAGCATGGGCTTGGTGTAATAGAGATCGCCGCGCTTTTCGCCGTGATACTCGAGGATGCGGGTTTCGACGATGGAGTCGACCGGGCAGGATTCTTCGCAGAAGCCGCAGAAAATGCATTTGGTCAGATCGATGTCGTAACGCGTGGTGCGGCGCGTGCCGTCGACGCGCTTTTCCGATTCGATGGTGATGGCCAGCGCAGGACACACGGCCTCGCACAGCTTGCAGGCGATGCAGCGCTCTTCGCCATTGGGATAGCGGCGCAGTGCATGCAGGCCACGGAATCGCGGCGATTGCGGCGTTTTTTCCTCGGGAAACTGCACCGTGATCTTGCGTGCGAACAGGTGGCGCCCCGTGAGCATCATGCCGCGCAGGAGTTCGATCAGGAGCAGGCTGCCGAAGAAGTTCGTGATCCGTTTCATGGCGCGCTCAATGGAAGAGATACCCATACGGTGTCTGCATCATGCCGCCGACCACGATGATCCAGACAAGGGTAATCGGGATGAATACCTTCCAGCCCAGCCGCATGATCTGGTCGTAGCGGTAACGCGGAAAGGTGGCGCGGAACCACAGGAACAGGAACAGCACGAAACCCGTCTTGAGCAGCCACCAGACGATGCCGTCGGGCAGGAAGGTCACCGGCGACAGCCAGCCGCCGAGGAACATCAGCGTGGTCAGCGCAGCGATCAGGATCATGTTGGCGTATTCGGCGAGGAAGAATACCGCGAAGGCCATGCCGGAATATTCGACGTGGAAGCCTGCGACGATCTCGGATTCACCCTCGGCTACGTCGAATGGCGCGCGGTTGGTCTCGGCCACGCCGGAAATCAGATACACCACGAACAAAGGAAACAATGGCCAGATATACCAGTGATGCAGTCCGCCCGACTGGCCATGCACGATGTCGCTGAGATTGAGCGATTGCGCGGCCATCAGCACCCCGACCAGCGCGAAACCCATGGCGATTTCATACGATACGATCTGCGCGGCCGAACGCATGGCGCCGAGAAAGGCGTATTTGGAGTTGGACGCCCAGCCCGCGATGATGACGCCGTAGACGCCCATGGAGGTGATCGCCATCACGTACAGTAACCCGGCGTTGATGTTGGCCAGCACAAGACTGTCGGTGAACGGAATTACTGCCCACGCCGCCAGCGCCGGCGCGATGGCGAGGATGGGGCCGAGGATGAAAAGACCGCGACTGGCCCCAGACGGGATGATGATTTCCTTCATCAGCAACTTCACCGCATCGGCAATCGGCTGCAGCAGGCCCTGGAAACCAACGCGGTTGGGGCCGATGCGAACCTGCATCCAGCCGATGATCTTTCTTTCCGCGTAAGTGAGGTAGGCCACGCCTAACATCAGCGGCACCACCAGCGCCAGGATCTTGATCAAGGTCCAGACGACGGTTTGAATAGCGGCCCAGTCCATGCCCACGTTCTCCATCAGACCGGCTCCGCCGTGATCGGGCCGAACATCGGGCCCAGCCCGGCCGTCAATGGATGGCCGCTGGGTACGCGCACGCAGTTGTCGGGCAGCAAATCATCGCGCTGGACTTTGAGGGTCAGCGCACTCGCGGTCTGGCGCACCGAGACACGGCCGTTTTCCTGCAACCCCAGCTTCGCAATCAACCGGCTGTTCATTCGCGCCACCGGGAGTGACGCATCCAGCGTCATCTGCAATGAGGGCGAGCGACGGACCACGGCGTCGGTCTGGTAGATCGGCACTTCGGCGACACGTTCCAGTCCCTCGCCGGACGAAGGCGACTCCACCCTGATGCCACTGACTTCATTGTCGAGGAAAGCCTGCACCGAACCCAAAGGCGTGTCGCCCAACGCATCGCGTAATACCTCTTTGGAATCGTTGTGCTCGAATCCCGTCAATCCGAGGAGGTTACCCAGGACACGCAGTACCTTCCATGCCGGGCGGGTTTCCCCGAGCGGTTTCACCACCGCGCTGAAGCTCTGCACACGGCCTTCCGTGTTGATGAAGGTACCCGAGGTTTCGGTCCACGGTGCGATCGGCAACAGCACGTCAGCGTAGTCGAGCGACTTGCCTTTGTAGGGCGACATCATCACGACGAACTCCGCCGCGTCGATACTGGCCATCGCCGCGACTGGATCATGGGTATCGAGTTCGGCTTCCACGCTCAATAGCAGATAGGCACGCAGCGGTTGGGCCAGCATCTGCTGGGCATTCAGGCCTTTGACGGCAGGCTGACCCAGTGCGCCACACCCCGGAATCGCGCCGACCGCCACCGCGCCGACGCTATTGGCCGCTTCGCCCAGCACGCCGAAACTGGCGCCCGCGAGTCGGGACACTTCCTGTGCCAGCGCATGAATCTGCGAATAGCTGGGGTGATGCTGCGCCATGTTGCCGAGGAAGACGGCGCGGGTTTCGCCGCCTGCAGAACCTTGGCCGCCGCCCGCAATGCTCTCAGCCATCTTACGTGCGATGTCGTCGGCCACGCCATGCGCGGCGATGTCCGGCACCGGCAGGTTTTTCAGTTCGGCCAGCGCACGGCATACGCCGGCCAGCGCCGTAGCCAACTGCGACGGCGCGACGATGCGCTTGGCGTGCACCTTGCCGAGGAATTCGTCCTCGTGCGCATTGATCAAGTTGAGTTCGCCATACCAGCGTACCGACTCGCGGATGCGGTGCGCCATCAGCGGATGGTCCTTGCGCAGGTTGGAGCCCACCACCAGCATGCGGTTCAGGCGCGACATATAGGTCACCGGCATGCCCAGCCAGAAACCGCCGTGCGCCTTGTTGTCGAGCGAAAAGTCCGACTGCCGCAGACGGTGGTCGACGTTGCCGCTGCCCATGCCGCGCATCAGTTTCTGCAACAGGAAGAGTTCCTCCGCCGGTCGATACGGCGTCGATAACGCACCGATCTGCTCGGCAGGAATCGTCTTCAATTTATCCGCGACGAACTCGAGCGCGGCTTGCCAGGTCGTCTCCACCCACTGGCCGTTATGCTTGACCATCGGTTGGGTCAAGCGCTCGGCCGTGTTGAGGCCTTCATAGGAAAAGCGATCGCGGTCGGCCAGCCAGCATTCGTTGACGTCTTCGTTCTCGCGCGGCAGCACGCGCATCACCTTGTTGTCCTTGACGTGGACTTCGAGGTTGGAACCCAGGCTGTCGTGTGGGCTGATCGAGAGCCGACGCGACAGTTCCCAACTGCGGGCCGTGTAGCGGAACGGCTTGCTGGTGAGCGCGCCGACCGGGCACAGGTCGATAACGTTGCCCGACAGTTCGGACGCCACCTGGCTTTCCAGGAAGGGCATCACCTCGGTATGCTCGCCGCGGCCTGGCATGCCGAGTTCCATCACGCCGGCAATTTCCTGGCCGAAGCGCACGCAGCGACTGCAATGAATACAGCGCGTCATGTCGGTGGCGATCAGCGGGCCAAGGTTTTTATCACGCACGACGCGCTTGATTTCCTGGTAGCGCGACGACGAACCTCCGTAGCCCACCGCCAGATCCTGCAGGGTGCACTCGCCACCCTGGTCGCAGATCGGACAATCCAGCGGGTGGTTGATGAGCAGGAACTCCATCACGCTTTTCTGCGCATTGATAGCGTATTCCGAACGCGTGTAGACCTTCATGCCATCGGTCACCGGCGTGGCACAGGCAGGCAGGGGCTTTGGTGCCTTTTCCACTTGTACCAGACACATGCGGCAGTTGGCGGCGATGGACAGCTTCTTGTGATAACAGAAATGCGGAATCGTGATGCCGGCCTGATTCGCCGCATCCATGATGGTGTCGCCACTTTCGACCTGCAGCGCGCGTCCGTCAATTTCGATATTGAGCGTAGCCATCGTTAAATTCCGTTCAGACCATGCACCGCTTGTGTTCGACGTGGTATTCGAACTCGTGGCCAAAATGTTTGAGGAAGCTTTGCACCGGCATCGCCGCCGCGTCGCCCAGTGCGCAGATGGTATGGCCGCCGATACGCCCTGCCACGCTGTTGAGTAATTCCATGTCTTCGGGCCTGCCCTGGCCGTGTTCGATGCGGTGAATCACCCGGTACATCCAGCCGGTTCCTTCGCGGCATGGTGTGCACTGGCCGCAGGATTCCTCGAAATAGAAATAGGAGAGCCGCTCCAACGCGCGCACCATGCACACCGTCTCGTCCATCACGATGACCGCGCCCGAGCCCAGCATGGAACCGGCCTTGGCGATGCAATCGAAATCCATCGTGCAGTCCATCATGACGTCGGCAGGCAACACCGGCGCGGACGAACCGCCGGGGATGACGGCCTTCAGTTTATGTCCATTCCGTACGCCGCCCGCCAGCTCCAGCAATTCGGCAAACGGCGTGCCGAGCGGCACTTCGTAGTTGCCGGGTTTGTTGACATGGCCCGAAACTGAAAAAAGTTTGGGCCCGCCGTTGTTGGGCTTGCCGAGTTCCAGGAAAGCCTGGCCGCCGTGCTGGACGATCCATGGCACCGAAGCCAGCGTCTCGGTATTGTTGATGGTGGTCGGCTTGCCGTACAGGCCGAAGCTCGCGGGGAACGGCGGCTTGAAGCGCGGCTGGCCCTTCTTGCCCTCGATCGACTCGAGCAGCGCGGTTTCCTCGCCACAAATATAGGCGCCGTAGCCGTGATGCGCATGCAGCTGGAAGCAAAAATCAGTGCCGAAAAGATTGTCGCCAAGATAGCCTGCTTCGCGCGCCTCCTTCAGCGCACGCTCGAAGATGTCATAGATCTCGAAGATTTCGCCGTGGATGTAGTTGTAGCCCACGCGCGCGCCGAGCACATAGCCGGCGATCGCCATGCCCTCGATCAGCTGGTGCGGGTTATGGCGCAGGATGTCGCGATCCTTGAACGTACCCGGCTCGCCCTCGTCGCTATTGCAGACGATGTACTTGTCGCCCGGAAATGCGCGCGGCATGAAGCTCCACTTCAATCCCGTGGGAAAACCGGCGCCGCCACGTCCGCGCAGCGCGCTGGTCTTGAGTTCGGCGATGATGGCGTCCCCCGTGACCTGCTCGGTCACGATCCGGCGCAGTGCCTGATAACCACCATTGGCGACATAGGTCGCAAGCGACGCCGGGTGGTCGAGCGTCTGTGTCCAGCTGCAGACCTGATGGGTGGGCTTGAGCAAACTCATTTCAGCTTGTCCAGCAGTTCGTCCACTTTTTCAGGAGTGAGATGCGTGTGCATTTTGTGGTTGTTGTGCAGGCACATCGGTGCATCCCCACAGGCGCCCATGCACTCCCCCTCCTTCAGAGTAAAACGGCCATCTTCAGTGGTTTCGCCGAAACCGATGCCCAGTTTGTTTTTCAGATGCTCCGCCAGTTCGCCCGCGCCCATCAGGGTGCAGGGCAGATTGGTGCACAGCGTGATCTTGTGCCGCCCGACGCTCTGGGTGTCGTACATGTTGTAGAACGTCGCAACTTCATACGCGGCAATCGCCGGCATCCCGAGATAGTCGGCTATGTATTCGATCAATTCGGGTTTCAGCCAGCCTTTCTCCGTTTGCGCGATACGCAGCGCACCCATCACGGCCGACTGCCTCTGGTCCGGTGGATATTTGGCGACCTCGACATCGATTAGTGCGAGCGATTCGGCACTCAGCTGAAGGCTGCTGTCAGAATTGGCCATCAGCGGTCAATCTCCCCGAAAACGATATCCTGCGTGCCGATGATGGCTACGACGTCGGCGATCATGTGGCCGCGGCTCATTTCATCGAGCGCCGCCAGATGCGCATAGCCCGGCGCGCGGATTTTCAGACGATAGGGCTTGTTGGCGCCGTCGGATACCAGGTAGATGCCGAATTCGCCCTTGGGATGTTCCACTGATGCATAGGCCTCGCCCGCCGGTACGTGCATGCCTTCGGTGAAGAGCTTGAAGTGATGGATCAGCTCTTCCATGTTCTGCTTCATCGACAGGCGATCGGGCGGAGCAACCTTATGGTTGTCGACGATGACCGGGCCGGGATTTTTACGCAGCCAGTCGATGCACTGTTTGACGATACGATTGGATTGACGAAACTCTTCGATGCGCACCAGATAGCGGTCGTAGCAGTCGCCGTTGGTACCGACCGGGATGTCGAAATCCATCCGGTCGTAGACCTCGTACGGCTGCTTCTTGCGCAGGTCCCATTCGACACCGGAGCCGCGCAACATGGGGCCGGTAAATCCCAAAGCCATGGCGCGTTCGGGGGACACCACGCCGATACCGACAGTGCGCTGTTTCCAGATGCGGTTGTCGGTCAACAGGGTTTCGTATTCGTCGACATAAGTCGGGAAGCGATTCGTGAAATCCTCGATGAAGTCGAGCAGCGATCCCTGGCGGTTGGCATTCATCGACTTCATGGTCGCTTCGTTGCGGGTGTGCTGTGCCTGATAGTGCGGCATGCTGTCCGGCAGATCGCGATAAACACCGCCGGGGCGATAGTAGGCCGCATGCATGCGCGCGCCGGACACCGCCTCATAGCAGTCCATCAGGTCCTCGCGTTCGCGGAATGCATACAGGAACACCGTCATCGCGCCAACGTCGAGTGCATGCGCGCCCAGCCACAACAGATGATTCAGGATGCGGGTGATCTCGTCGAACATCACGCGGATATACTGCGCGCGCTCGGGAACCTCGATGCCGAGCAGCTTCTCGATCGCCATCACGTAGGCATGCTCGTTGACCATCATCGACACATAGTCGAGGCGGTCCATATAGGGCACCGACTGGATGAAGGTCTTGTGCTCGGCCAATTTCTCGGTCGCGCGATGCAGCAGGCCGATGTGCGGGTCGGCACGCTGGATCACCTCACCGTCGAGTTCGAGCACCAGACGCAGCACGCCGTGCGCAGCCGGGTGCTGCGGGCCAAAGTTCATCGTGTAATTGCGAATCTCGGCCATCAGCGCCCTTCCCCGTAGCTTTCGTCGCGCACGATGCGCGGGGTGACTTCACGTGGCTCGATCGATACTGGCTGGTAGATCACGCGCTGCTGGGTCGGGTCGTAGCGCATCTCGACATTGCCCGAGAGCGGGAAGTCCTTGCGGAATGGGTGACCGATGAAACCGTAGTCGGTCAGGATGCGGCGCAGGTCGGGATGCCCTTCGAACACGATGCCATACAGATCGAATGCCTCGCGCTCGAACCAGTTGGCCGAGGGCCAGATATCGACCATCGACGCGACCACCGGCAAGTCGTCATCCGGGCAAAACACCCGCACCCGGACGCGCTGGTTGTTCGATACCGACAGAAGATGCACGACCACGGCAAAGCGGGCGCCCTCCCAGGCGCCATCGCCATAATCAGAATAATCCATGCCGCACAAATCGACCAGCTGCTCGAAACGGCAGTCGGGGTGGTCACGCAAGGTACGCATGACGGCCGCATAGACTTGTGGTTTGACGATCAAGGTCAATTCGCCCAATCGATCGACTGTCTGCACCAGCGCATCGCCAAGCAGATTTTGCAAACAAAGGGAAAGTGACTCCAGCTTCGTGGACATGGGCGCGGCTTAGCGGGCGATGGTGTTGGTGCGGCGAATCTTGTTCTGCAACTGGATGATGCCGAACAGCAACGCTTCTGCTGTCGGCGGACAACCCGGAACATAGATATCCACCGGCACGATGCGATCGCAACCGCGCACCACCGAATAGGAATAATGGTAATAGCCGCCGCCGTTGGCGCACGAGCCCATCGAAATCACCCAGCGCGGCTCGGCCATCTGGTCATAGACCTTGCGCAGGGCGGGCGCCATCTTGTTGCACAAGGTGCCGGCGACGATCATCACGTCAGACTGGCGCGGACTCGGGCGAAATACGATACCAAAGCGGTCGAGATCGTAACGCGAGGCGCCCGCCTGCATCATTTCAACCGCACAGCATGCCAGACCGAAGGTCATCGGCCACATCGACCCGGTGCGCATGTAATTGATGAGCTGATCGGCCTTGGTGGTGACAAAGCCCTGCTCGAGAACGCCTTCAATACCCATAATTCAGATCATTCCCACTCAAGGGCGCCCTTCATCCACTCGTAGACGAAGCCCACAACCAGGATGCCGAGGAACACCATCATGGCAATGAAACCTGCCAGACCGATTTCCTCTAGAACAATGGCCCAGGGAAACAGGAAGGCTATTTCCAGGTCGAACAGAATGAACAGGATGGCAACGAGATAATAGCGCACATCGAATTTCATGCGCGCGTCTTCGAACGCTTCGAATCCGCACTCGTAAGGGGAGAGTTTTTCGCTGTCGGGACGGTGCGGTGCCAGCAGGCCGCCGGCGATGATCGGGCCGATTCCAAAAGCCAGGCCGACCAGAATGAACAACAGAATGGGGAGGTAATTCTCCAGCACCGGGTTCCTCCGAACTACGCCTGTTTCAGGCTGTTGAGTAATTATGACCCGAGTGTATTAGTGCGGAGCATCGACTGTCAAGCCGAAAAATTGGTATTTTTATCTTAATAATCAATCATTTATTCGATAGCAAACGCTAATGAACAAATTAGGAAATTTGATGGTGCCGACGGCGAGACTCGAACTCGCACGACCTAGGTCACTACCCCCTCAAGATAGCGTGTCTACCAATTCCACCACGTCGGCCAAGGGCATGCGCCCGGGACTGCTTATTATTGCGGGATGTCTCCCACTTTCGAACCGGCATCCTTGCCCGGCACCTGTGCAGGTATTGCGGGCTGGGCCTGCGTCGGTGCGGGAACAACCACACGTTGAAGCACGCTGGCCGCCGGTTTGTGCTGCTGCAATCCGAAATACGCCAGCCCCAGGCTGGTCAGGAAGAACAGGCTTGCCAGTACCGCAGTACTGCGGCTCAGAAAGTTGGCCGAGCCGCTTGCACCGAACAGGCTACCCGACGAACCGCTGCCGAATGCCGCGCCCATGTCCGCGCCTTTGCCATGCTGCAAGAGCACCAGCGCGATCAGCGCAATGGCAACAATAACGTGAACGACCCAGACCAGTGTTTCCATGCTTGATTCTTACTCGACAACGCTTACTTGGCGGCGGCCCGGCAAATCGCGATGAACTCGTCGGCGACCAGAGAAGCGCCACCAATCAGTCCGCCATCGATATCCGGCTGAGCCATCAATTCTGCCGCATTCGCGGCTTTTACGCTACCCCCGTACTGGATGATCAGCTGTGCCGCCACCCCCGTATCGAGCGCTGCGACTTTGCCACGAATGTAGGCATGGACGGCCTGCGCCTGCTCCGGCGTTGCCGTCTTGCCAGTACCAATCGCCCATACGGGCTCGTAAGCCACCACCGCCTTGGCCAGAGAGGCCACACCGGCGACCTTGATCACGGCGTCGAGTTGACGCGCCACGACCGCTTCGGTCACGCCGGATTCGCGCTCGTCCAGGGATTCGCCCACGCAGAGGATAGGCGTCAGGCCGGCTGCCTGGGCGGCCATGTACTTGCTTGCAACCAGTTCGTCGGATTCGCCATACAGGCTGCGCCGCTCGGAATGTCCGACGATCACATACTTGCAACCGAAATCCAGCAGCATCGAGGTCGACACTTCGCCGGTGAACGCGCCCTTGGCTTGTTCGGACACATTCTGCGCACCCCAGGCAATCGACGACCCGGCAAGTGCGGCCTGCGCTTGTCCCAGATAAGGGAAAGGCACGCATACTGCGGCCTCGATTCCGGTCAAAGCGGGTTTGATCGCATCCAGCAGGACGGCGTTTTCCGCCAGGCTGCCGTGCATTTTCCAGTTACCGGCTACGAGCTTTTTGCGCATGGGAATCTGCCAAACAAAAGTGCGCGATGGTAAGCGCTACGCGCCGGACGGTCAACCGCCCGGCCAAGGCTGCGCGGCGCAATCAGCCGAAACGGCCGGTGATGTAGTCTTCCGTCTGCTTCTTGCCTGGGCGCATGAAGATGGTGCCGGTCTCATTGAATTCAATGAGTTCGCCCAGATACATGAATGCCGTGTAATCCGAAATCCGCGCGGCCTGCTGCATGTTGTGGGTGACGATGGCGATGGTGTAATCGCTTTTCAGTTCGTTGATGAGCTCTTCGATCTTGGCGGTGGAAATCGGGTCCAACGCCGAGGTCGGTTCATCCAGCAACACGATTTCGGGCTTCACCGCGACCGCGCGCGCAATACACAGCCGCTGCTGCTGGCCGCCGGACAGCGACAGGCCACTCTGCTGCAGTTTGTCCTTCACCTCGCCCCACAGCGCCGCCTTGTTGAGCGCCCATTCGACGCGATCGTCCATGGCGCTTTTCGACATGCGTTCGTACAAGCGCACGCCGAAGGCAATATTCTCGTAGATCGTCATCGGAAACGGCGTCGGCTTCTGGAAAACCATGCCGATCCGGGCACGCACCAGATTCACATCCTGACTTTTGTCCAGCAGATTCTTGCCGTGGAACAGGATCTGACCTTCGGCACGCTGCCCGGGATACAGGTCGTACATGCGGTTGAAAGTACGCAGCAGCGTGGATTTCCCGCAACCGGACGGCCCGATGAAGGCCGTCACCTTCTTGTGGGCAATGTCCAGATTGACGTTGCTGAGGCCTTTGAAATCGCCATAAAAAAAATCCAGATTGCGGACTTGCAAAGCAACATTTTCGCCTGCAGGCATGGCTTGAACGGGCATCAGAAAGCTCCGGGGAAATTAACGTTTGTCTTTATTGCGGAAAACCACACGCACGCCGATGTTGACCGCCAGCACCAGAAAAGCGATCAACAACGCACCACCCCAGGCCAGGTTGACCCAGTTGTCGTACGGGCTCAAGGCAAACTGGTAAATCACCACAGGCAGGTTGCCCATGGGTTTGTCCATATTGGTGCTGAAAAACTGGTTGTTGAGTGCGGTAAACAGCAGCGGCGCGGTCTCGCCGGTAATCCGCGCCATGGCCAGCAGAACACCGGTCACCACGCCAGATTTGACCGCGCGCAGGGTCACCTTGAGCGACACCTGCCAGCGCGGCGCACCCACGGCAAAGGCCGCCTCACGCAAACTGGTCGGCACCAGTTTCAGCATGTTCTCGGTCGTTCGCACCACCACAGGAATCGCAATCAACGCCAGTGACAGCGACCCTGCCCAGCCGGAGAAACCGCCGGTGGTCGTTACAAACAGCGCATACACGAACAGACCGATGACGATAGACGGCGCCGACAGCATGATGTCGGTCATGAAACGGGTAAACGACGCAAACTTTGAGACACGCCCGAATTCAGCCAGATAAATCCCGGCCAGAATGCCGATCGGGGTCGAGATCAGCATGGAAAAAAGCAGGATCAGACCGCTACCCACGATGGCGTTACGCAAGCCACCGCCTTCGGAGCCAGGTGCCGGCGTGTCCTGGGTAAACATGTCCCAGTTCAAGGCGGCAAAGCCTTTTGAAAACAGCGTCCACAAAATCCACAGCAGCGCGATCAGCCCCAGGCTCATCGCAGCCATGGACAGCGTGATGCCGATGCGGTTGATCCAGATGCGACGGGTATACAGTTTCATCATGCGCGCCTTACAGACCTTCGGAGCCCATGCTGCGGCTGATCAGCCAGCGCGAAATGGCCAGCACGATAAAGGTGATGATAAACAGCACCAGACCCAGCGCGAATAGAGAGGCGATATGCAAGCCAGGTGTGGCTTCGCCGAACTCATTCGCCAGTGTCGACGCGATCGAGGTACCGGGCGCAAACAGGCTACCATTGATACGGTTGGCATTGCCGATCACGAAGGTGACCGCCATCGTTTCGCCCAGCGCGCGGCCCAGTCCCAGCATGATGCCGCCAATGACGCCCACACGGGTATAAGGCAGTACGACGTTGCGCACCACTTCCCAGTTGGTGCAGCCGATGCCATAGGCGGATTCCTTCAGTACATGCGGCACGGTCTCGAACACATCCCGCATCACCGACGCAATAAAGGGGATGACCATCAAGGCCAGCACGATGCTGGCTGTGAGGATGCCGACCCCTATGGGCGGGCCGGAGAACCAGCCGCCGATGATCGGAACGTCGCCCAGCAACGCCTGCAAAGGCGGTTGGATGTGATCGGCAAACAACGGCGCAAACACGAACAATCCCCAGATGCCATATACGATGGAGGGGATCCCGGCCAGCAACTCAATCGCCGTACCCAAGGGTCGGCGCAGCCAGAGCGGGCAGGTTTCGGTCAGGAACAGAGCGATCCCGAAACTGACCGGCACCGCTATCAGCAAGGCCAGAACGGACGTCGTCACCGTGCCATAGATTGCAGCCAGCGCGCCGAATTTGTCGTCCGGCACGCTCCAGATGTTGGTCCACAGAAAGGACGGGCCGAACGCCTTGAGGCTGGGCCAGGCTTCGATCGAGAGCGATACCAGAATACCCACCAGCGCCGCCAGCACGACAAAGGCGAAAATCTGCGTGGAATGATGGAAAAACCTGTCCTGCAGCCGAAATTTCCGGACCTGCTTGGCGTGCAGATCGATTCCGGCGGTTGCGCTGGGCTCACTCACTGTGGGGTGCCTATTGATTCGATTTTTTGTCTGCGAAAACAGCCGCCTGAAGCAGCCGCTTTCGTAGAAAGCCGGGGTAGACGACCCCCGGCCAACATCAAAGTCAGGTCAAACCTAATGCATTACTTGATGTTTTTCATTTCCGCTTCAACCATCTTCACAACATTGGGCGGCAGGGGCACGAAGCCAAGCTCAGCCGCCATTTTCTGGCCGTTGTTCAGCGACCAGGTGTAGAAGTCAACCACGCCTTTTTGCTTCGCGGCATCGCCCTTTTCATAGGCCAGCATGAAGGTGGCCGTCGTGATGGGCCATGCATTCTTGGCGGACTGATCCAGCAGGTCGGGGGCCATGCCCTTGACGTGGAAGTCAGCACCTGCAGCGGCATCGGCAACCGACTGCTGATTCGGCACAATGAAATTGCCAGCACGGTTCTTCAGCGCCACGAAGTTCATGTTGTTCTTCATTGCGTCGGCGATGTCGACGTAGCCGATAGCACCCTTGATCTTCTGCACGTTGGCTGCGACGCCCGGGTTGCCCTTGCCGCCCACGCCGTTGGCAGGCCAGTTCACCGTGTTGCCGGCACCGACATCACGCTTGAATGCCATCGATTGCTTGGCCAGGTAGTTGGAGAACGCATAGGTCGTGCCGGAACCGTCCGAACGGTGTGCCACGGTAATGGCCATATCCGGCAGCTTGACGCCAGGATTCAGCTTGGCGATGGCGGGGTCGTTCCACTTGGTGATCGCGCCACGGAAAATGTCGGCTGCGGTCATGCCATCCAGCTTCAGCTTGCCGGATTCAAAGCCGGGGACATTCATGACGATGGTCACGCCACCCATCACGGTGGGAACCTGGACCAGATGGCTCGCCTCCAGATCGGCTACCGGAACCGGCGCGTCGCTACCGGCAAAATCAACGGTTTTGGCCTTGATCTGCTTGACGCCGCCCGACGAACCGATCCCTTGGTAGTTGACCTGGTTGCCCGTAGCGGTCTTGTATGCCTCAGCCCACTTCGTGTAAACAGCATAGGGGAAGGTTGCGCCTGCGCCGGTAATGTCGGCAGCCAGGGCACCCACACTGAAAGCCAGACCCATGGCCGCAGCCAGCGTCCCTTGAGCCAGTTTATTGAATGTACGCATGTGTAATATCTCCGGTAGTAGTTGACGTTGCCGCATGGGGCGACGTCGCCATACTAACGGGCGAATATTACAGATATATTTCAGGACGGGAAATCACCCACTCGTGGCTGCAGCCTTGACGGCCGTGGCAATTGTTTCAGCCGTGTGTCGAACCAGATCGGCGTCGCGCCCTTCCACCATCACACGAATCAGCGGCTCGGTCCCGGATGCGCGCAGGACAATCCGGCCACTGCCATTCAATGCGGCCTCCGCCTCGGCAACCGATGCACTGACAGCAGGCGCCGCATCCAGCTTGAATCCCTTGGCCACCGGTACATTGATCATCACCTGAGGATAGGTTTCCAGATCCGCGGTGAAGGCATCCAGCGTTTCACCTGTTTCGCGCAGTGCGCGCAGCACCTGCAGGGCCGAAACTATCCCGTCGCCGGTGGTGTGCTTGTCCAGGCAAAGAATGTGGCCGGAAGTTTCTCCGCCCAGCGTCCAGCCATTGGCATGCAGTCGCTCGAGCACATAGCGGTCGCCCACCTTGGCCCGTTCGAATGGAATCTGGATGCGCGCCAGCGCATGCTCGGTGCCGAGATTGGTCATCAGCGTACCGACTACCCCCCCCTTCATGTAGCCCGTCTGGATGCGATGGCGGGCGATGACGTAAACCAGTTGGTCGCCGTCGTACACGCGTCCCTGAGCGTCCGCCATCATCAGCCGGTCGCCATCGCCATCCAGCGCAATGCCCAGATCGGCGCGATGCGCGCGCACTGAGTCGGACAGTGCCTTGGTATGCGTGGCGCCACATTCGTCGTTGATATTGAAGCCATTCGGCTCGTTGCCGATGGCGATCACCTCTGCACCCAGCTCGTGCAGAACATGGGGCGCAATGTGATAGGTCGCACCATTGGCACAGTCCACCACGATACGCATCCCGCGCAAATCGAGGCTGTTGGGGAAGGTACTCTTGCAGAACTCGATGTAGCGTGCTGCAGCGTCCTCGATGCGGCGGGCACGTCCCAGCTGGCGCGCTTCGACGGTCACGATCGGGCTGTCCAGCCGCGCTTCGATCGCCTCTTCCACGCTATCCGGCAGTTTTTGCCCGCTGGCAGAAAAGAACTTGATGCCGTTGTCCTCGAATGGGTTGTGCGACGCCGAGATCACCACGCCAGCCTGCAGACGCAGTGCCCGGGTCAGATAGGCTACCGCCGGTGTCGGCATCGGCCCGGTCATCAGCACATTCACCCCGGCAGCAGTGAAGCCGGCTTCCAATGCGGCTTCCAGCATGTAGCCTGAAATGCGGGTGTCCTTGCCGATCAGCACGGTCGGATGCTCGTTCGGCGGCAGGCTGCCACGGTCAGCCACCAGGACCTGTCCGGCGGCGTAGCCCAGGCGCATCACAAACTCGGGCGTGATGGGCGATTCGCCCACTTTGCCCCGCACGCCGTCGGTACCGAAATATTTACGTCCCATCCCTGTATTCCTCCACTGCATTCCAGATGGCCAATGCATCGCGCATGGCCACTACATTGTGTACCCGGACCAAGCGAGCACCGTGCGCCACCGCCATCAGGTGCGCCGCCACGCCGGCGAATTCCCGTTCATCCACGACACGCCCTGTCAGGGTGCCCAGCATCGACTTGCGGGACAGCCCGGCCAGTATCGGCAAATCCAGCTCAGCCAATTCTGCCAGATGCTTCAGCAGCGCCAGGTTGTGTTGCAGCGTTTTGCCGAAGCCGAATCCCGGATCGATCACCAGCCGCTCGCGTACGATCCCCGCGGCCTCGCAGACCTGTACTCTGGCCCGCAAAAACTGTTTCACCTCATCCACCACGTCGGCATAACGGGGCGACTGCTGCATGCTTTGAGGATCGCCCTGCATGTGCATGAGGCACACGGCAGCCCCCGATGCAGCCACGGCTTCCATCGCACCAGGCGCCCGCAAGGCGGCGATATCATTGACCATCGCCGCACCTGCGGCGAGCGCTGCACGCATCACCTCAGGCTGCCGGGTATCCACCGATACCAGGCAGCCTTCACGCGCAAGCACCTCGATCACCGGCACCACACGCCGGATTTCCTCGTCGATTGGTACCGCTGTCGCGCCAGGGCGGGTCGACTCCCCACCGACGTCAAGGATATCGGCGCCCTGTTCGCTCAGCTTGAGCGCATGGGTAATCGCTGCCTGCGTATCGTGCAACTGCCCGCCGTCCGAGAATGAATCGGGCGTGACATTGACGACCCCCATGATGCGAGGGTGCGAGAACGGAAGGCGATGCGAACCGGCGTGGAGAACAGACATAAAAAGAGGGGCCAAAGCCCCTCTATTGTAGTGGGTAACGCTATCACCCCGCTCAGGTTTCCTGGGCCGGTTGGGCGGTCGGAGCGGGCGCACTGGGTTTGTCGCCCCCGTTCGCCGGCGGTTGAGGCGTGGCCGACGGCTTGGGCGGACGCACCGGCCGGCCGGCCATGATGTCACCGATCTGCTCGGCATCGATCGTTTCCCATTCCATCAGGGCGGCTGTCATCGCCTCGACCTTGTCACGCCCTTCGGTCAGGATTTTCGTCGCCCGGGCATATTGCTCATCCAGAATGCGGCGGATTTCGGTATCGACCTTCTGCATGGTGGCCTCGCTCATGTTCTTGTGCGTGGTCACCGAGCGCCCGAGGAATACTTCGCCCTCGTTTTCACCGTACACCATCGGACCCAGCGCATCCGACATGCCGTAGCGCGTCACCATGTCGCGGGCGATGCTGGTTGCCCGCTCGAAGTCGTTCGATGCGCCGGTCGAAATGCTGCCGACGAAGATTTCTTCGGCCACCCGTCCGCCATACAGCATGCAGATTTGCGCCAGCATCTGATCCTGGTACAGGCTGTAACGGTCCAGTTCAGGCAGGGACATGGTCACACCCAGTGCGCGACCACGCGGGATCACCGTGACCTTGTGCACCGGATCGCAACCCGGCAGCGTCATGCCGATCACGGCATGCCCGGATTCGTGGTAGGCCGTCTTCTTCTTGTCCTCAGGCGTGATCACCATGGATTTGCGCTCGGCACCCATGAATATCTTGTCCTTGGCCTGCTCGAAATCGTCCATATCCACCAGACGCTTGCTGCGGCGCGCGGCAAACAGGGCCGCTTCGTTGACCAGGTTGGCAAGATCGGCCCCTGACATGCCAGGGGTGCCGCGCGCCAGGATATCGGCCCGCACGTCAGGCGCAACCGGCACCTTGCGCATATGCACCAGCAGGATCTGCTCGCGGCCACGGATGTCGGGCAAGCCGACGACGACTTGGCGGTCGAAACGGCCCGGACGCAGCAGCGCCGGGTCGAGCACGTCGGGACGGTTGGTCGCAGCAATCACGATCACGCCAACGCTCGCCTCGAAGCCGTCCATTTCAACCAGCAACTGGTTGAGCGTCTGCTCGCGTTCGTCGTTGCCGCCGCCCAGGCCGGCACCGCGCTGGCGGCCAACCGCATCGATTTCGTCGATGAAGATGATGCAGGGCGAGTTCTTCTTCGCCTGCTCGAACATGTCGCGCACGCGCGCGGCACCGACGCCGACGAACATCTCGACGAAGTCGGAACCCGAAATGCTGAAGAACGGCACTTTGGCCTCGCCGGCGATCGAGCGCGCCAGCAGCGTTTTACCGGTACCAGGAGGGCCTACCATCAGTACGCCACGCGGAATGCGTCCACCCAGTTTCTGGAACTTGGATGGATCTTTCAGGAAATCCACCAGTTCGGCGACGTCTTCCTTCGCCTCGTCGCAGCCGGCAACGTCGGCAAAGGTCACCGGGTTGGCGTTTTCATCGAGCAGGCGCGCCCGGCTCTTGCCGAACGAGAAGGCGCCGCCACGGCCGCCGCCCTGCATCTGACGCATGAAGAAGATCCAGACGCCGATCAGCAGCAGCATGGGGAACCACGAAATGAACAGGCTCATCAGGAAAGAGGGCTGCTCTTCCGGCTTGGCCTCGACCGAGACGCCGTTTTTCAGCAGGTCGGAGACCATCCACGGATCGCTCGGCGCATAGCTGGTGAAGCGCTGCCCATCGCTACGCTCGCCTTTCAGCACGTTACCTTCAATCACCACCTTGGAGATCTGTTGCTGACGCACCTCCTCGATGAATTGCGAGTACGGCATCTGCGACTGCGAGGTGCGCTGCGCACCGAACTGATTGAACACCGTCATCAGGATGACCGCAATGATTAGCCAGATGGCGATGTTCTTGGACAAATTGTTCACATTTACTCCTTGGTGCTGAATCCAGCACGCTTAGACTCATTCTAAACCCTATACTGCCAGCTTGTCACGGCAGCATCACGACTCGCCATCCCGCGGTGCAACAGGGCGGCGTCCCAACAAATAAACCTCGGTACTGCGGTCGCGCGATGCGTCGGGCTTGCGGATCAGCACCTGTTCGAATGCCTGTCGCATGCGGGCACGAAAATCCTCAAATCCGACCCCCTGAAACACTTTGACGAGGAAAGCCCCATCTGGTTTCAGCCAGTTCACCGCGAAATCAAGCGCCAACTCGCACAATTCGTAATGTCGCGCCTGATCGCGCAGCATCACTCCGCTGATATTGGGGGCCATATCGCTCAAAACAAGATCAACCCGCCCAGTGTGCAACTTTTCTTCCAGCCAGGCCAGCGCCGCCCGCTCGGTGAAATCGCCTTCCAGGCTGTCGACGCCCGGCATGGGCGCCACCGGCAGCAGATCGATTGCCAGGACCCTGCCCTGCTTTTTCATCTTCTGCACGGCCACCTGACACCAGCTGCCGGGTGCGGCACCCAGATCCACCACCGTCATGCCAGGGCGCAACAGATGGTCGCGCGTGTCGATTTCCAGCAATTTATACGCGGCGCGCGAACGGTAGCCGTCCTGCTGCGCCTTTTTGACGTAGGGATCCGTCACGTGCTCGTGCATCCAGGCACTGCCCGATTTGGTTCGCTTTGCTTTCTGCACCATCTCTATCGGCTACAATCCGCGCTCAGTTTAAGGAAGATGCAATGAAACCACTCACGCCCGCCCAGCGGCAATTCCTCAAGGGTCTGGCCCACAGCCGCCAGCCGGTGGTCATGATCGGCAACCAGGGGCTGACCGCGGCCGTATTGAAGGAAATCGAACGCGGACTCGATGCGCACGAACTGATCAAGATCAAGGCGGCCAGCGACGAGCCGGACACGCGTCGCGCCTGGCTGGAGGAAATCTGTACAACCACAGGGGCCGCGCCGGTGCAGCAGATCGGCAAGATATTGGTGATTTATCGCGCTGCCGGCAAGCCTGTGATCGTCCTGCCGGGTTGAAGCCTGTCTGATGAGGCTTATTTCGCCAGCCCCGAGCGCCAGACCAGCAACAGCCCCAGCACACTCTGAATCAGATAAAGAATGCTCGATACCCCGTGCCAACGGGCAAAGCGGTCGGCAAACACGCTTTGCATCACGGCATGCGGCATGGCCTGGTCCTTCAGGCTCTGCATGATGGGCTGGATGCCGAAGTGGCCGGCCAGCGTCAATGCCAGCATCAGCGCCAGCGCCCAGAAAAACAAGGTTTTCAGCGCCGTGGCGCCATCGCGGACAAATCGGTAGATCAGCAGGTAGGCCGCGGCAGCGATACCAATCCACGCCATCACCGCAAACAGTCGGCCGGCCAGCATCCCGGCCAGTTGCTTGTCGCCCAGATTGGCGAACAATACCGGCGCGGCGACGTACCCGATCGCCCACATGCCGCCGATCCACAGGACCAGCAATCCGCCGGCAAGGCCATCCCAGAAACGTCGCATGCTATTTGTACAGGACGTCCAGCACTTCGTACTGGCGCACGCCAGCGGGCGCCTGGACATCCACGCTGTCGCCTGCATATTTTCCGATCAGCGCGCGGGCGATGGGAGACGAGACCGAAATCTTGCTCTGTTTGATGTCCGCCTCGTCGTCGCCGACGATCTGATACGTGACGGGTTCGCCCGATTCGACGTCTTCCAGCTCGACCGTCGCGCCGAACACGATACGGCCATCCGCGTCCAGCGTGGTGGGATCGATGATCTGCGCGTTGGCCAGCTTGCCTTCTAGATCGGCAATGCGACCTTCGATGAACCCCTGCTTTTCCTTGGCGGCGTCATACTCGGCGTTTTCCGACAGATCGCCCTGCGCACGCGCCTCGGCAATCGCCTGAATCACGGCGGGGCGCTCCACGCTTTTCAGGTGTTGCAGTTCAACGCGCAATTTTTCGGCGCCCACGACGGTGAGAGGAAATTTGTTCACAACCTTGCCTTTTCAGATCAGTTCAGCCGCTGATGCAGCGACTGCAGGGAATACACTTTCAGTTCGTTGCCATGCTGCATGCCCATGCAGGCGGCACGTGCCCCTGCCAGGGTGGTGAAGTACACAACCCGGCGTGCCAGCGCTTCGGCACGGATGGCATAGGAATCCTTCACGGCCTTCTTGTCTTCGACCACGTTGACGATGAAATCGATATCGCCGTTCTTGATCATGTCGACGATGTGCGGCCGGCCTTCCTTGACCTTGTTGACGACCGCCACGGGAATGCCGGCCGATTCGATTGCCTGGGCCGTCCCGCGGGTGGCAACCACGCTGAAGCCGAGATCGTGCAGCATCTGCGCCACCTCGATCACGGCGTCGCGATCGCCCGAGCGCACGCTGACAAATGCGCGCCCGCCCGGCTTGGGCAGTTCGGAGCTCGACGCCAGCTGCGACTTGACGAAGGCCTCGCCGAAATTGTCGCCCACCCCCATGACTTCGCCAGTCGATTTCATTTCCGGGCCGAGAATGGTGTCCACACCGGGGAACTTGCGGAACGGGAAGACCGCTTCCTTCACCGAAAAATACGGCGGAATGATTTCCTTCTCGAACGCCTGGGTCTTCAGCGAAATACCCGCCATTGCGCGCGCGGCGATCTTCGCCAGCGGCGCGCCGATCGCCTTGGACACATAAGGCACGGTGCGCGAGGCGCGCGGGTTCACTTCCAGAACATACACGACGTCGCCCTGGATCGCGAACTGGACGTTCATCAGGCCAACGACTTTCAGCGCTTTCGCCATCGCCACCGTCTGGCGGCGCAGTTCGTCCTGCACCTCCTGCGACAGGCTGTACGGCGGCAACGAACACGCCGAATCGCCCGAATGCACGCCGGCCTGCTCGATGTGCTGCATGATGCCGCCGATCACCACCTGCTCGCCGTCGGATAGTGCATCCACATCGACCTCGATAGCGTCGTTCAGGAAACGGTCGAGCAGCACCGGCGACTTGTTCGAGACCTTCACGGCCTCGGTCATGTAGCGCCGCAGGTCAGCCTCCTCGCGCACGATTTCCATCGCGCGGCCACCCAGTACGTAGCTTGGCCGCACCACCAGCGGGTAGCCGATTTCCTCGGCCATGCGGATCGCGCTGTCGGGATTGCGCGCAGTACGGTTGGGCGGCTGCTTGAGGCCCAGGTCGTGCAGCATCTGCTGGAAGCGCTCGCGGTCTTCGGCAGCGTCGATCATGTCGGGGCTGGTGCCGATGATGGGCACGCCGTTGCGTTCCAGATCACGCGCCAGTTTCAGCGGCGTCTGCCCGCCATACTGCACGATCACGCCGAAGGGCTTCTCGATGCGCACGATCTCCAGCACGTCTTCCAGCGTCAACGGCTCGAAATACAGGCGGTCGGACGTGTCGTAATCGGTCGACACGGTCTCCGGGTTGCAGTTGACCATGATGGTCTCGAAGCCGTTTTCGCGGAGCGCCAGCGCGGCATGCACGCAGCAGTAGTCGAATTCGATGCCCTGGCCGATGCGATTTGGTCCGCCGCCCAGCACCATGATTTTTTTCGCGTCGGTCGGATGCGCCTCGCACTCTTCCTCGTAGGTCGAGTACATGTAGGCGGTCTGCGTGGCGAACTCGGCTGCGCAGGTATCGACCCGCTTGTAGACCGGATGCAGCGCCAGTTCACCCCGGCGTGCGCGCACCGCGTGCTGGTCGGTATTCAGAAGTTTGGCCAGCCGGCGGTCAGAGAAACCGGCGCGCTTCAGTTCGCGCAGTTCGTCCCGGCCGAGATCGGCCAGCGCCCGCCCGGTCAGCGAATTCTCCAGTTCGATCAGGCCCTGGATCTGGTCCAGGAACCACGGGTCGATTTTCGACACCGCGTGGATTTCCGCGAGGCTCATGCCGACACGGAACGCATCGCCCACGTACCAGATGCGCTCGGGGCCGGGCGACATCAGTTCGGCCTCGATCTCGTCGCGGTCGGTGGTCTTGGGGTCAAAACCGTCGACGCCGACTTCCAGACCGCGCAGGGCCTTCTGCAGCGACTCCTGGAAGCTGCGCCCCATCGCCATCACTTCGCCCACCGATTTCATCTGGGTGGTCAGGCGGTCGTCGGCCTGCGGGAATTTCTCGAATGCGAAGCGCGGCACCTTGGTGACCACGTAGTCGATCGACGGCTCGAACGAGGCCGGGGTCGCGCCGCCGGTGATGTCGTTCTGCAGTTCGTCGAGCGTGTAGCCGACCGCCAGCTTGGCTGCCACCTTGGCGATGGGGAAGCCGGTCGCCTTGGACGCCAGCGCGCTTGATCGCGACACGCGCGGGTTCATCTCGATCACCACCATGCGCCCGTCTTCCGGGTTGATGGAGAACTGGACGTTGGAGCCGCCGGTATCGACGCCGATCTCGCGCAGCACCGCGAGACTGGCGTTGCGCATGATCTGGTATTCCTTGTCGGTCAGCGTCTGCGCCGGAGCGACGGTGATCGAGTCACCGGTATGCACGCCCATCGGGTCGAAGTTCTCGATCGAGCAGACGATGATGCAGTTGTCCTTGCTGTCGCGCACCACCTCCATCTCGTATTCTTTCCAGCCGAGCAGCGATTCCTCGATCAGGAGTTCGTGCGTCGGCGAGGCTTCCAGTCCGCGCTCGCAGATGGCGACGAATTCGTCCTTGTTGTAGGCGATGCCGCCGCCCGACCCGCCCATGGTGAATGAGGGCCGGATGATCGACGGGAAGCCCAGCGCAGCCTGCACCTGGAGCGCTTCTTCCAGGCTGTGGGCAATCGACGAGCGCGCCGAGCCAAGGCCCAGCTTGGTCATCGCCGCCTTGAACTTTTCGCGGTCTTCTGCCTTGTCGATGGCTTCCTTGGACGCACCGATCATCTCGACGCCGTATTTTTCCAGCACGCCGTGCTTCGCCAGGTCGAGTGCGCAATTGAGCGCGGTCTGCCCACCCATGGTCGGCAACAGCGCGTCGGGACGTTCCTTCTCGATGATCTTCTCGACCACCTGCCAGGAAATCGGCTCGATGTAGGTGACGTCGGCCATGTCCGGATCGGTCATGATCGTCGCCGGGTTGCTGTTGACGAGGATGACCTTGTAGCCTTCCTCACGCAACGCCTTGCACGCCTGCGCACCGGAATAGTCGAATTCGCACGCCTGCCCGATGACGATGGGGCCGGCGCCGATGATGAGAATGCTTTTTAGATCACTGCGCCTGGGCATAATTAGTGTACTGGGGCATGGTCAGCCATCAGCTGAATAAATCGGTCGAACAAATAACTCATGTCGTGCGGGCCGGGACTGGCTTCCGGGTGGCCCTGGAAACTGAACACGGGGGCATCGGTACGGGCCAGCCCCTGCAGCGAACCGTCGAACAAGGAAACGTGGGTGCTGCGCAAGGTGGCCGGCAGGGTCGCCGCATCCACCGCGAAGCCATGGTTCTGGCTGGTGATCGCCACCCGGCCGCTGTCGAGATCCTTCACGGGGTGGTTGGCGCCGTGGTGGCCAAACTTCATCTTGACGGTCTTGGCACCTGAAGCGAGCGCAAGCAATTGATGCCCCAGGCAGATGCCGAACGTGGGAATCTTCGCCGCCACCAGTTCGCCGATCGCCCGGATCGCGTAATCGCACGGCTCCGGATCGCCCGGGCCGTTGGAGAGGAAAATACCATCCGGCTTCAATGCCAGCGCTTCGGCAGCGGTAGCCGTGGCCGGCAGCACGGTGAGACGGCAGCCGCGCTCGGCCAGCATCCGCAGGATATTGCGCTTGACGCCATAATCGAAAGCCACCACATGGAAACGCGGTGCGGCCTGCTGGCCGTAGCCGCGCCCCAGCTTCCATTCGGTCTCGTTCCATTCATAGGCTTTCGACACGCTCACCACCTTGGCCAGATCCATGCCGGCCAGACCCGGGAAGGCCCGCGCGGCTTCAAGCGCCCTGGCTTCGTCCACCGCGCCGGACATGACGCAGCCATTTTGCGCCCCTTTTTCGCGCAGGACGCGGGTCAGCCGCCGCGTATCGATGTCGGCGATCGCCACGATGTTCTGGCTCTTGAGGTAGTCGGCCAGGGACTGGCTTGCGCGGAAATTCGAATGCAGGCGTGGCAGGTCGCGCACAACCAGACCTGCCGCATGAATGCGGTCCGACTCGACGTCCTCCGCATTGACACCGGTATTGCCGATATGCGGATAGGTCAGCGTCACGATCTGGCGCGAGTACGAGGGGTCAGTGAGAATTTCCTGATAACCGGTCAGTGCGGTATTGAAGACCACTTCACCGGTTGTGATGCCGTCGGCACCGATGGACAGGCCGCGAAATACCGAACCGTCAGCTAGAACAAGGATGGCGGGCTGGGCACGTGACAAGGAGGACTCCGCAAGACGAATGAGCGTGACGCAGGTGACAAAATTCAGGCGAGCCGCTTGCGCGAACCCGCCTGAACTTGAATGCCGCGATTATAGTCGATTCGCGACCCGGCTTCAATCCTTAAGCGCGCTTTCCCGCGCGCCTGCCGCCCCGTTCAGGGCTGCAGATGATCCAGGCCGCCATCCATGTCGAGTTCGGTCAATTCGGTGAAACCGCCGATGCAGGTGCCATCGATGACGATCTGCGGTACGGTGCGCGCGCCGTTGGTGACGACGGAGAATTCCTTCATCGCCTCGCGGTCGAGATCGATGCGGACTTCGTCGTAGCCGATGCCGCGCTTGTCGAGGAAGGCCTTGGCCTTGACGCAGATGGGACAGGTACCGGTGCTGTAGACCTTGACGGCGTTCATGGTGCGTTCCTGATTAAAGCGGTTAATTCAGATTCAATACGTCGCGCATGTCGTACAGGCCCGGCGCGCGGCCTTGCAACCACTTGGCTGCACGCAGCGCGCCCTGGGCAAACGTCGCGCGGCTGCTGGCCTTGTGGGTGAGTTCGACGCGCTCGCCGATGCCGGCGAACAGGAGCGTGTGGTCGCCGACGATATCGCCACCGCGAACGGTGGCGAAGCCGATGGTTTTGGGATCGCGCTCGCCGGTGACGCCCTCGCGTCCGTAGACGGCGCAACTGGACAGGTCGCGGCCGATTGCCCGTGCAACCGCCTGCCCCAGGCCCAGCGCGGTACCGGAGGGCGCATCGACCTTGTGGCGATGATGCGCTTCGATGATCTCGATGTCGTAGCCGTCCGCCAGCACCTGGGCAGCGAGTTCGGCCAGCTTCATCAGAAGGTTCACGCCGACGCTCATATTGGGCGCGAACACCACGGGAATCCGCTGCGCCGCCGCCGCAATGCGCGCCTTGCCGGCATCGTCGAAGCCGGTGGTACCGATGACCAGCGGCACGCCAGCCGCGACACAGGCATCGAGATAGCCAAAGGTGGCCTCGGGACGGGTGAAATCGATCAGCGCATGCATCCCGTGCAGGGCAGCGACGGGCTGATCCGTCACCCGCACTCCGCTGGCTGCACCCCAGGCGGCGCCCGCATCCTGTCCGACCAGCGGACTGCCGGGACGGTCGATGGCCGCACCAAGCGTACAACCGGGATCGGCCTCCACCGCTTCGAGCAGAGCGCGTCCCATCCGTCCGGATACGCCGGCAAGGGCAATCCGCACACTCACGGCTGGCCATCCTTCAGGGTCGACAACACTTTTTCCTCCACGATCACCCAGCGGCCGTCGCGTTCGAGCATGCGCAACTGCTTGACGACGGCATCGTGATACGTGCCAGAGCGGTAGTACTGCTTGAAGTTCACCGTGGCCGTCCCCTCGCCGGTCCGCTTGACCGAGGGCGAATCGATTTTCACCTCGATGTTGCCCGTTCCGCTCAGCATCTTGCGCTTGCGCGCCTCCCAGGCAGCGCGGCTGCCCTCCTCCGGAACGAAGCCGGCGTCATACGCCGCGAAGTAGGCTGCGCTGTCACGCTGCATCCAGGCATCGGCCCAGGCATGCACCGATTTCAGTACGGGATCGTCGCTGGCCGTCGCTGCATGCGGCTCGGGAAAAGGCGGCACGGCATCAGGCTTGATCTGCGACACGTCGGTTTCGGACTTCAGGCTCAGCTCGGGGACCGGACGGGGATCGACATAGGCCGGCGCATCCTTCGGGCTCGGCAATGGCGGCACGATGCTGCTTGCGGATGCCGACGGCTCGGGTGCGGGTTCGGCCCGGGCCGCCTGTGCCTGCGCAGCAGGTGCCACGACGGGCGCAGCGGCCACCCATGCAGGCGCGGTCGGTGCCTGGGCTGGCTGGGTGGCCACTGCTGCAGGCCGGGCCACCGGCTCTTCGGCGGACGCCGTCGCAGCCGGGGCCGGCATCGCCGCAGGTACGGATGCGGGATGCGGCTCTGGCTCGGTGGCCGGCGGGGCCGGCTGTGCCGCCGGCTCTGGCAAGTCGCCCTCGATGCGTGCCAGCGTATCGCCCTCGAAGATCAGGGTGATGTGCTTTTGCTCGGTCAGTCTTCCTGCCTTGTAATAGAGGTATACGTAATCCCAGCGATCGGTACGGAACGGATCGACGATCAGCGGCGTGCCGAGAAGAAAGCGGACCTGAGAACGATTCAGCCCCGTCTTCAGGCGCGCGACGTTTTCCTGGTCGAGCGCATTACCCTGCTGCACATCGATGTGATGGGGACCGATGTGAAGGGTGGAACAGCCCGCAAGCAGGCTTAAAAGCAGAGCAGAAATCAGGAATTGACGCATAGCCAGGAAACCGGAAAGGTTTGGGCGGTTGGAAAAAAACGTATCATAACGTATTCGCGTTCCCGTTCTGGAGACACCATTGAGCAATCCGTCCGATCTCAAGAACATCGGCCTCAAAGCCACGCTGCCGCGCCTGAAGATCCTCGATTTGTTCGAGCAGAGCAACAAGCGGCACATGACTGCCGAGGAGGTGTATCGCCTGCTCTCCGACGAAGGCCAGGATATCGGTCTCGCCACCGTCTACCGCGTGCTGACCCAGTTCGAGCAGGCTGGCTTGCTGATGCGGCATCATTTCGACAGCGACAAGGCCGTGTTCGAGCTCAACCAGGGCGATCACCACGACCACCTGGTCTGCCTGCAGTGCGGCAAAGTCGAAGAGTTCTACGACAGCGAAATCGAAAAACGCCAAACCCGCATCGCCAAGGAACGGGGATTTGCCATCCACGACCATTCACTGCAGATCTACGCCGACTGCATCAAGGAAAACTGCCCCAACCGCAAGCCGACCGAGTCGCGTCACCGGACATAAGGTTCGACCGCCGCACACAATTCGGCTACGCCTTCGATCAGGCGCGGCGTAAGACGGTGCAGGCGGTCCGCATCCACCCGTACAAAAGCCTGGTTTCTCACGGCGGGCAGGCGCGTGAAACGCTGCCATACCCGGCGCATGTCGGGTGCATCGGTGCCGCCCACGATCAGCGCCGGCGCGCGCTGCAGCACGGCTTCGCGCGACACCACGGGCGACAGCGCCTGCAGGTCGGCAAACACGTTGCGTGCACCGCATAGCGCCAGCGCATCGGTGATCCAGTGCGTGCCCCCCACCGTCATCAACGGACGGTCCCATACCTGATAGAACACGCCGACCGGCGGCTTCTGGCCGGGCCGGACCCGTAGCGCCGCAAGCCGTGCGGAATAATCTTGTGCCGCCACCTCCCCTTCCCCGGTATGGCCGCTCACCTGGCCGATCAGGCGCAACAGGCGTGCCACGTCATCGAGCCCGGCCGCCTGGGTCTGCAATACAGGGATGTCCATCTGTTTCAGGCGGTGAATGTCTGCCGCCCGGTTGCCGCCCACCCAGACAACGACCAGATCGGGCTTCAGCGCCAGGATGCGCTCGAAGTTGATGCGGCTGAAATCGCCGACACGCGGCAGAGCCTGTGCTGCTTTCGGATAATCGCTGGCAGCATCCACGCCCACCACCTGCGATCCGGCGCCCACGGCAAACAGCAGTTCGGTGAGATGCGGCGCCAGCGAGACGATACGCAGGGGCGGCCGGCTGAATTCAAGCGTCTGTCCGGCATCGTCGTGCAAACGGAGGGGTGTGGCCTGCGCGGACACGGCTATCAGCAGGCACAGACCAATGAAGCCGCGACGGATCACCGCGAGGCGAGACTGCCGCCGTGAAAGACCAGGCTCGCGCGATCGCCGTCGAAACGCAGACGGGTCAGCCCGGCATTCGCCACTTCGATACGGTAGGCATGTGCCAGCGGCACATGCAGCGCCCAGGCAAATGCCATGCGGATCACCCCGGCATGTCCGACCAACAGCACATGCTCATCGGGATGTTGGGCCAGAATGGCGTCCAGTGCAGCAGCCACCCTGCCATGAAATTCGGCCAGCGGTTCTGCTCCTTCCGGGCGCGCATTCACGGGATCACGCTTGAAGCGCGCCACGGCACCCGGCGCATCCTGCTCGATCTCGGCCGCCGACCTGCCCTCCCATACGCCGAACCCGACTTCCGCCAGCCGCCCGTCCAGCGTCAGCAGCAGGCCGTGGCGGTCGGCCAGGGTTTCGGCGAAGGCACGGCAGCGCTGCAAGGGTGACGACACGATGCGGGTCCAGGGCGCAGCGTTGCCCACGGCCGCATGCATCTGCGCCCAGCCTTTCTCCGATAGCGGATCATCGATCTGTCCGCGATATTTACGGCCGCCAACCGGTTCGCCGTGGCGCAGCAAATCCAGCGTGGTGGTCACGCCAGCAGCACCAGATTGTCGCGATGGATCATTTCCGGCTCGTCCATGTAGCCCAGTTCGGCCTCGATCGCGCTGCTCGGCTTGCCGGCAATGCGGCGCGCCTCGCTGGCACTGTAATTGGTCAGGCCGCGTGCGATTTCGCGACCGTCCGTAGCGACGATCGCCACCACTTCGCCGCGCTCGAATTCACCGGTGACGCCCTTCACGCCGACCGGCAGGAGACTCTTGCCGTCCTCGCACAGCGCCCGCACCGCGCCGTCGTCGAGTACCACGCCGCCGCGCAGCTGCAAATGATCGGCCAGCCACTGCCGCCGCGCGGCAAGCGGTGCCTGGCGCGCCACCAGCTGGCTGCCGATCGCCTCGCCTGCTGCCAGCCGCAGCAGCACGCCTTCCTCGTGCCCGCTGCAGATCACCGTATGCGCGCCGCTGCGCGCCGCACGCTTGGCGGCGAGGATCTTGGTCAGCATGCCGCCGGTGCCGACGCTGCTGCCCGCCCCACCCGCCATACGTTCGAGGTCGGGATCGCCGGCGTGGGCATCCATCACCAGGGTGGCGTCAGGATGCTTGCGCGGGTCGGCGGTATAGAGACCGGGCTGGTCGGTGAGGATGACGAGGCAATCGGCTTCAATGAGATTGGTCACCAGCGCGCCGAGCGTGTCATTGTCGCCGAGGCGGATTTCGTCGGTGGCGACGGTGTCGTTCTCGTTGATGATCGGCACCACCCTCAATTCCAGCAAGGTGCGCAGGGTCGAGCGTGCATTGAGGTAGCGCGTGCGGTCGGCCAGGTCTTCGTGGGTGAGCAACACCTGGGCCGCGTGGAGATCGTGCGTGCGAAAGATCGATTCGTAGGCCTGTACCAGTCCCATCTGCCCCACGGCGGCGGCGGCCTGTAATTCGTTGACGGCCTTCGGGCGCTTCTTCCAGCCCAATCGCGCGATGCCCTCTGCGATCGCGCCTGAGGACACCAGCACCACTTCCTTGCCCTGCGCGCTTAGCGCGGCGATCTGCTCGGCCCAGCGCGACAGCGCGGCGTGGTCGAGACCGCGTCCTTCGGCAGTGACCAGACTGGAACCGACCTTGACGACGATGCGCCGCGCGTGCTTCACCACGGACTGCATCAGTCCACCCTGCGCCGCAGTCTTTCCACAGCCTCCTTGGCAGTGCGGACGTTGATGCCGTCGGGGCAGAAATAATCCTCGTACAGGGCCTTGTGATACGACAACAACGAACGCACCCGGATGCTTTCCCATTGGGCGTTACGCGCCCTCGACCAGCTACCGTCGGCGTGGCCATAGGCATACAGACGGCGCTCGCCGCTTTCGCAGCGCAGTCCTTCGTACGAAACGTTCTTCGCCCCGCCGGCCGCTTCAATCACCACGGTGTAGCGCACCACCTTGTCGGAACCGACGCTGATCGAATCGGCATCGACAAAGAATTTGTTGCGGGTCGCCGACGACACATCGAACGGGATAAGGTTGCCGGGCTTGGGATAGGGCGGCAACTGGGCCGTCACTTCGACCCAGGGTTTGTCCTGGTCGAACTCGTGATCGAAATCCAGCCATTCGGCATGGGCGGCAAACGGCAGGCACAGGAGCAGAGCAAGCAGGATTTTCATGCCCGGCATTTTATTGCTTCGACAGCGGGATGTCTTCAAGAAAGATGCCCGCCGTCGCGGCAATGCGCAAGGACGTACCCGAGATCAGACGAGCGGCTTGCGGATGCGTTCGGGGGCGGCATAGCCGCACTGGCCCAGGGCGACGACCAGGGCAGGCACCTCGCCCGCCGGCAGGGCGACGGCGGTTGCCAGCGCGGTTGCGTCATATCCGCCGATCGGACAACTTCCCAGCCCCATATGCGCCGCCTGTAACACCATCTGCGCGGCCGCAAAATTGCACTGCCCCTGCGCCCACTCTGCCATGGACTCGGCACGATAGAGCGACCGATAGGCCGAATAAATCGGTTCGGGATCCTGGCCCCGGGCTTCCGCTGTGAAACGTGCCCGCACATAGTCCGAATCCGGTTCGAGCGCTGCAACCAGCGCCACGATCACGACCAGCGCCGCGGCCGTCGTCGCTGCAGGCTGGCCTTGGCAGGCCTGCGCAACCGCGGCCCGGCCTGCCTCGTCGGTCACGGCGATGAAGCGCCAGGGTTCCAGGCCGAATGCCGAAGGTGCCAGCCGGCCCGCTTCCAGCACCCGGGCCAGTTCGTCCGCCGATACAGGCTTGCCCTTGGCAAATTCGTGGCAGGCATAACGCCGTTGAATCGCATCGTTGAGCGTGTTCGGCATCGGGGCATCTCCATGGCAATCATGCTTAACCATAGCCTATGGGACGCGCGCGCCCGAACCGTGAATGAACACGTTTGCATGCTCGTCATGGGCGTGCTTGCGGGAATGGCTGGGCCGCGCTGGGATACAATCCGGCACACTTCAATCGCTCCTCGCGAAGATCGAGATGTTACCTCCCGCACTCAAACGTTACGCCTGGCTTTCCATTGCCGCGGCCCTGGCTACCATCCTGCTCAAGGGCTGGGCCTGGTGGCTCACCGGTTCGGTCGGCCTGCTCTCCGACGCGCTCGAATCCTTCGTCAACCTGGCAGGCGCGATGATGGCGCTCGCCATGCTGTCGCTCGCGTCGCTGCCGGCTGACGACAATCATGCGCATGGGCATGGCAAGGCGGAATACTTCTCCAGCGCCTTCGAAGGCTTTCTCATCCTGCTCGCCGCGGTCGGTATCGCCTATGCTGCCATGGGGGGGGGGGGGAAAACCCCCCCCCCCGGAGCGGGGGGGTTTGGGGGTTGGGGGGGGGGGTTTGGGGGGGGGATAAAAATTGTGGCGTGGGCCCCCCCCAGTGGGGGGGGGGGG
>JAIBEL010000026.1 GCA_019459285.1 Rhizobium sp. | reverse complement strand
GGCGGCGATGCCGCCGACGGGATAACGAAACGTTCCGTTACACCGAGGTGCTACGCGAGAACTTCATTCCTTCCCAGCTTTCCGGCACCACGACGTGGTCGTGCATCCCGCCGGGAACGGCGATACGGGCTTCGATCTTGTCGGTCTCGACGTTCAGGATCACCAAGCCGGACTGTCCGCCCTGGTTGCCGCTATACACCGTGGTCATGTACTTGCCGTCAACGGAGCAGTCGCAGGTATGGGGATCCGGGCCGGTATCCCACTTGGCGGTCACCTTCCAGGTTTTGGTATCCACCTTGCAGATGTAGCCATTGTTCGGCTTGCGCGCCCACATGGTGAAGTAGGCAAAACGCGAATCCGGCACGTTACCCATGTGCAGCGGCAGGTATTTGTCGCCGAATCCCTCAACGAAGGCTTCCTTCTTCCATTTGAGCGGATTCTCATCGGTCGCACGGTAGATCGCGATGTTGTTCTGCAGCACGTTGTTGCATGCGCAGAAATACTCGCCGCTCGTAATGAAGCCAGCCTCATGCAAAGGCGTAAGCACCGACGGCACGGAGAAGGTCCAGGTGAAACCCTGTTGCCGGGTCAACGGGAAATTGTCAGGCGCGCCCTTGGCGGTGGAAAGCAGCGCAACCACTTCCCAGGTGCGCGTATCGACGATCGCGCAGCAACCGAGGCGGCGAATCAGGATCGCACCAAACGGCAGCGTCGGGTGCCAGGTAAAGGCATCCACGAATACCGCGGTCGGGTCGGCCGGCATCAACTCTTCGCCCAGCATCGCCTCATGGGTCGTCTTCATGCCCTTGCGGCCCACGTAGTCGAACTTGCCGGTGGTGGCATCGGGGAAGACATGGCTGATGTGAAGCTGCCGCTTGACGGGATCGTAATCGGCACGGAAAGCCTTGACGATTTTCGGGTTGTCATCGATGGTGGTGATCAGCACCATGTCCTTCTGGCCATCTGCAAACGCGACATACTTGTTGGCGTTTTCGCCCACGCCGATGGACACGTGCACACCCAGCGACATACCCGTGGTCACGCCGATGTCATTGACCACTTCGATGTGGTTTTGCTTGCCGCTACCGTCATAGCGCATCTTGAACATCTTGAAATCGCCACGATCCCGCCATTCGGGGGAGTTCTCGTTGACATAAGGCGTCCCGGGCGGCTGCATGGTCTGGTAGAAATCGAACCCCTTGTAGGGATCGGCCGAAGGCATGGCAGCGATATGGTGCGGGATGGGCATGTTGACGCCAGCCAGGCCGTAGTTGTACCAGGCCAGGGTTTCCGGCACGGCAAGGTCGAGCGCCTGCACGTAACCGCCGTACTTGCTCGGCAGCAGGACGACGTTGCGATCGAATTTCTTGAAGAAATCGGCCTGCGCTTCGTTGAGCGGATCGTGGCGAGCTGCCATGGCGCTTCCCGCACCCAAAACACCCGCTGCCCCGGCCATGCCGGCAGCGAGCGAACCTTGTATGAACTGCCTTCTGGAAATACTCATTAATTTAACTCCTTGCGTTGTATAGCTTTATGCAGACGCCCTAGCGTCGATTCAGATGTCGCCTTTCTTCCAGTCCTGCGGACCGACGAAGACCTTTTCGATCGTGCCATTGGCCGACAACAGGAAGCTGGTCGGCAGGCCGCGAATCCCCAGACGCGTAGAAACGCCTTTAGGGCTCAGCACATCGTTGGGCGCCACATACATATCCCGCTTCAAGTTATGCTCTTTCTTGATGAGGCGCATGGTTGCCGCTGTGGAAGGAATCGCTTGCGTCGGACCGCCCATCAGGTGCGTGCCCATCGTGTCCGCATTGACAAAGACGACGTTCGCGCCGCGCCCATATTTGTCCACGAACTCCTCGGTTTTTTTCAGTTGAGCCACCGAAACCGGTACCGCGGAGATGAAAAACACCACCAGCGTACGTTTGCCAGCCACTAGACTGCCGAGATCGGTCTTTTTTGCATTGGAGTCATAAATCTCGATATCAGTCGGCATTTTTGTGCCGACCGCCATCGGTTTGATGAACACTTCGCCCCCCACCTGCTCGGCAGACGGGAAAGTGCCATCCTTGCCATCCGCCAACACCGCGCTAACGGGTATTGCAAGCAGCCCCAACGCGAAAAGAGCCGGCCCCGCCGTGCAAAGTGCAGAAACGACGCGTCGCTTCTCCAGCCCACCTGATACCGTTGTTGCCTTAGATTTCATTTGTAAATTCTCCTGTTGTTAAACCCTGTCGCACGACCGACCCGAAATCAGAACCGGATGCCACACAACCGGACCGCCATCCAGAAACCCGGCGGCCAAACCGCTCTCCAGAAAGCCTGTCCAACAAAGCTGCGACACCTTGTCGCGGTTGGTCTTTAGCACTTAGCATGCCAATTTAATTTACTGTTTATTTTCAATGGATTGAACGCACCCCCCCCTCGCCCTGTTTCAACGAATGTTTCACGTTGAAATACTCCGTCTGGCCTGCGCAGGCCCCCATCACCCACGCAAAAAAAAGCCGGTAGCGCATGGCTACCGGCAGAGGAGGAGGAGATTGAGCGTTTAGATGAGGTCGGCCTGGAATCCACGGCTGAATCAGCCAATGAATAAAGGGCAGCGAGTCCGGAATCAGCACATCGTCAGTCTCTCTCTGGCGATTGTTGCAGGCTGAAAGCCGCCCTGAGTGAATTGCGCTGTTATTGGAAGGGGTTGAATCGATCGCGGCCAGCCCCACAGACCGGAACAGACGAAACGCTCACGAAATGGTATGACGCTTACATGCGCATGTCGTTGTCCTGCTCGATGACGCCGCAGGCCACGCGCGCACCGGAATTACCCGCCGGATCGGAAAAATCGTCTTCATTGGCGTGAATGACGATGGCGCGGTTGACAATGGAATTGAGGCCAATCAATGCCAGACTCACACCTGGTACATCCACGCTAACGTTGGCAACGCCATTCCGATCCACTTCAATATTGCCGAGGTCGCCCAGATGATGTGCGCCGGAGGGCGCGCCATGAGGCCCGCCAGAAGGCGCGAAATGACCGCCTGCACTCATTCCATCCGGCGAATCACAATTGCCGTTCACATGGATATGAAAACCGTGTTTACCCGGTGTCAAGCCTGTCACGCGTCCTTTGATCAGCACGTTACTGTTGTCATGCTGAACCAGATGCAGCGTACCGTGCACTTGACTGCCGGAAATGGCCACCAGTTCTGCCGTCGCATTCGAGCCCCCATGATTGTGATCCATGGGCGACGATCCATCATGACCATGGTGGGAATGCTCTGCCGCACCGGCCTGTCCCATTGCTCCAAGCAGCGCAGCAACGGCGACCCGCCTCATATATCGGGTTTCAAGAATCCCGTTCCACCTGCACTTCATCAAATACTCCTTGTCATTGAGTTGAGTGTATCCAGGACCCCTGTCCATGGCCTGCGGGAAGCGCAGGCAATTTTCGTTCCCATCCACAGCAAGCTTGCTGGGCACAGATTTGTTTGAATGGTGTGTCCAGCGGGCCGTTTCATTTTGGAACGAACCCGCCCTGCCATCAGAACCCGCCACTGGCCAGGCTATCCAGAATGGCACGCAAGTCATCGTCGAACTGCTTGAGCGTTGCCCGGCCTTCGTCCGTCAAGTTCTTGTCGCTGGCGAGCAGGCTCAAAATATGGGCCGGACGCTGCATCATGACCGTGGTCTTGCCGTCCTGCTCGATGAGCGCCAACCGGCAGGGCGCAAACATCTCGAAGTTGGGCACATGATGGGTGACCGTGTAGGCCTTGGTCAGATTGCAGAACTCGATGAGCTGGAGCGGTGGCGCATCGATCCCGCGCCCCTGCAGGCCTTCCTGCACATTGAGCACGTTGATGATGGCGTAATTCCTGGCTTCGAGTTGCGAGATCAGCATATCGCGCACGGTCGCGATTTTGTCTGCCACGGTAACTTCGAACTTGAGTTCGGTTGCCACCACGTGAGGTTCATCGGCCATGGCCGATGTCGCTGGCAAGATCGTCAGCAAACCCAGTAAAAACAGCATGCGGCTGTTGCGTTTAATACGGGGAAAAATCTTCATCACCCTCTCTCCTGTTTGTTTCAACCAGCAGGCCGTGAATCGGCCCTGCGGAACTTCAGCAAACAGCATGCCAGATGATGCGGGACATTATTCGCGCCGACTTGGCGTGAACTGGAGATTGAATTCGCGCATCTTGCGCCACAGAGTGGTACGGCCAATACCCAATTCACGCGCAGCCTCGCCGATATGTCTGGCACGCTGCAAGGCAGCCTCGATCAGCATGCGCTCGGTCTTGGCAAGGCTGCCACCCTCTCCTTGAGACAACGGGGCGGGGGCATCATTGGCCGCTGGCATGCTGCCCAGATGCTGCAACAGATCTTCGGGCAGCGCGTTGATATCGATCACCCCCTGCTCGTCAGCGAAAACCACCATTTGTTCCACGAAGTTTTCCAACTGGCGGATATTCCCTGGGTAAGGATAAGCCAGTACGCAAGCCAGGGCACGCGACGTCAGACTGAGTCCGCTTCGCCTGTACTTGGCGCTGTAGACTTCGAGAAAACGCGTCAGCAGCCGCTTGAGGTCCTCGCCCCGCTCCCGGAGCGGCGGCAGATGCAGCCGGATACCGTTGAGACGAAAATACAGGTCGGAACGGAAATGCCCACGTTCCATGAGGCTGTCGAGCACCTGATTGGTGGCGGAAATCACCCGGATATCCACTTGTTTGCTCTTGTTCGATCCCACCCGGCGGATCTGCCGTTCCTGCAATACGCTCAATAGCTTGGCCTGCATCGCGGGCGACAGGGTATCCACCTCGTCCAGAAAAATGGTGCCCCCGTCCGCTTCCTCAAACAGACCGGCACGGGAATCGGTCGCGCCGGTGAAGCTGCCCCGCACGTGACCAAACAGTTCGCTCTCCAGAAGCTGCTCCGGTAAGCTGGCGCAATTGATGCTGACAAAGGCATGCCCGCTGCGCGCACTTTTCTCGTGGATGAGACGGGCAATGCGGGTCTTCCCGGTGCCGGTCTCGCCGGTAATGAGCACGCTGATGTCAGTGGCTGCCAGCCGTTCCGCCTTGATCAGGGTCGCGCGCATCTGCGGGGTATCGGCCACGATGTCGTCTGCCTCACGCAACTCCGCCGTGGAGGGCATGCGCATTGCCGTGGTGTAATTGCGCAATGCCTGGCTGGCGTGGATTTTCTCCAGAATATCGTGTTCGCTGAACGGCTTGGTGAGGTAATCAAAGGCGCCCAGGCGCATCGCATCGACTGCCGATTCGATGCTGCCATAGGCTGTGATCAGGATCACCGGCAGATGGGGGTTGATCTGCTTGATCTCGCGCAGCAGATCAATCCCGGACATGTCATCCATACGCAAATCGGTAATTACCAGGTCGTATTCAGCCTGGCTCAATATCGCCAACGCCTGGCTGCCGCTTTCCGCCTCGCTAGTATCGAAGCCGGCGCCCAGCAGCATGAGCGACAGGCTACGGCGCAGGCTTTTCTGGTCGTCCACCAGCAGGATATGAAGAGGTTTGCTGCTCATGCCATTGCTATCGTACGGTCAATGGTCGCGTCGACCGGTTCGGGCAAGGGTACACGCACATAAAACCGAGTGCCACGCCCCACCTGGCTTGCAATGCGGATACGACCGCCCCACTCCTGAACGAAGCGCTGCACGATGGCGAGTCCCAGCCCGGCACCATGCGAGCGCTGGGTATAGAACGGCTCAAAAATCAGCTTGCGTTCCACGGGCGGGATGCCCTTGCCGGTATCCGCCACGACCAGCAGAAACCAGCCGGGGTAGACACGTACTGTGGCATACACTTGGCCCCGCCCATGAATGGCCTGCGACGCATTGAGCAGGAGGTTCCACAATACGACTTCCAGTCCGTCCGCATCAAACAGATGGGGCATGGCGTTGCCCGAGATGTCCGCTTCCACTTCGATCATTTGTCCCTGTTGCTGAACATGGCGTTCCAGGGCTGCACACACCTTGTAAACCAGCGCCTCCAGCACCACCGGCTTGTGTGCCATCACACGCGGCTTGCCGAACATAAGGAAGTCGCGCGTCAGATTATCCAGCCGCGCCACCTCGTCCTGGATGATTTCCAGGGCGTCATGGCTTCGGCCCCCGGTATTACGTTCCGCCTTCAACACCGCCAGGCAGTTGGTAATGGCCGACAGCGGATTGCGTACCTCATGCGCCACCGAGGCAGCCATCTGACCCAGCGCTGCCAGGCGTTCCGCGCGAATTTTGTTTGCCTCGGACAGTTTAAGTTGCTGGTTGATTTCGGACAGTTGCTGGTAGCTATGAGCATTATTGATTGCGATGCGAACCTGGCCAGCAAGCAGTTCCCCCTTCGCCAGGGTCGCCTCGCTGAATTGCACCCGCTCCCTGCGTATCAGCACCATGGCGCCGATCAAGCGCTCTTCGTCAAGCAGGGGAAACAGCGCCATCGCCCCCCAATGGCAGCCCAATGGCTGTCCTGAGACTGACGACGCCTGACTGTCCGGCCACAGCATGGCACGGGGGCGGAAGTGGCCGTCGATATTATTCAGGAGCCGTGCGCATGAACGGCCATCGCGGCACCAGGCCTCCAATTCAGCAGTACAAGCCTTGTCGCTGTCGGCAAACCATCGAGCCGCCAGAGTAAAGCGCCCGGGTTCCTTCTCGCTGGGAAGCCAGACCAGGGCCCCTTCACTGTCCAGCAGGGCAGCGCTTTCGCTGCATACCGATTCAAGCACCCGCTTGAGGTTCAAGGTTGAGGTCATCATGGCCGATACCCGTAGCAAAGCGGCCCGGAATTCGTTGGCATCCAGCCAGCGATGGTAAAGCAACGCATTGTTGACGATAGTGCCAATCTCCGCCGCCAACGCCTGCAACTGGCCCATGCGCTGGCGCAAGTGCTCGCGATCTTCCATGAGCAGCCGAAGGTGGCCGATCTCCTGGCCGCTTGCCGTGAGCGACAGGCAAACCGACTGATCGACCGTACCGGATGAGCACTCGTAATAGCTGCCACCCGACTCCCTCACCAACTGGCAGCTTTGTCCAAAACAGGTGGCGTTCGACGCCTTGGCGCGGATGGGCCAGTGTGATCCCAATTGGGGCATGTGCCGCTCGAACTCGTCGACTTCATCCGCGGGAATGCTCAGGATCAACTCACCACAGGGGATACCCAGCAGTTGGTTGACCGCACTGGACACCACATCGAGCGCATTGTTGAGGTCGGGCGAGGTCATCGCCTCGCGTGCCATGCGGTTGCGTATTCTAAGTTCCTGATTGACGTTTCTGATCCTGCGCTGGGTGCGATGCAGCCGCCGGTTGGCGCGCATCAGAACATGGCGCGAGCGCTCAATGGTATTGAGCGCCAGCAGGAAACCGACTGACACCGTGATCATGACGCCCAGATAGAACATCATTTTGACCCCGTGCCATCCCCACCAGATGATGTCCCATAGTTTGGAGAAGTTAAACAGATAGGCACTCTGGGCAAACACCATCAGCAGACTGGCGATAACAAGTGCAAGGCTTTTCCGATACTTCCGGTAATAACCGTAAAACGCAACGGCATCGAGCGCATAGAGAAAGCTGGCCAGGTAATGCACGCTATGCGTGGTTGGCAGAAAACTTGGAGAATCGGGGTAAGTGCCTGACATCAGGTTCGGAATGAATATCTGATACAAGACGGCTACCACCAGTACGATCACCCCTCCCACCCCAACAATGAACATATCGCTGTGAGTAGGCCAGCGTTTCCGATCGGAGAAAATATGGGCGACGACGCCCGCCAGGATCAGCCCGCTCCCAGACAGGGATGAGACGGTATGGTAGGCGACGAAATGGTGTAACTCGGGGCCGGGATTGGACCAGGCATGCAGGATGTCCATGACCCCCATGGACAGGAAAGCCATTCCAAAAAAAGCCCCGCCGTAGCTCTTTTGTCTCGCGCTCACGGTCAGAATCATGCCGGCGATCATCAACGCCACAAAGCCGCAGAATGACTCGATCAGCATGTGACTCTTGATCTCGACAAACTGCTGCGCAAGCAGATGAGAAGAAAGATTCCCAAACAGCAGGATCGGGAGCAAAAGCAGGAATACCACCCACAGCATCACTCCGGTCTCGAGCAGATTGCCAGACCGGTCCGCTTTAGGCAGCCCGATTCCACGTTCCATACGAAAAAACTTCACCTGCATTGCGTTTGCTCCAGCCTTGGCGGCCACGGATAAACCACCTGCTTTATGTTACGTCAGCGCAGTCCGGGTGAGGATTATCGGCTCACAATTTGCTCGGCACCAGCCAGCCCGTGTGACGGCTGGCAATCCAGTGGAAGAGCGTCGGGATCACCAGCAGATTGAGTAGGGTCGAGCTCAACATGCCGCCCAGCAAAACAATAGCGAGCGGCCGCTGCAATTCCTTTCCAGTGGGGTCGCCCAGAATCAGTGGAATCACAGCCAGTGCGGCTGTAAATGCCGTCATCAAAATAGGGACCAGACGGTCCACCGACCCTTTCAAGGCGATTTCTCTGGCATTGAGATCTGGGCGCATGCGAAGTAGGGACTGATAGCGGGATATCAGCAGCAAACTATTGCGGGTGGCCACGCCGAACAGGGCCGCCATGCCGATGAGCGAGGATACGTTGAGGGTCTCTCCGGCCAGTGCGAGTGCGAATACGCCGCCGATCAGGGCCAAAGGCAAATTGAGCATGACCAGCGATACCAACGACCAACTCCGGAACGCCTGATACATGACGACCGACATCAACAGTATTGCGGCTGCGGACGTCACCAACAGGGTGCGGGATGCACGTTGCTGGCCCTCGTAGTCGCCGCCAAATTCAATACTGTAGCCAGGCGGCAACGTAACCTTGTCGCGAATGCGGTCCTGGGCTTCCCGTACCACCCCGTCAAGATCGCGTCCTTCGGTGTTCCATTGCACCACTGCTCGGCGTGCGGCACCATCGCGGTTGATCATGTAAGGCTCCTGCACCGATTTCAGCTCGGCCACTTCACGCAATGGAATGACTGCACCGCCAGGTGACATCAGCGGCATCTCGCCCAGGGCCTGGATATCGCTGCGGGCTGCTTCGTTCACACGCATGAAAATATCGAAGGTACGGTCCTGCTCCAGAACTTTGGATACCGCCACCCCATTGAACGCGGCACTGACCTGGGTAACGACCGCACCCGGGGTGAATCCATAGGCGGCTGCTACGACCCGATTGACCCGGATATCGACACCAGGTACCAAAACCATCGGTTCCATCTGCAAATCCACTACGCCCGTCACGCCCTTCACCGCTTGATAGACCTCCTGTTGCTTCTGCTGCAGCACCTCGAAATCCTGGCCATAGATCTTCACTGCAACCTGGGCACGCACCCCGGACAGGATCTCCGACATGCGGTGAGTGATGAACTGGGACACATTGACCGACATGCCGGGAATCTGCGTCAGCTTGTCACGAATGCGCTGCATCACCTCGGGCACGTTGCGGGTACCCGGCTTGAGAGCAATGTCAAACTCGCTGAAATTCACTGGCTGGGCATCCTCGTCCAGACGCGAGCGTCCGGCACGCTGGGCGAGGCTGGCAATCTCCGGCATGTCGCCGATCAATTGCTCGATCTTGCGGCCCACACGCAAATTTTCCTCCAGTGACGTACCCGGCATCAGCGTGGTCGCGATCACCAGATTGCCCTCGTGGAAGGCGGGAATAAAGGATCGGCCAAGGGACGGAATCACCAGGATCGCTGCGACCAGGATCAATGCGGACATCGCGGCCGTCGGCAGGGGCCGATCCAGACAGGGTTTCAATACCTTCGCATAACGGCTGAGCAGCATGTCGGAAATGGGGCTCAAGCCATAGCTCTGATGTTGCGGTCGCCGCCCCATGAGGTAGTAACTCAGAACCGGCACGAGCGTGATGGCAACCACAAGAGAACTGGCAATGGCGGCCAGATAGGAAATCGCCAGCGGCCGGAAGATACGGCCTTCGATGCCCTGGAGGAAAAAGATCGGCATGAAGGCCACGATGATCACGAAGGTAGCGAACACCACCGAATTGCGGATCTCGCGCGAGCCTTCGTAAATAATCTCCAGCGCAGGCAACGGATCCGCTGCCTGCTTGTTTTCACGCAAGCGGCGCAGAATATTCTCGACGTCGATGATGGCATCGTCCACGACTTCGCCAATGGCGAACACCAGTCCTCCCAGGGTCAGGGCGTTGATGCCGATGCCAAAAAGCCACAGCACCAGTACGCCAGCCATCAGGGAAACGGGAATGGCAATCAGGCTGATCGCAGTGGGACGCCAGCGGAACAGGAACAGCAGCAGCACCAGCGCCACGATAATGGAGGAATCGAGCAATGCGTCCCGCAGATTGGCGATAGCAGTCTCGATGAAACTTGCCTGGCGGAATACATCGGGAATCAGCTGAATATCCGCGGGCAGGCTGCGCGCCAGATTGGCCAGCGCCTTCTCGACGTTGTGCGTGGTTTCCAGCGTGTCCGCACCCCATAGCTTGGAAACGGTTCCGATCACGGCCGGGCCGCCGAAGATCTGGCCATCGCCTCGTTTGACCTCGCTCCCAAAGCGCACCTCCCCCACATCCTCGACCCGGATCGGCTGGCCTTCACGCATGACAATCAGTGTCTCGGCCACATCGCGGAGGCTCCGCACACGGCCATTGACGCGAATGAAATATTCCTCCTCACTGGTGGGATAGACGAACCCTCCCGACGCCACCAGATTGGCGCGGCGCAGGGCCTGCATCACCTCTTCGCTGGACACGTCGTACTTGCGCATGCGAATGGGATCAAGCATCACCTGGTACTGCTTCACCCCGCCACCCACTGCCACCACAGACGCGACGCCCGGCTGGGCCAGCACACGATTGCGAATATCCCAGTCCGCCAGCGTACGCAGCTCGTGTTCGCGGTTTTCGCCAGACCAGTCGACCAGGGCGAACTTGAGCAGCCAGCTCACTGCCGACGTGACCGGCATCAATTGGGGAGCCTGGGCCGACTCGGGCAACTGGCCCTGTACAAGTTGCAAACGCTCCTGGATGATCTGGCGGGCACGATAAATATCGACGCCCCATTTGAATGTGATCGTGATGCGCGACAGGCCGACCGACGAGTTGGATCGGATTTGATCGATATACGGGGCTCCCTGCAGGACGATCTCGATCGGCCGGGTGACCAGCCCTTCCACGTCTTTTGTCGAGTAGCCCGGCACCTCAGTCTGGATCTGCACCTGCGGCGGCGCAAATTCCGGGAATACATCCACCGCCATGTGCAACGCGGCAGCGATCGACGCGCCAGCCATCAACACATAAAGCAGCACCACGGCCAGCCGGTTCTTGAGAGACCACTTGATTGCCCAATCAAACATCTTCGTTCATCCGTCTCAGTGATGGTGGTCGCCGTTTGCGGCGCTGGCATGATTGCCGGATATGCGGTACACCCCTTCCAGAATCATCTTGCCGTCGACCACCACCCGGTCACGCGGGCCGACACCCGTCACCTGGAGCCAATCCCCCGTTTCGCCCAATACTGCTATCGGCTTGCGCAGGTAGTGCCCGGGCGCAGCTTGCACATACACAACCGGATCCAGCTTCTGGCCCAGAACCGATTGGCGCGGCACCCAAATTCCCACCCGGCCATCCAGGGCGAGCACAAGCTCCACCGTCTGACCGGTGGCCAGTCCAGGCACGCTGCGCCCCAGATCCAGCAGGAAACGGGCACGTTGTGTCCGGGGATCGATACCCGGCACCACCTCGGATATCGGGCGCTGCATCCTTACGCCGCCGGGCAAGGCGACCTCGACCTTGATGCCTGGCCGCAGCAGGGCCTCCTGGCCAGCATAGACATAGCCTTCCACCCACAATGACTGCTTGCTGGACACCATGCGCGCCACCGACTTTCCTATCACCACGAACTGCTTCATGGTGCGGTCTCCTGCATTGATCAGCGATCCGGGCTGCACGAACATGTCGGTGACGAATCCATCGGTGGGGGCCTCCAGAATGAGGTGTTCCACCACTGTCCCCCTGTCGATCAACGCGGTGATCTGGGGATCGGTCATCCCCCACCAGCGCAGGTTCTCCTTGGCATCCTTGAGATAGTTCGGCAGACGTCCCTCTTCGCGAAGAACCTGAAGCCGCTCTTCGTTCTGCAGGAATTGCAAATACCCCTTCTGGGTCGTGATGAACTCGGGATTGAAAATGGACACCATCGGTTGTCCCTTTCTCACGCTGTCGCCGGGGCGCACGAACACCTGAACAATCTGGCCGCTGACGACAGTATTTACATCCAGAACCGCCTCGGCATTGGGCACGATCTGGCCGTAAGTCCTCAGCCGTTTGGCAGGAGCATCGGCCCTGACCGATGCGAGCGTGATAACGTCTCCAATGTCACGCACGCCCGAGGGCAGCCTGACCTCGCTGGCTGCACGGCTGCGTTCGACGGTCTGTTCGAATACCCCAGAGTCGCCATGCGCATGAACCCGAGCGGACATACTCAGCGCAAGCAAAACAATGGGAAGCGCCAATACCACCTTAATGAACATGCGCGTTCCCCGAAAAACTGACCGTTGCCACCACCCCATTCAGCAGACCCAGACGCTCAGGCTCACTGAAAACTTGTAGCCGCACCCACTGTCTCTGGTTGACTGGGTTCACAAAGGCATACACACGCTGCACCTTCGCGGCCACCGCCATCCGCCCCTTGGCTGGATCAGTCACGTAGACCTTGGCAGACTGTCCCGGCTTGATCGCCGAAGCCTCGCTTACCGGCAAACTCGCTTCCACCACGATTGCGCCAGGCTGAGCGATCGTGGCGATCGTGGTGCCACTGGTCGCGTATTGGCCGCCCTGTGTGCCGGCATTGAGAATCTGGTTGTTGACCACATTCAGGCTATACAGGTAGCCCGAGGCCGGGGCCTTGATCTTGATCCGCTTGAGCGGCTGGCGTGTTGCTTCCAGACGTTTGACATCCTCCTCCGACATGCCGCGCCAGAGCAGATTCATGCGCGCATCGACCATCTTCTCTTCGCTGGTCATGGAAAATGCCCGGACAGCATCCATGTTGGCAAACAAGCCCAGATAGGTAGCCTGCACCGTCTCCAGTTCGGCGCTTTCTATCTCGCCCAGTACCTCGCCCCGGCTCACTCTTTTCCCGACATACACGTTGCGGAGATTGGTCATGCGGGCGTTGATCTTGATTACCACACTCACCATATGACGGGGATCGATCGATACCTTGGCCGGATAAAGCTTCGCCGGCTCCGCCTCTTCATCGTCATGATGATGGGCCGCGGCAGGCGCGCTAAACATGGACGAATCGGAATGCGCCCATGCCTGCTGTTGCAGACCAGTCAATAGACAAAACAACGCAGTGCAACCAATGATGGCGTGCAGCATGATCAGTATGGGCAGCCGTTCCAATATGTACCGTCCAACCTGTCAGCAATGACTGTGCCACTGTCCAACCCCCCGCATACGCGCCGCGGTGAGCCCTCATTCCTCCAATCGGCGTTTCATGATGTTTCAATACGGAACATCAATGGCTTGTCCCACGTTTTCTGGAACAGCCCAGGCATGGAGAAAAGGAAACGTTCCACCTTCCTGTCCATACAGGAAATGGCTCATGGCATCGCGCGCTTGTCGTTATTGCAACTAAGATAAAAACATTAAAGCGAATAGGGGTTAACTATGGCTTTCGCCAACCGCCATCAGGCAGCCGAGCGTCTCGCGACGGCCTTGGCCTCGTACAAAGGCCAGAATCCTCTCATCCTCGCCATTCCGCGCGGTGCCGTACCGATGGGGCAGCAGCTCGCCCGGGCCCTCGAAGGTGAGCTCGACGTGGTGCTGGTTCGCAAGCTGCGCGCACCCTTCAATCCTGAATTCGCCATCGGGTCGATCGACGAATCGGGCTGGACGTATGTGGCCGACTACGCGGAGTCGGTCGGCGGTACACCGACCTATCTCGCGCAGGAAAGACAAGCCCAGCTCGATGTCATCAAGAAACGGCGGGCACAGTACACGCCGCTGCGCCCGCCGATCGACCCCGCCGGGCGCATCGTCATCGTGGTCGATGACGGGCTGGCGACAGGTGCAACGATGATTTCCGCGCTGCATGCGCTGCGCGACAAGAAACCGGCGCGCCTGATCTGCGCGGTGCCGGTGGCCCCGGCCGACACGGTGGAGAAGATCCGCCCCTATGCGGACGAGGTGGTGTGCCTGTCGACGCCGATGTCCTTCCAGGCGGTGGGGCAGTTCTATACGGACTTTCCGCAGATCGACGACGCCGAAGTCGAGGCCATCCTCAAGCAGGCTTGAGCGTCAGCGCGGCTTCACGCGCACACCGTCACGGATCGTTTCGTCCGGATGCGCCACCACCCGGTCGCCAGCCTTGAGCCCCGACAGTACTTGGGTCGCCAGCCCGGCACGCTGGCCGATTTCGACCGGTGTCTGGCGGGCGTGTCGACCCTCCAGCCTAAATGCCGCCCACCCCGAGCCGAGCCGAAACAATGCGCTGGTCGGCAGTTGCAGCACGTCCCTGCCCTCCCACAGGACGAAACGCGCCTCCACCCGGTAGCCGTCGCCGAGTCGTGCCCACGCCTCGCGCGGCGAAGTGAAGTCGACGATGACGCGCACCCGCTGCTCCTCGACGCCGAGCGCTGAGATTTTCGTGAAGCCGCCCGGCTCGACGACGCGCACCGTGCCCTCGATGGTCCGGTCGCCACCCCAGCGATCCAGCATCACTTTCGAACCGGTTGCGATTTTCACCGCATCGGTGGACAGCACCTCCACTTCGGCTTCCAGGCTTTCGGGATCGCCGAGTTCGAGCAGGAGTTGGCCGGCCGCCACCGGGCCTTCGCTTTCGTGCTGCACCCTGAGCACGCGTGCAGCCAACGGCGCATGCACCTGCAGCGCGTCGGCCGCACCGCCGGCCTGCAGATGCGTGGTGCTGGCGGCCGCCCCGCGCGCCGTCTCCAGGTCGAACCGCGCCACCCTGACCTCATACTGCGCGGCCTGCTCCGCCGCGCGGGCACGGGTTTCCTCGGTGCGGGCCGTGTCGAGCGCTTGCGCGGAGACGAAGTTCGACTGCCGCAGCGATTCGGCGCGGATGCGCTCCTGCTGCGCCAGTTGCGCGGCGGCGGCGGCGGCGCGCGCATTTTCCTGCGCCACCACCAGCGCGGCCTGCGCGGCGCTGACCTGCGCCTGAGCCTGCACGCGGGTGCGCGGATCGAGTGCCACCGAGCGCGCTGGCTCGATCACCGCGAGAACCTGGCCGGCGGCAACCACATCGCCGGCCTTGAGATCGATGCGCCGCGCGTAGCCGGCGACCGGTGCCGACACCAGATAGCGCTCGCGCACCCGGGTCTTGCCTTCCTCCTCCACCGTCACCGTGAGCGGCGCCCGTTTCACCTCGGCGACGTCGACCGGCACCGGACGCAGCATGAAGCCGATCACGAGGCCCAGCGCCACCACCGCGGCGGTGGCGAGCATTCCGATTTTTGCGCGTAGCCGCATAGCTGTTGTTGTTCCTATTCGCGTGTTTTCAGAACCGCCACCAGATCCAGCCGGCCAAGACGTCGCCATAGCAACAACCCGGACAGCAGCGCCGAGACGATGACGACGCTCGCCCCCATGGCGTAGTTTTCCGGTGTCAGGATGAGCGGCAGCCGGTAGAGCTCACTCTGGAACGCCACCACTAGGATGCCGACCAGGCCGACGCCGACCAGGAAGCCGACCGGAATCGCCGCCAGCGTCAGCAGCGCCAGTTCTCCCAGCAGGATATAGGCGATCTCGCCACGGGTGAAGCCCAGCACGCGCAGGCTGGCGAGCTCGCGCCCGCGCTCCGACAGCGCGATGCGCGCACTGTTGTAGACCACGCCAAAACCGATGGCGCCGGCAAGCACCGTGGCCACCAGGTTGTAGAACAGGATGAACTCGCCGATGGTGGCGTAGAAGCTCTGGATCGCCGTCTTGTTGGCGACCATGCCGAGCACGCGCGGGCGGTCGTGCAGCCTGGCGTACAGTTCGGGCTCGGTGCCCGGTTCCACCGCGAGATAGGCGCCGGTCACCGTATTGCCCTCGCGCATCAGGGCATTCACCGAGTCCTTCTGCATGTAGGCCGACACGCCCAGATACTGCTGGGTGATGCCCAGCACCGGCACCTGCCGCACCGGCCGGCTGCCTTCCAGCACCTCGACCGTCAGCATGTCGCCCGGCTTCACGTGCAGGATGTCGTTCGCCAGGTAATCGGTGAGCACCACGCCGCCCGACGGCACCGCCACCGGCTTCAGCCGGCTGTCGAGCGAACGGTGCAGCCGGCCTTCCGGCTGGATGCCGAACAGCGCGGCGCGGTGACGATACTGACCGAAACGCAGGATCGCCGGCACGTCGCGATAGCCTTCGACGAAGTCGACGCCAGGCAGCGCGGCGAGCTCGTGCAGCGCCCGGCCGGAGGTCGGATCGATGAACGCCAGTGCGAGATCCTCGCGCGAGGCCTGACGGAACTGCACGTCGACCATGAAATCGATCGCGCCCTTCTGGTAGTTGCCCACCATCATCAGTCCGCAGGCACAGGCGATGCCGAGCACGGTCAAGAGCGACTTCAGCGGACGCCGCCCGATATGGCGCAGGATCATCCGCGACGGCGCGGCGAGCCAGCGCTGCAGGCCGAGGCGTTCGGCCAGGCTGGTGCGGTAGCGCGCCGGCATCTCCGGGCGCATGCCTTCGGCCGGCGGCAGCCGCACGGCGCGCATGACCGACACCAGCGTGCCGCTGACCGCCGCCAGCGCCGACACCGCCAGCGCGATCAGCACCGTGCCCGGCTGCAGCCGGTAGTCCAGATAGGGAAAGCGGAAGGTCGTTTCGCTGTAGACATGCGACAACCCCTGGCCGAACCAGGTGCCGAGCGCTACCCCGGCCGCGACGCCGAGCAAGGCCATCAGCAGCACCATCTTGACGTAGTGCGTGCCGATTGCCGCATAGCTGTAGCCGAACGCCTTGAGGATGGCAATCTGCTCGCGCTGCAGCGCGATCAGCCGGCTCAGCACCACGTTGAGCAGGAAGGCGGCGACGCCGAGGAAGATGGCCGGGAAGATGGTGGCCATGGTCCGCAGCTGCTTCAGCTCCTCGCTGAGGAAGCGGTTGGAAAACTGGTCTTTGCGTCCATAGGAACCGGTGCCGCCGTAGTCGGCCAGGATCGCGTCGACACGGTCGATGACGTCCTGCTCGTTGGCGTCGCGCGCCAACGTCAGGCTGACCTGGTTGAAGGCGCCCTTCATGTCGTAGGCGATGCCGAGCGCGTTGCGCGCCATCCACAGCACACCGTAGCGCTTGAAGTCGGGGAACATGGCGCCGGGGGCGATCTGGTAGACATATTCCGGCGACACCGCGACGCCGACGATGGTGAGCGTCTTGCGCTTGCCGTGGATGATGGCGGCGAGCGTGTCGCCGGGCTGCAGGTGGTGGGCGTCGGCAAAGGTGTCGGACACCACCACCTCGTCGGTGCTCCAGGGCTGGACCGTGCGCCCGCGCTTGAAGTACAGGCGGTTGAGCTGTGCCTCACCGACGTCGGGCAGGGACAGGATCAGGCCGGTGATCGGATCGGAAAACCCGGCCACTTCCAGCTTCACGCCGGCCCGCACGCGCGTTTCCAGACGCTCCACCCCCGGCAGCGCGGCGAGCCGTTCCGCCACCGGCTCGGGCGCGCGCTTGAGGCCGGCGAACACGTCGGCGAGGCGGTATTCGCCGTAGAAGCGGTCGCGCGTGCCGACCAGCGAATCGTAGGTGGAAAGCGACATCACCATGGTGGCGACGCCGCCCATGATGACCGCGGCGATCGCGACCACCTGGCCGCGCATGTGCCAGAGGTCCCGGAAGAGCTTGCGATCGAGCGCGTTCATCGCGGATGACGCCGTTCCCAGTGCCGGTAGAACAACTGCTTGGCCCACAGCATGACCGCGAGATAGGCGGTGACGATGCCGGCCAGCACCGCGTAGAACGCAGGCGGTGGAGGCACGAAGCCCAGCTCGCCGGCGAACGGCAGCCAGGGCAGCAGCGCCGCCACCGCCACCACCGCAATCGACAGCACTACCAGCCAGACATTGGGCCGGCTGGTGAGCGGGCTGCCGCGGGTGCGGATGATGAAAATGACCAGCACCTGGGTGGCGATGGACTCGATGAACCAGCCGGTGTGGAACAGCGCCTCGTTCGCCTGGAACACCTTGAGCATCACGAAGAAAGTCAGGAAGTCGAACACCGAACTCACCGGCCCCAGCGTCAGCATGAAACTGCGGATGAAGTCCATGTCCCACACCCGCGGGCGGGCCAGCGTATCCTCGTCCACCCGGTCGAGCGGGATGGCAATCTCCGACAGGTCGTAGAGAAAATTATTGAGCAGGATCTGGATCGGCAGCATCGGCAGGAAAGGCAGGAACAGCGTGCCGCCGGCCATGCTGAACATGTTGCCGAAGTTGGAACTGGTCCCCATCATGATGTACTTGGTGACGTTGCCGAAGGTGCGCCGGCCTTCACGCACGCCTTCCTGCAGCACGTTCAGGTCGTGCTCCAGCAGCACCAGGTCGGCCGCCTCCTTGGCAACGTCGACCGCGCTGTCGACCGAGATGCCGACGTTGGCCGCGTGCAGCGCCGGCGCGTCGTTGATGCCGTCGCCGAGAAAGCCCACCACGTGGCCGCGTGCCCGCAATGCTTCGATAATCCGCGTTTTTTGCGCGGGCGTGACGCGGCAGAACAGGTTGACCCGCTCCACCTGCGCGTGCAGGGCGGGATCGCTCATGGCCTGGATATCGCTGCCGTTGAGTGCGCCGATGATCGTCACGCCCAGCTTGTCGCAGATGTAGCGCGCGACCAGTTCGTTGTCGCCGCTCACGATCTTCACCGCCACGCCGCCGGCCGCCAGTGCGGCGAGCGCCGGCGCCGCGCTGGCTTTCGGCGGATCGAGAAACGCCGCGAAGCCGCAGAACACCAGTTCGCTCTCGTCGGTGACCACGGCGTGATCCTGATGCGGCGGGGTCGGGCGCCAGGCGATGCCGAGCACCCGGAATCCGTCACGGCTCAGTTCCTCGAACAGGGCCAGGATGCGTTGACGCGCCGCGTCGTCGAGGAGCGGCAGCGCGTCCGCATCTTCATACCGGGTGCACAGCCGCAGCACGTCTTCCGGCGAGCCCTTCACGAACAGACTGCGCTCCGCGGCACGCTCCAGCAGCACCGAGACCCGCCGCCGCTCGAAATCGAACGGCACCTCGTCAATCTTGCGCCAGGGGCTGACGTCGATGTGGGTGTGCGCCAGAATCGCCTCGTCGAGCGGGCTGCGGATGCCGGTTTCGAACTGGCTGTTGAGGTAGGCGAGTTCCAGCACGCGTTCGCTGTCGCGGCCGAGGGCATCGATGTGACGCTCCAGCCGGATGTGGCCTTCGGTCAGCGTGCCAGTCTTGTCGGTGCACAGCACGTCGATGCCCCCCAGCTCCTGCACTGCCGAGAGCCGCTTCACGATGACGCCCCGCCGCGCCAGCCGCATCGCGCCCTGCGACAGAGTGACCGACAGCACCATCGGCAGCAGCTCCGGCGTCAGGCCCACCGCCAGCGCAACGGCGAACAGAAAGGACTCGAACAGCGGGCGGTGGAACGCCGCGTTGATCAGCAGCACCGTCAGCACCAGGATCACGGTGAGGCGCAGGATAAGGGCGCCGAAGGCCTGCGTGCCGCGCTCGAAGGCCGTGGCCTGCGGGCGTTGCGTCAGGGTGTCGGCAATTTGCCCCAGCGCCGTCGCGGAGCCGGTGCGGACGATGAGCATGCGCCCGGACCCGCTGATGACCGAGGTGCCGAGGAACAGCGCATTGGTCGCGGCGGTCATGTCGGTGCCAGGCAAGGCGTCCTGCGCGCGCTTTTCTACCGGGTAGGATTCGCCGGTCAGCAGGGCCTGGTTGACGAACAGGTCGCGCGCGTCCAGCACGCGCCCGTCCGCCGGCGCCAGGTCACCAGCCGCAAGCGCCACCACGTCGCCGGGAACCAGTTCGGCGACGGGAATCTCGCGCACCTGACCGCCGCGTATCACCGCCGCGCGCAAGGCCACCGTGTGCCTCAGCTTCTCGACGGCGCGGCTGGCGCGATACTCCTGGAAGAAATCCAGGGTCACGCTCATCAGCACGATGCCTGTGATGACGACGAAGCTCTTCATGTCGCCGAGCATCCCGGCAATCGCACTGGCTGCCAGCAGCACCAGCACCAATGGATTCCTGAAGTGGGCCAGGAACTGCAGGACCCACGCCCGTTCGGCGCGCGGACGCAGCAGGTTGGCCCCGTAGGTGCGGCGCCGGTCGTCGGCCTCCGCCTCGCTCAGGCCTTCAGGTGCGCTGCCGAGCTGCGCCTGCAGTTCCCCTAGCGGGGACTGCCAGAAATCCGGAGGAAGCGGCAGGACGGCAGGCATGGTTCACCAGGCCAGTTCGCGCGCCGGCTTCTTGGCGGCGTTCTCGTGGATATCGGCGATCCGGCCGTCGGACAGGCGGATCACCCGGTCGGCCATGTCGGCGATGCCAGCGTTGTGGGTGATCAGCACGGTCAGCGTGCCGAGTTCGCGGTTCACCTTTTCCAGCACTTCCAGCACCACCACGCCGGTGGCCGAATCGAGCGCGCCGGTCGGCTCGTCGCACAACAGTACCGCCGGGTTCTTGGCGACGGCGCGGGCGATCGCCACGCGCTGCTGCTCGCCGCCGGAAAGCTGGGCTGGAAAATGGTCGAGCCGGTTGCCCAGCCCGACCAGGCCAAGCGCGTCCTCGGGCCGCATCGGCGCGGACGAAATCTCGGTCACTGCGGCGACGTTCTCGCGCGCAGTGAGGCTAGGGATGAGGTTGTAGAACTGGAACACGAAGCCGACGTGTTCGCGGCGGAAACGGGTGAGGTCCGCCTCGCTCGCGCCGGTCAGCTTGTGATCCAGGTAATAGACTTCGCCGCCGCTCGGCACGTCGAGGCCGCCGAGGATATTCAGCAGGGTGGACTTGCCGCTGCCCGACGGGCCGAGTAGCACCACCAGTTCACCGCGATAGAGCGTGAGGTCGATGCCGCGCAGGGCCTGCACCTCGACCTCGCCCATGCGGTAGATCTTGGTCAGGCTGCGGGCGACGAAAACGGCGTTGGGAAAGGCATCCGGCATGTGCCATCATGCCACGCCCGTTATCAGGCGGCCACCCGCACGCTCATCGTGCCTTGCGCGGAAGATGCTCCGCAAACCACCCTTCCGCCCGCATCGCCACTGCCTCCAGCGTGCCGGGTTCCTCGAACAGGTGAGTGGCGCCGGGCACGATCACCATCTCCTTCTCGCAGCGCAGCTGGTCGTAGGCCAGCTGGTTGAGATCGATCACGCCGTCGTCGTAGCCGCCTACCAGCAGCAGCGTCGGCGCGCTCACCCTCAACAGTGCCTGCTCGCTGGCGAGGTCGGGCCGGCCGCCGCGCGACACCACGGCGCGGGTCCGGTCGCCCAGTGCTGCGGCGGCTTCGAGCGCCGCGGCGGCACCCGTGCTGGCACCGAAAAAGCCAAGCGGAAAATGCTTCGTGGCTTCCTGCGAACCGACCCAGTCCGCCGCCTCCAGCAGCCGCTGGGTCAACAGGTCGATGTCGAAACGAAGGGAATAATCGCGGTCCTCTTCAGGGGTCAGCAGATCCATCAGCAGCGTGCCGACGCCGGCTGCGCGCAACTCGCCGGCAACGTAGTTGTTGCGAGGAGAATGACGCGACGAGCCGCTGCCATGGGCGAACAGCACCAGCCCGATGGCGCCGTCGGGAATCTCCAGCATGCCCTCGACCGTGACACCGCCGGCCGGGATGTGGACCAGGGTGGCGGTACTCATGCCCGGCCCTCCCGGTGCATGGCGATCGGGATGCGGCGGTTGCCGAAGGGATGGCTGAACGCGCCGAAACGGCCAGCGATGGCGCGGCCGCAGTGCGGGCAATGGCCATCGGGCGTGACACTGTAATGGTCGATGCGATACCAGTCGCGCACGATCAGGGCTTCGTGGCAGGTCGGGCAGGCGGTGGTGCCGCCCGCAGTGTCGTGCACATTGCCGGTGTAGACGTAATGCAGTCCGGCCTTCAACGCGATGTCGCGCGCGCGGCTCAGCGTCGAGGCAGGCGTGGGTGGCACGTCCTGCATTTTCCAGTCGGGGTGGAAGGCTGAGAAATGCAGCGGCACCTCGGAGCCGAGTTCGCGCAGGATCCACTGGCTCATCGCCTCCAGCTCGGCGTCGGAATCGTTGTGGCCGGGAATCAACAGCGTGGTGATCTCGAACCAGACGTCGGTTTCGCGCTTGAGATAAACCAGCGTGTCGAGCACCGGCTGCAGGCGCGCGCCGGTCAGCTTGAAATAAAAGTCATCGGTAAAGGCCTTGAGATCGACATTGGCCGCATCCATCTTGGCATAGAACTCGCGCCGCGGTTCTTCGTGGATGTAGCCGGCGGTGACCGCGACGGTCTTGAGGCCGCGCGCATGGCAGGCGTCGGCGACGTCCATCGCGTATTCGGCGAAGATCACCGGGTCGTTGTAGGTGAAGGCCACGCTCTTGCAGCCGGCCGCCTCGGCCGCCCGGGCTATTTCGTCCGGCATCGCCTGATCGACCATGGTGTCGGTCGCGCGCGATTTTGAAATGTCCCAGTTCTGGCAGAACTTGCAGGCGAGGTTGCAGCCTGCGGTGCCGAAAGAAAATACCGACGAGCCAGGATAGAAGTGATTCAGCGGCTTCTTCTCGATGGGATCGACGCAAAACCCGGATGAGCGGCCATAGGTCGTGAGCACCATCTGCCCGCCTTCCATCTTGCGCACGAAGCACAGACCGCGCTGGCCCTCGTGCAACTTGCAGTCGCGCGGACAGAGGTCGCACTGGATGCGGCCGTCGGGCAGCGCATGCCACCAGCGCGCGGGGGTGTGCGATTCAGGAATGCTCATGCGGCCATCTCTTCAAAAGGACGTGGAGGGCATTGGATAGCGCGTCGGTGGCGGCCGCATTCACGGTCGTTCGCACGTGCCGAGGCTCACTGCTCATATGGCCACCTCTTTCAGGATGACGTGGAGGACATCGGATAGCGCGTCGGTGGCGGCCGCATTCACGGTCGTTCGCACGTGCCGAGGCTCACTGCTCATGCGGCCCCTCCTCTTTCCACTTGCTCACCGTGTAGCGCGACAGCTTCACCTGCTCCGCCCAGAAATCCGTGGGTAGTCCGGCCTTGCGTTTCAGGTGGGCCAGAAATTCGGCCGGCTCCGGCAGTTGTTCCCACACCTGCGGCAGAAAGGTACTGCGGTAGTGGCCATACTCGAACACCACGCCGTCGACGTGCGGGCGCAAAGCGGCGAGCGCTGCCGCTTCATCGTCCACCGTCAGCGGCTCGGTCGGTGACAGCAGCGATACCTCGACCCGGATCCCGTCGAATTCGGCGCGCGATAGCGGCATGAAGCGCGGGTCGCGGAACGCCGCCGCCACTGCGTTCTCGCGCACGTCGACACCGAGCGGGCGATGCGCCTCCAGCGTACCGATGCAGCCGCGCAGCTCGCCCTGCCGGGTCAGGGTGACGAAGGTCGCGCCTGGTTTGGCCAGCCAATCGGACTGCGTGGATGCCGCGCCCGGGTGGCCCAGCTTCGAGGCAATTTCCGCACGCGCCAGCTTCAACAGGGTCGTGCCCTTCTCCGCATCCGGCCGGTCGCTATCGGCCTCCGGCCGGAAAGCGAAGGCGGCGTAGCCGACCACCCGTTCGGGATCGCCTGCGGTGTCGCTGGAGTTGCGCACGTCCAGCGCGACCGGGTGCAAGCCATGCCGTTTGGCAGCCAGCAGTAGGCCGTTGACCGGCGTCGCGCCGCAGGCCTGCTCGTGGTTGAGATGCGGATTCAGCGCCAGGATAGCCTTGACGGTCTCGCCATCCACCTGGCGGGCGAGCGCATCAGGCAGGAAATGCGACAGATCGGAACTGATCACGATCAGCGTCTCGTCGCCACCCCACACCTGCTCCAACACCTCGGCCACCTCGGCGGCGCTGGCGTCGCCCACCGCCAGCGGCAGCAACTGGAAGTCGCCCAGCACCTGCTGCAGGAAGGGCAACTGCACTTCCAGCGAATGTTCCATCTGGTGCGCCGCCGCGCTGCGCACCACCTGCGGCAGTCCGGCGAGCGCCTGCATGCCCGCGCAGTCCAGCGGGACTTCGCCAAGCGGGGTGGCAAAACGATCTGCCTCGGGCAGTGCCAGCCCGCGGACGGGAACGCGGTGAGCGGGACCGAGCAGCACCACCCGGCGGATGCGGCCGCGCAGATCGGCCAATGCCGAAAAGGCGCTGGCGGCAACGGCACCGGAATAGATATAGCCGGCATGCGGTACGATCAGGGCCTTCGGCGCCGGCCGGGCTGTCCCTGCCCCGGCATGGGCCAGCAGGCCGGCGACGGTACGCTTGAGCTCGATCGGATTGTCCGGGTAGAACAATCCCGCAACGGCAGCGGGGCGGATGGTAGACATACGGCATTCCCTCATTAATCAGCCTAGTAGATCTGGGGGAATTGTCCGCTTTCAAGTGATGCCTGGCCGGATCCGCGTTTGCGCCGATAATAATGTGCCCGAGGCGACCGGATCGCCATCGTTCCAATATCGAGGAGACTTATGGCTTCATCCAGAGCGGCCGACGAAGGCACCCTGCTCAAGGCCATCCTGCAGGAATCGGCAACCGAGGTGGTGGTGTTCGACGCCGACACCCTGCGGATCGTCCAGGCCAATCCGGCAGCAGCCAAGAATCTGCACTACCAGCCCAGGGCCTTGCAAAAACTGACGCCGCTGGATTTTCTGCCTCCCGAGGACAGGCAGGCCTTCCATACCCTGCTCACTCTGCTGAGGCATGGGAAAAAACGCCGCACCGCGCTCAGCGTGCACTGCCGCCGCCGGGACGGCACCCTATACCCCGTCGAGGTCCGGATGCTGTACTCGGCCGACCACGAAAAGCCGGTTTTCATCTGGATCGCCAATGACGTCAGCCAGCGCGAGGCCACGCGGCAGGCCCTGGCGCATTCGGTATCGGACATGCACGCGATCGTGGCGCATATCCCGGGCATGGCGTTCCAGATCCAGCGGCGGCCCGGCGCCCCGCCCACGCTGCGCTACGTGAGCGAGCAATCCGCCCAGCTGCTCGGCATCAAGGCGTCCGCCCTGCATGCCAAGCCCGAGCGCTTCTACAAGCTGATCCTGGAGGAGGACCGGCCCGACTATCTGGCCCGGCTGGCGCAAGCCGACGGCGGCCACATGACCTTCAACTGGGAGGGCCGCATCTGGATGAAAGCCTGGAAGGATGTGAAATGGGTCGCGATACGCGTCAGCCAGCGCAAGGACGAGGACGGCACGATCTGGGACGGCATCATGCTGAACATGACGCACAGCAAGCAGGCCGAGGCCGAACTTCTGCGTTCGCGGGCCCAGTTGAGCGCGCTGGCCGCACACGTCGAAGCGGTCAAGGAACAGGAGCGCCTGCATCTGGCCCGCGAGGTGCACGACGACCTGGGCGGCAACCTCACCACCATCAAGATCGGGCTGTCCTGGCTGATGCGGCACCTCCCGCCCAACCAGCCGCTGCTGATCCAGCGCACGGCCTACCTGGACAACGTGGTCGACCAGACCTTCGAGGCCGCGCACCGGATCGCCTCCAACCTGCGGCCGGCGGCGCTCGATTTCGGCATCGTTCCCGCCATTGCCTGGCAACTGCAGCGCTTTACCCGCAACACCGATATTCCCCATGAATTCAGTGCGCCCGAGGAAGCCATCCCGCTCGGCCCCGATGCGGAAATCGCCGCTTTCCGCATCGTGCAGGAAGCGCTGACCAACGTCGCCAAGCACGCCCGCGCCACTCGGGTGAAACTCAGACTGGTGCGGGAACCGGACAGCTTGCGGATCACCCTGACCGACAATGGCCGCGGCCTCCAGCCCACGCCAGAAAACGGGCATGGCTTCGGCATACTCGGCATGATCGAGCGCGCCGCCACGCTGGGCGGCGAGCTCACCGTCCAGCCCGCCAAACGGCAAGGCACCCAGGTCAGCCTGCGCATTCCCCTGGCCGTCGCTGTGCCCGATCCGGCGGAATGACGGCATAATCGTCCCAATACCAAGCAGAGAACGTTCGTGGCAACCGCAAAACCCTATCGGATCCTCATCGTCGACGACCACGCCATCGTCCGCGAGGGACTCAAGCTTATCCTGGCCGATGTCGAGGACATCGTGGTGGCCGGCGAAGCCGACTGTTCCAGCCGCGCCCTGCAGATGGCGCGCCTGGAACCGTGGGATATGGTGCTGATGGACATTTCCATGCCCGACCGCAACGGCCTGGAAACGCTGGAGCTCATGAAAAAGGAACACCCCGGCATCAAGGTGCTGATGCTCTCCATGTACCGGGAAACCCAGTATGCGGTGCGGGCGCTGAAATCCGGCGCGGCGGGCTATCTCAACAAGCAGAGCGCGCCCGACCAGCTGGTCGACGCCATTCGCCTGGTCGCCTCGGGCAAGAAATACATCAGCGCCGAAGTCGCCCAGGAACTCGCCAGCCAGGTCAGCGGCGAACGCGCCGGCCTGCCGCACGAGACCTTGTCCAACCGCGAATACCAGACCCTGTGCATGATCGCCTCGGGACTCACCGTCACCGCCATCGCCGACAAGCTCGCCCTGTCGGTCAAGACCATCAGCATGTACCGGGCCCGCCTGCTGCAGAAAATGCAGTTGAAAAACAACGCCGAACTGACGCATTACGCCATCAGGCACGGGCTGCTGGACTGAGTAGCAAGTCACACGCTGCAAGTTTCAAGTTTTCCCTTGCAACTTGTCACTTGAAACTTGCAGCTGTCTTCAGAAATACCGGGGTTTTACCGCCTTAATCCGGACTTCATCCTGCCGGGGCCAGCCCTACCATGCGAAGCATAGTCAATGCCCTTCCCGGGCCTGAGTGCCGACATGGCTGAGCCAAACGACAAAATCAATCTTGCCAATCCGACCGAAGTCGCGCGCGAAACCCTGCGCCGCCTGGCCCTGCGCCGGATCGCGCCCACCCCGGACAACTATCAGACGCTGTACGAGGAAATCGTGGGCGGGCCGAGCGCCCAGCCCGTTGCCGCCTCGAACGCCGCCACGGCCGCCAGCGCCCTGTCCGGGCTGGTGATGGACCTCAACCTGCACCACCCCGAACTGGCTGTACCCGTGGAAACGCTGAACCAGGCCATCCGCAAGAACGACTGGATGCAATGTCGCAAACAACTGGGCCAGATCACCCTGCAGCTCAAGCAGCAGGGTGAAAGCAGCGGAGGCGGCGGGGAAAACCTGGCCCTGCTGCGTGACCTGCTGGCCAAAACCCTGGAATTCGGCGTCGTCACCCAGCTGTCGCACAGTCCGCGCCTGGCCGAGAAGGCCCAGCATCTCGCCACCGCCGTGCGCGATGCCAACAGCGCATCGGCCTTGCGCAGCGTCACGTCCGGACTTAAATCCCTGTGGGTCGGCATCGAGATGCAGGCCCCCGACCTCCAGCAGCAGCAGGAGATGCTCAAGCGCATCCTGCTGCTGCTGGTCGAAAACATCGGCGAACTGCTGGACGACGACACCTGGCTGCGCGGCCAGCTCAACATGGTCGAGGAAGTCATCGCAGGCCCGCTCCAGATCCAGTCGCTGCAGGAAGCGGAGAAGCGGCTCAAGGAGGTCATCTATAAGCAGAGCATGGTCAAGCACGGCCTGCGCGAGGCCACCGCCACGCTGAAAGCCACCATGACCACCTTCGTCAGCCGCATGCGGGACGCCGTGGCGGCCAACGACGAATACCAGGGCAAGATCGCCACCCACATCGAGCGCATCCGCAACACCGAGGATGTGCTGGAACTGAATCGCATCCTCGAAAACCTGCTGGACGAAACGCGTAGCGCCCAGGCCGACACCCGGCGCGCCCACGAACAGCTGATCGGGGAGCGCGACGCCGCCGTGCAGGCGGAGAGCCGCATCAAGCAGCTGGAAACCGAGCTCGCGCAGATGAGCGCCCTGGTGCGCGAAGATCCGATGACCCGCAGCCTCAACCGGCGCGGCCTGGACGACGAATTCGCACGCGAATCGTCGCGCGCCGACCGTTACGACACCCCCTTCAGCATCGCCGTGCTCGACGTCGACAACTTCAAGGCGCTGAACGACAAGCGTGGCCACCAGACCGGCGACGAGGCCCTGATCCACCTGGTCAAGGTCGCGAAGGAAGAACTGCGCATCACCGACCATATCGCACGCATGGGCGGCGAGGAATTCCTGATCATTCTGCCCAACACCCCGCTCGACGAGGCCGCGCGCATCGTCACCCGCCTGCAGCGCAGCCTCACCAAGAAATACTTCCTCGACAACAACGAAAAAGTATTGATCACCTTCAGCGCCGGCGTCGCCCAGCGCGTGCCCGGCGAATCGCAGGAAGCCTCCATCGCGCGTGCCGACAGTGCCATGTACGAAGCCAAGCACAGCGGCAAGAACCGCGTCTGCCTAGCTTCGGACGCGCCTGTGAAGGCCGAGGAGTGAAGATCATGCAGATTTTTGAAGCAGCAGCCTTAACTTTCTCCAACCCCCGACGATTCCTCACACAACGGCGGTTCATGTAGCCCCAACGGGCAGACCAACGTTGACGGCACCAGAGCACCCTTTGGGGCATAGAAGCCGGAACCATCGACCCACTTAAGGAGAAACAACATGGCACAAGTAATCAACACCAACGTAGGCGCTCTCTTTGCTGGCGCTGCACTGAACAAATCGGCGATCGCTTTGCAAACCGCCCAGCAACGCCTGTCTTCCGGCCTGCGCATCAACAGCGCGGCCGACGATGCGACCGGCCTCTCGATCGCAACCGGCTACGACTCCAAGATCCGCGGTGCGAACATGAACATTCGCAATGCCAACGACGGCATTTCCAAGGCCCAGATCTCCGACGGCTACCTGGCCCAGATCACTGAAAACACCCAGCGCCTGCGTGAAATCTATGTGCAGACCGGCGCGGTCACCAATCAGGAAGCGGTTGCGCTCATTGCTGAAAATGGCCGTATCGATGGCCTGGTCACCGCCAGCACTGCGGTGACGGTGGACGAAAGCGGCGGCACGGCCGGCGGCACGGGCGGCACCTTCACCGCTGCGACGTCCTTCTCCAACCTGGCTGCATTCGACACCGAGTTGACCGCCATCGGCACCGCTCGTGCCAAGTTCGGCGCCGACATGTCGTCGCTGGCTTCCGCCGTGGCCACGCTGCAGACCGCTTCGGTGAACTACTCGGCTTCCTACAGCCGCGTCATGGATACCGACTACGCTGCCGAAACGTCTGCCCAGGCCAAGAACAACATCCTGCAACAGGCCGGTACCGCAGTCCTGGCGCAGGCCAATCAGACGCCGCAAACCGTGCTGACCCTGCTGCGTTAAGCGGTTTTTGACAGGAGACACCCCCAACCGAAGCAGTCGGTTGGGGATTTGACATGAAGGATATCGCGATGATTATCCAGAACACCCCCCTCATGAATCAGGCCGCGCTCCCGGCCGCGCGCGCCCATGGCGCCGCCCATACCGAATCCAAGGTTGTCGCCGACACCCAGGCCAACAATGTTCCCCAGCAGCCTTCCGCGGCAGAACTGAAAAACGCCGTGGAAACGCTCAACAAAGCCATGCAGCAATCGAACCAGAACCTCGAGTTCAGCGTGGACAACGACACAAAAAAAGTCGTGGTCAAGATGGTGGACACCAGCACAGGTCAACTGATTCGCCAATTTCCGTCCGAAGAAACCCTTGCGATTTCACGTGGAATCGAACAATTCCAGCAAGGTCTGCTGCTGAAACAAAAGGCTTGAGTCAGGAGATTCATCATGGCCATTACTTCGTCGACCACGACCGCACTTGATGTTCCCACCCTCGTCTCGCAGTTGATGGCCGTCGAGCGGCGTCCGATTGACACGCTCAATACCCAGATAACCAGCTACCAGACCAAGATCTCCTCCTTCGGCACCCTGAGCGGCCTGGTCTCGAGCTTCCAGACCGCAGCCCAGAATCTGGGCACCACTCTGCAGAAACTCGCCGCCACGCCCTCCGATCCCAGCGTCTTTTCCGCCACGGCGGGCAGCACCGCCGTGCCCGGCAACTACACGGTCGAGGTGAGCAAGCTGGCGCAGTCGCAGAGTCTGGTTGCCGCAGGACAGGCCAGCAGCACCGCCGCCATCGGCAACGGCACCGCCACCACGGTCACGTTCGACTTCGGCACTATCGGCGGCGGCACCCTGACCAACGGGGTATACAGCGGCGCGGCCTTCACATCGAACGGCAACGGCACCGCCAGCATCACCATCGACAGCACCAACAACACCCTGGAAGGCATACGCGACGCGATCAACTCTGCTGCCATGGGCGTGACCGCGACCATCGTGAACGACGGGTCGGGCACGCCCTACCGCCTGGCGCTGACCTCCGGCAGTTCCGGTGCCAGCAACAGCATGAAAATCACCACCAGCGGCGGCGACGGCTCCATCGGCAGCCTGCTGGGTTATGACCCGGCCGGCACGCAGAACCTGACCCAGACCATCGCCGCCCAGAATGCCGATCTCACGGTGAATGGCATCGTGATCACCAGCGCATCCAACACGGTGAGCGAGGCCATCCAGGGAGTCACGCTGACGCTCACGAACACCACCGCCACGCCAGCCAGCCTGACGGTCGCACGCGACACCACGGCGATCAACACCGCGGCCTCCGGATTCGTCGATGCCTACAACGCACTGGCCAGCCAGATCAAGTCCCGCTCCGCCTACGCCACCAATGGCTCGGCAGGGGGCGCTCTGGCGGGCGACGGCACCTTGCGCGTCATGCAGGACCAGTTGCGCGGCATTTTCAATACGCCCGCCAGTGGCGGCACCCTGACCTCGCTTGCCGAGGTCGGCATCGCATTCCAGAAGGACGGTTCGCTGAGCCTGGACAGCAGCAAGCTCAACAACGCCATCTCGGCCAATTTCAGCGATGTGACCAATTTGTTCTCGTCGTCGACGGGCTTCGCCACCCGGCTGGCCGACTGGGCCCAGTCCACGCTCGGTCCCGGCGGCCTGATCGACACGCGCACCCAGAGTCTCAACAAATACGTCCAGGACCGCAACGACGAAATCGACCGGCTGGAAAACCAGATGACGGCCCTGCAGAAAAAATACACGGCCGAATATACCAACCTGAACCTCCTGCTGAGCCGCATGAATTCCACCAGCACATACCTGACCCAGCAGCTGAGCAGCACCTCGTCCAAATGAGCGCCGCCTGCATCATTCCGGCCGCGCCACGTGACTGCCCCGTCGGCCGTCCGCATAAATAAACCAGGAGGAAGACGTGTACACACAATCCAGAATTGCCGCCAACGCCTACGCCAACGTCGGTCTCGAAACCGGCGTGATGGCCGCCAATCCGCATCAGCTCATCATCATGCTGTACGAGGGGGCCGAACTTTCGGTGCGGATGGCGATCCGGCACATGAATGAAGGCGATCTGGTCAAGAAATCGGCCGCCATCACCAAGGCCAGCACCATCATTCTGGAAGGCCTGCGCGCTGCACTCGATACCCGCCAGGGAGGCAAACTCGCGATGCAGCTCGACGCCCTGTATGACTACATGGGCAAGCGCCTGATGCTCGCCCATCTCAAAAACCAGACCGAGCCGCTGGAAGAAGTGCTGGGGTTGTTGCGTGAACTTCATGACGCCTGGAAACAGATCGGCGCCACCGGCCAAACCCCTGCCGTCCCCCTCCAACATTCCATCGCCGCTTGAACCGGAGACTTTCATGACCAGCCACGAAATCCTCACCACCTATGAATCGCTCTCCGAACTGACCGGCAGCATGCTGAATGCCGCCCGCCAGGGCGAATGGGATGA
>JAIBEL010000013.1 GCA_019459285.1 Rhizobium sp. | reverse complement strand
GATTGATCTTTAACAATTTACAGCCGATAGGTGTGGGTGTTGTTGCGGTAGTTGGGCTGACTTAGGTTGGTCTGACAGCTAGCATAAATGCTCACACTTGAATGAAGCGTCGTTATTAATTTAGCGGCGTGAGTTTGAGTTGAGCGACTGAAGTATTTGAAGTAATAGCAGGTATTGAACTGAAGAGTTTGATCCTGGCTCAGATTGAACGCTGGCGGAATGCTTTACACATGCAAGTCGAACGGCAGCACGGGAGCTTGCTCCTGGTGGCGAGTGGCGAACGGGTGAGTAATGCGTCGGAACGTACCGAGTAATGGGGGATAACGCAGCGAAAGCTGTGCTAATACCGCATACGCCCTGAGGGGGAAAGTGGGGGATCGCAAGACCTCACGTTATTCGAGCGGCCGACGTCTGATTAGCTGGTTGGTGGGGTAATGGCCTACCAAGGCGACGATCAGTAGCGGGTCTGAGAGGATGATCCGCCACACTGGAACTGAGACACGGTCCAGACTCCTACGGGAGGCAGCAGTGGGGAATTTTGGACAATGGGGGCAACCCTGATCCAGCCATTCCGCGTGAGTGAAGAAGGCCTTCGGGTTGTAAAGCTCTTTCAGCTGGAACGAAACGGTACGCTCTAACATAGCGTGCTAATGACGGTACCGGCAGAAGAAGCACCGGCTAACTACGTGCCAGCAGCCGCGGTAATACGTAGGGTGCGAGCGTTAATCGGAATTACTGGGCGTAAAGCGTGCGCAGGCGGATTGTTAAGCAAGATGTGAAATCCCCGGGCTTAACCTGGGAATGGCATTTTGAACTGGCAGTCTAGAGTGCGTCAGAGGGGGGTGGAATTCCACGTGTAGCAGTGAAATGCGTAGAGATGTGGAGGAACACCAATGGCGAAGGCAGCCCCCTGGGATGACACTGACGCTCATGTACGAAAGCGTGGGTAGCAAACAGGATTAGATACCCTGGTAGTCCACGCCCTAAACGATGTCAACTGGTTGTTGGGGGAGTGAAATCCCTTAGTAACGAAGCTAACGCGTGAAGTTGACCGCCTGGGGAGTACGGTCGCAAGATTAAAACTCAAAGGAATTGACGGGGACCCGCACAAGCGGTGGATGATGTGGATTAATTCGATGCAACGCGAAAAACCTTACCTACCCTTGACATGTCCAGAATCCTGCAGAGATGCGGGAGTGCCCGAAAGGGAATTGGAACACAGGTGCTGCATGGCTGTCGTCAGCTCGTGTCGTGAGATGTTGGGTTAAGTCCCGCAACGAGCGCAACCCTTATCATTAGTTGCTACGCAAGGGCACTCTAATGAGACTGCCGGTGACAAACCGGAGGAAGGTGGGGATGACGTCAAGTCCTCATGGCCCTTATGGGTAGGGCTTCACACGTCATACAATGGTCGGTACAGAGGGTTGCCAAGCCGCGAGGTGGAGCCAATCCCAGAAAGCCGATCGTAGTCCGGATTGTTCTCTGCAACTCGAGAGCATGAAGTCGGAATCGCTAGTAATCGCGGATCAGCATGTCGCGGTGAATACGTTCCCGGGTCTTGTACACACCGCCCGTCACACCATGGGAGTGGAATCTGGCAGAAGTAGGTAGCCTAACCGCAAGGGGGGCGCTTACCACGCTGGGTTTCATGACTGGGGTGAAGTCGTAACAAGGTAGCCGTAGGGGAACCTGCGGCTGGATCACCTCCTTTCTAGAGAAAGCCGCTTCAACACTCACACCTATCGGTTGTTTCAAGACCGGGCTTGTAGCTCAGTTGGTTAGAGCACACGCTTGATAAGCGTGGGGTCGCTGGTTCAAATCCAGCCAGGCCCACCAGACATAGTGGTGGCTTGGCCGGATGCTGGTTGGCTCTGAACTTTGAGAGTCGAGCAGCGCAAGGCGCGAGACGCCGCCGTGTGCTAGTGCACACAAGGCGTTGAGCAACGCCGCGATGCGAAGGCTATCGAAGTACAGAGGGGGATTAGCTCAGCTGGGAGAGCACCTGCTTTGCAAGCAGGGGGTCGTCGGTTCGATCCCGTCATCCTCCACCACTCACTCTTGGTTGGGTTGGTGGAAAACGTAGTACCTATCAGCGTGAATCGTAAGCAGTAGGGCCATTGGCTTTAGTGCTTACGCATTTATGCGTAACGGCTGATCTTTAAAAATTTGGAAGAAGGTGATGCATTTGTGATGAATGCATCAACATGGGTTGAAATTGTATCGACCACTCTGTTGGGCGCCGAGCCTGGTGGAGTGGAAAGCAAACACACCTGTAATGCGAGACTGATTCGTCAGTCCTCAAAATTATAGGGTCAAGCGACTAAGTGCATGTGGTGGATGCCTTGGCGACTACAGGCGATGAAAGACGCGTAAGCCTGCGATAAGCTTCGGGGAGCTGGCAATAGAGCTTTGATCCGGAGATCTCTGAATGGGGGAACCCACCCGCAAGGGTACTCCTGCCTGAATACATAGGGCAGGTAGAGCGAACCGAGTGAACTGAAACATCTAAGTAGCTCGAGGAAAAGAAATCAACCGAGATTCCCATAGTAGTGGCGAGCGAATTGGGAAGAGCCTTCATGATTTAGCATTCTTGTTAGTGGAACAGTCTGGAAAGTCTGGCCATAGTGGGTGATAGCCCCGTACGCGAAAACAAGAGTGTGGAACTAGGCATGAGACAAGTAGGGCGGGACACGTGAAATCCTGTCTGAACATGGGGGGACCATCCTCCAAGGCTAAATACTCGTAGTCGACCGATAGTGAACCAGTACCGTGAGGGAAAGGCGAAAAGAACCCCGGGAGGGGAGTGAAATAGATCCTGAAACCGCATGCATACAAACAGTGGGAGCCTCGCAAGGGGTGACTGCGTACCTTTTGTATAATGGGTCAGCGACTTACGTTCCGTTGCGAGCTTAACCGAATAGGGGAGGCGAAGCGAAAGCGAGTCTTAATAGGGCGCATAGTAGCGGGGCGTAGACCCGAAACCGGATGATCTATCCATGGCCAGGATGAAGGTGCGGTAACACGCACTGGAGGTCCGAACCCACTAATGTTGAAAAATTAGGGGATGAGCTGTGGATAGGGGTGAAAGGCTAAACAAATCCGGAGATAGCTGGTTCTCCTCGAAAGCTATTTAGGTAGCGCCTCATGTATCACTCACGGGGGTAGAGCACTGTAATGTTAGTGGGGGCCATTGCGGCTTACTGCGGCATAGCAAACTCCGAATACCGTGAAGTGCGAGCATGGGAGACAGACATCGGGTGCTAACGTCCGGTGTCAAGAGGGAAACAACCCAGACCGACAGCTAAGGTCCCAAATGACGTGCTAAGTGGAAAACGATGTGGGAAGGCATAGACAGCTAGGAAGTTGGCTTAGAAGCAGCCATCCTTTAAAGAAAGCGTAATAGCTCACTAGTCGAGTCGTCCTGCGCGGAAGATGTAACGGGGCTAAGCACGTAACCGAAGCTTCAGATATGCACTTTGTACAAATGGTAGAGGAGCGTTCTGTAAGTCTGCGAAGGTGTCTGGTAATGGATGCTGGAGATATCAGAAGTGCGAATGCTGACATGAGTAGCGATAAAGGGAGTGAAAAGCTCCCTCGCCGAAAACCCAAGGTTTCCTGCGCAACGTTCATCGGCGCAGGGTGAGTCGGCCCCTAAGGTGAGGCAGAGATGCGTAGCTGATGGGAAACGGGTCAAAATTCCCGTACTTTCGTTTACTGCGATGTGGGGACGGAGAAGGTTAGGTGAGCCGGGTGTTGGATGTCCCGGTTTAAGTGAGTAGGCAGATCCCTTAGGCAAATCCGGGGGGTTAATGTCGAGACACGATGACGGTGCTCCATTGGAGCCGAAGTCACTGATACCAAGCTTCCAAGAAAAGCCACTAAGCTTCAGGTAAACGAGAACCGTACCGCAAACCGACACAGGTGGGTAGGATGAGAATTCTAAGGCGCTTGAGAGAACTCGGGTGAAGGAACTCGGCAAATTAGCACCGTAACTTCGGGAGAAGGTGCGCCCCGGTAGGTTGTAGCGATTTACTTGCGAAGGCCGATGGGGTTGCAGTGAAAAGGTGGCTGCGACTGTTTAATAAAAACACAGCACTCTGCAAACACGAAAGTGGACGTATAGGGTGTGACGCCTGCCCGGTGCCGGAAGGTTAATTGATGGGGTGCAAGCTCTTGATCGAAGCCCCGGTAAACGGCGGCCGTAACTATAACGGTCCTAAGGTAGCGAAATTCCTTGTCGGGTAAGTTCCGACCCGCACGAATGGCGTAACGATGGCCACACTGTCTCCACCCGAGACTCAGCGAAGTTGAAATGTTTGTGAAGATGCAATCTCCCCGCGGCTAGACGGAAAGACCCCATGAACCTTTACTGTAGCTTTGCATTGGACTGTGACGGGACTTGTGTAGGATAGCTGGGAGCCTGTGAAGCGTGGTCGCTAGATCACGTGGAGGCGACGTTGAAATACCAGCCTGGTGTCGTTGCGGTTCTAACCTAGGTCCATTATCTGGATCGGGGACCGTGCATGGTGGGCAGTTTGACTGGGGCGGTCTCCTCCCAAAGTGTAACGGAGGAGTACGAAGGTCTTCTAGGTACGGTCGGACATCGTACTGATAGTGCAATGGCAAAAGAAGGCTTGACTGCGAGACTGACACGTCGAGCAGGTGCGAAAGCAGGTCATAGTGATCCGGTGGTTCTGTATGGAAGGGCCATCGCTCAACGGATAAAAGGTACTCTGGGGATAACAGGCTGATTCCTCCCAAGAGTTCATATCGACGGGGGAGTTTGGCACCTCGATGTCGGCTCATCACATCCTGGGGCTGTAGCCGGTCCCAAGGGTATGGCTGTTCGCCATTTAAAGTGGTACGTGAGCTGGGTTTAAAACGTCGTGAGACAGTTTGGTCCCTATCTGCCGTGGGCGCTGGATATTTGACGGGGGCTGCTCCTAGTACGAGAGGACCGGAGTGGACGTGCCTCTGGTGTACCGGTTATGACGCCAGTCGTATCGCCGGGTAGCTAAGCACGGAAGAGATAAACGCTGAAAGCATCTAAGCGTGAAACTTGCCTGAAGATAAGATATCCCTTGCACCTTGAGTGCACTGAAGGGTCGTTGAAGACCACAACGTTGATAGGCGGGGTGTGGAAGCGCAGTAATGCGTTAAGCTAACCCGTACTAATTGCCCGTGAGGCTTGATCCTATAATTTTGAGAAGCGCTGTATTTAATACAGAGCAGCGTGTGTGTGCGCGATACAGTAACAACCCATAACCTTCTTCCAGACACGCCGGTGAAAACCTGCGTGATCAAACAGTCGGCCCAAGATCGCAAGATCGACGGCACCCAGACAATCCGAATGCGGGGTCAAGACCACCGCCTTTAATTAAAGGCAGCCTTGATCCCCACCCCTTTGTCTGACGACCATAGCAGAGTGGAACCACCCCTTCCCATCCCGAACAGGACGGTGAAACGCTCCCGCGCCAATGATAGTAGGCACCTCGCCTGTGAAAGTAGGTCATCGTCAGACTCCTTATCCGTATCCCTCACCCGAGGGATACCACAAAACCCCCTCAACTCTTGAGGGGGTTTTTTATTGCGCGGGAATTGCACATTCATTCGTGGGCGCCTCCAATTATTTATCTATTAAAATCAATCAACTAGACTTCATCTACAACTTTAGTTGTATGGCACATCTTTATTGTTGAAGGTAAGTTTGTCGCGTGGGAATTGGCCCACGTTAAAAAACTTCAGGAGGATGTATGAACAAGCTTGTTATGGTTGCATTGGTTCTGGGTGGTCTGATGGGGCTTCCCGCTTATGCGGCAGTGAATATCAATACGGCTACCCAGTCGGAGCTTGAGGCGGTCAAGGGGCTGGGGCCGGCCAAGGCGAAGGCAATCATCACGTATCGCGAAGCGCATGGCAGTTTCAAGAGCCTGGACGAGCTGGATAATGTCAAAGGTTTTGGCAGTACCAGCGTCGAGAAATTGAAGGGTGAGCTGTCGGTCGGGCCGGAAAAAGCCAAGAAATAGCCGCGCTACTTTAGACCGGAGCCGTTTTGGCTTCGACGTGTTGGTGGCGTATTCCGTAGCCTGTTGGGGCTGCGGAATACGCGACGAATTGACCCGCAAGAGGGCGGACAGGCACAATCCCCCGTTCGTGAGGTAATCCGGGAGGTGGATTTGCTCTCGGCCATCAGTCTCGATGTCTTCCACCGGTATAATCCCTTCCTTTCTTGGTGGTTTGTCATTCCATGTCTACCCTTGCAGTCATTCTGGTCGCAACTGCCGCGGGCAGCGTGCTGAGTTTGTTGCTGGCTGCACTATTGGCCTTTTCTGCACGCCCCAGTTGGGTGCCTGTGCTGGTGAGCTATGCCATTGGCGCCTTGCTGGGTGCCTCCTTACTGGAAGTCCTGCCGGAAGCGGTTGAAATGGGCGGGGACGTCAAGACGGTTGCCAATGCTGTACTGGGCGGCATTCTGTTGTTCTTCCTGCTGGAAAAGCTGGTGTTGTGGCGTCATTGCCACGACGAGATATGCGAAGCCCACAGCAGCCATGATCATGGCCATGATCATGGGCGATCGGGCATGATGATCACGGTAGGCGACACCTTTCATAATTTTGTCGACGGCATCATCATTGCCGGCGCCTTCCTGGTCGATTTCCGCTTGGGGGCAATCACGGCGCTGGCCATCATCGCGCACGAAATCCCGCAGGAGATCGGCGATTTTCTGATTCTTCTGCATTCAGGCTATACCCGCACACAGGCGTTGGCGCTCAATTTCCTGACCGGTGTGGCGACCATGGTGGGTGCGTTGGTCGGATATTACGCCCTGTCGATGCTGCAGGGATGGATGCCGGTGCTGCTCGGATTGGCAGGGGCCAGCATGTTGTATGTGGCCTTGTCGGATCTGATTCCCGGTTTGCACAAGCGTGCGGAAATCGGTGCAACCCTGCAGCAGCTCACGCTAATCGGACTGGGTGTCGCGACCGTCGCCCTGGCGGGCTACTTCATCGGCGAGGGCCATTGAACGCCGGCGTCGCCGTGGCCCATCCGCGACATAGATGAACAAGGCCAGCGGCAGTACGCCCAGGAAAAACAGGATGGCCAAGGCCTTGCCGATACTGCTGGCGGTGATCGCCACCATCAGGATCACATAGGCCCAACCAATCGCTACGATATACATCTTATTGCTCCATCAGGACTGAACGTCATGGTAACCAAAGCCAAACCCGCCCGCACGCCGACTGTCGGATTCGTTTCCCTCGGCTGTCCGAAGGCGACGGTCGATTCCGAGCGGATTCTTACCCAGCTGCGCGCCGAGGGCTATGGCATTGTAGGTAGCTATGACGACGCCGACGTGGTCGTGGTCAATACCTGCGGCTTCATCGACGCGGCGGTACAGGAATCGCTCGAGGCGATCGGCGAAGCGCTGGCGGAAAACGGCAAGGTCATTGTCACCGGCTGCCTCGGTGCCAAGAGTGAGGTGATACGTGAAGCTCATCCCAAGGTGCTGGCGGTGTCCGGCCCTCATGCGCTGGACGAGGTGATGGAAGCAGTGCATACCGCGCTGCCCAAACCACACGATCCATTCGAAGACCTGATTCCGCCGGGCGGCATCAAGCTGACGCCGCGCCATTATGCCTACCTGAAGATTTCCGAGGGCTGCAACCACCGTTGTACCTTCTGCATCATTCCGTCGATGCGCGGCGATCTGGTGAGCCGCCCGATCGGCGACGTGATGCACGAGGCGGAAGCCCTGGTCAAGGCAGGGGTGCAGGAGTTGCTGGTAGTGTCACAGGACACCAGCGCCTATGGGGTCGACGTGAAGTATCGCCCCGGGTTCTGGAATGGCCGCCCACTGAAAACGCGCATGACCGAACTCGCCGCGGGGCTCGGCAGCCTCGGTGCCTGGGTGCGCCTGCATTACGTCTATCCCTACCCCAGCGTGGATGATGTGATTCCGCTGATGGCCGACGGCATCATCCTGCCTTATCTCGATATTCCGTTTCAGCATGCCAGCCCGCGCATTCTGAAACTGATGAAGCGGCCCGGCGCGGTCGAGAAGACGCTGGACCGTATCCAGTCCTGGCGTACCGCCGTGCCCGATCTCACGCTGCGCTCGACGTTCATTGTCGGCTTTCCCGGCGAAACGGAGGCCGAGTTCGAGGAATTGCTGGCCTTTCTCAAGGAGGCGCAGCTCGACCGTGTCGGCTGTTTCAAGTATTCGCCGGTGGAAGGGGCGGCGGCGAACGCGCTGCCCGACGCTGTTCCGGAGGCGCTGAAAGAGGAGCGCCTGGCGCGCTTCATGGACGTGCAGGCAGACATATCGGCGGGACGGCTCGATGCCAAGATAGGACGTGAGATCGAGGTGATCGTCGACGAGCAGGACGACGTTGGCACGCTTGCGCGTAGCCATGCCGACGCGCCGGAAATCGACGGGGTAGTGTATCTCGAAGGCGTGTTCGATCTGAAGCCTGGAACACGCCTCAAGGTACGCGTAGAGGAAGCCGACGAACACGATCTGTGGGCGACGCCGATCTGACGGCCTCTGCTGAACGGGGCCTTTGATTCAAGCGAGCATCGAGACCAGGTCCCGGGGGTGGCGCCAGAATTTCCACGCATCGCTGGCCTGAAGCCGCAGCATCTTTCCGTTGACCGGATCATTCAGGCTCAGCCCCTGCGGACCGCTCCTGTGCAGTGCGCCCCGCAGCGGAACGAACCAGTCGCGTTCCAGGCCGCGCAAGGCCTCACGCCAGCCATAGGCATCGCCGTACTGCCCCGCGTGCGTCAAATTGTCCAGCAGCATCACCCCTCCACTTTTGAGCAGGGAGATGTCCATCTGCTCAGGAAGAAGCTGTACGCGCATGGCGCAGAACGCGCCGAGTGCACGCGCATCGGCGTTCCGAGCATACAGCGGAGCGGTCGGGGTGAGAGGGGCAGGCAGACATCCGCCTCCCCACAACCACAGTGCATTGACCGGTAACTCGCCGCGCGCTTCGCGTGCCAGATTGACCGGATGGTCGTGCAGCAGCATTTGCACTTCGTTCGACCACGCGCGGAATTGCATGGCATCGTCGCCATGCGGCAGCAAGGGATCGATATCGCAGCCGACTGCGACGGAGCGTGCGCAAGTGGTCAGGCGTGGCACATGGTCGAGCCGCAGATACCAGCGAGTGGGGTGACATGCTATCGGGCTTGGATCCGCGCCAAAATGCTGACCGATTGTGGTGGTCAGCGCATCGGCCTCAGGTTGCGTCAGTTCCAACGTATCATTGTCGGCCAGCACGATGCGGTCGCGCATGACCCGAAGGTGTACCGGGTCGGCACGCAGCCAGTAGGCTTCGCCGGCCACGCCGCCATCCGCCTCAAGGCTGATCGGCGCAACGGGCCAGTCCTGCTGGCGGGCGATACCCAGCGCCTCGCACAGGGCCGCTTCCACGCCCTCGGCCGGGCTGGGCTGGCGATGGCCGCGCGCCAGCAGGGTCTGCAATGCAGGCAGGCGCAGATCCTGTGCCGCGGCTTCCAGCAGCCGGGCAGAGGGGAAGAGATGGGGGATGAGGAACAGCATGCGCCGAGTGTAGCAAAGCGGATTCGTTAGAATGCGGCCTATGCGCCAGGCCTTTCATGAAATCACCATACCCACTCACGGCAAGGGGCTGTATGCGTTCACGCCGCAGGTGCGTGACTGGGTAAGAACCTGCGGCATCCGGCAAGGCCTGCTTACCCTGTTTATTCGCCACACTTCGGCCAGCCTGCTGATCCAGGAAAACTACGATCCGACGGTGCAGACCGACCTGGAGCACTTCCTGTCGCGGCTGGTGCCGGAGGACGATCCGATTTACGAACACACGCTGGAAGGTGCGGATGACATGCCGGCGCATGTACGCGCGGCACTGACGCAGACCCACCTGGCAATCCCGGTCGGGGAGGGCGGTCCGTTGCTCGGCACCTGGCAGGGAATCTATGTTTTTGAGCACCGGCGCGCGCCGCAAATGCGCAGTGTGATGTTGCACCTGATGGGCGAGTAGGCGGCTGTGGCATACTCGCGGAATTCAATCAGCGAGCCCCGTTTTGCTTCCCTTCGAACTTCAGATCGGCCTGCGCTACACTCACGCCAAGCGTAGCAACCATTTCATCTCCTTCATTTCCATCGTGTCCATGGCCGGGATCGCATTGGGCGTGATGGCGCTGATCGTGGTGCTCTCCGTGATGAACGGTTTTCAGGAAGAATTGCGCGCACGCATTCTCGGTGTGGCGGCGCATCTGGAGATCAGCGGTCCGGCCGATCGCCTTGCCGACTGGCGCAACGTGCTGGAACAGGCCCGGCAGAACAAGGAAGTCGTCTCCGGCGCCCCCTATGTCAACGCGCAGGGCATGCTGGCCAATGGCGACATGGTGCGCGGCGCCATCATCCGCGGCGTGTTGCCGGAACTGGAAAGCCAGGTGGCTGACTTTTCTCAGCACATGAAGGCGGGCAAGCTGACCGATCTCAAGCCGGGCGGATTCGGTATCGTGCTGGGTGCGGAACTGGCGCGCGCACTGGATGTGGTGCCTGGCGACAAACTGGTGCTGCTGACCCCGCAGGGCAACATCACGCCCGCAGGCGTGATGCCCCGCGTGAAACAGTTCACCGTCACCGGAATCTTCGAGGCCGGCATGTTCGAATACGATTCGGGGCTCGCCCTGATCAACCTGCAGGACGCGCAAAAGCTGCTGCGGCTGGGCGACGATGTCTCGGGCGTGCGGCTGAAGCTCGACGACATGTTCCGCGCGCCATTCGTCACGCGCGAACTGGCGAACAGCCTCGTCGGACATTATTACCTCACCGACTGGACGCAGAGCCACGCCAATTTTTTCCGTGCCGTGTCGATCGAGAAACGCATGATGTTCCTGATCCTGCTGCTGATCGTCGCGGTGGCCGCGTTCAATATCGTCTCCACCCTGGTGATGGCCGTGACCGACAAGCAATCGGATATTGCCATCCTGCGCACGCTGGGGGCCAAGCCCTCGTCGATCATGACCATCTTCATCGTGCAGGGCGCGTTCATCGGCGTGTTCGGCACGTTGCTGGGCGTGGCGAGCGGTGTGCTGCTCGCGCTCAACGTCGAAACCGTCGTCCCTTTCATCGAGCACATGGTCGGCATGGACCTGTTCCCGGCCGACGTGTACTACATCAGCAAACTGCCGTCCAAGCTGGTATGGAGCGACGTGGGCATCATCGCCGGCGTCTCGCTCTTCATCAGCCTGGCCGCGACGCTGTATCCGAGCTGGCGCGCTTCGCGCATCAATCCGGCGGAGGCGTTGCGCTATGAGTGAGATCGTGCTGCGCTGTAGCGGGTTGGGCAAGACCTTCCGGCAGGGCAAGACCGACGTACAGGTGCTGGATGATGTCGATTTCGAGGTGAATGCAGGAGAGTCGGTCGCCATCGTCGGTGCCTCGGGCTCGGGCAAGAGCACGCTGCTGCATCTGCTGGGCGGCCTTGATGTGCCGACGCGTGGCCGCGTGGCGCTGCTGGGGCAGGACCCTTTTGCCATTTCCGAAGCGGCGCGGTGCCAGCTGCGCAATACTGCGCTGGGATTCGTCTACCAGTTTCATCACCTGTTGCCGGAATTTTCCGCGCTGGAAAACGCGGCCATGCCATTGACCATCCGCCGTATGGAGCATGACCAGGCCATGGCACGCGCAACCGAGGTGCTGAACGAGGTGGGCCTGGGGCATCGGCTTGTCCATCGTCCCGGCGAATTGTCCGGCGGCGAACGCCAGCGCGTCGCCATCGCGCGCGCACTGGTCACGCAGCCCGCCTGCATCCTGGCCGACGAACCGACCGGCAACCTCGACCGTCACACCGCCAATGCCGTCTTCGACCTGATGCGCGAACTCAACCACAAACACGAGACCAGCCTGGTCGTCGTGACCCACGACGTCGAACTTGCCGCACGGATGGATCGCCAGATCAGGCTGGTGGACGGGATGTTGCAAACCCTCTGAGCGGGCGACGCGATGCGAATCACGCTCATCGCGTTCTGTTTCGGTGTCTGGCTACTGCAACAACAGGCCGTGCTGCCCTCTGCACGCTGGCTGTGGCTGCTTCCGTTGTTGTCTGCGGCGTTGTGGCTTCCACGTTTCTCCAGAGATGTACCTGAAACGCTGCGCCGTCTGGCAGTGGTGTTGCTGGGGGTTGCGTTGGGATTTGCGTGGGCCGCATGGCGGGCCGACCTGCGCCTGGCCGATCGTCTGCCGGACCACTGGCAGGGGGTGGAGCTTGCCGTGGTGGGTGTGGTGAACGATCTGCCCCAGGTTGACATCCGAGGCGAGCGCTTCGTGCTGGATATCGAGCGTACCCTCACGCCCCATGGTCCTGTCCTGCATCGCATCCAGCTTGCGCGTTACTGGCCCCGCGAGGGGGCGCGCAATCCGACCGTGAAGGCGGGCGAGCGCTGGCAATTCACGGTACGGTTGAAGCGGCCCTACGGTACGCACAATCCGCACGGTTTCGACCTCGAGGCCTGGATGCTGGAACGCGACATCGCGGCCTCGGGATATGTACGCGAAAATCCCTCTCCCCGGCGTCTGGATGCGCAGGCAGCGACGCCTGCCGCGTGGATTGCCGCTACGCGTGCCGCCATTCGCGAGCGGATCGCTGCCACCTTGGGCGACGCGCCCTACGCCGGCGTCATCGCAGCCCTGGTGGTTGGCGACCAGCGCAGCATTCCGCATTGGTCCTAGACAATAAAAACTTGAAATGGAAAGTTGTGTAAGTATTTGATTTTCTTGTCTGTGCCTCGAGCCGTTAAATTTCAGGAACAAACAAGATTTGAAGTGGCGCTGAGTTATGCGGTGAGCGCTTAGACATTAAAAAAGTGAAATGAAATTTTTGAAAGGGGAGACAACAATGGGCAAGGGAAAGTTACTCGCAGGCCTCGCAGCAATATTTGCAATCTATGTGGCTGCGGCGCCGTATATAACCGTTCATCAGATGAAATCTGCGGCAGAAAGCCGTGATGGAGAAGCGCTTTCTGAGTACATCGAGTTTCCAAGCGTGCGCCAGAGTCTTAAGGACCAAATGAACGCCGTCTTCATGAAGGACATGACAAATGAGTTGGATGGCAATCCATTTGCCGCGGTCGGGGTTGCCTTCGCCGGCATGATGGTGGACAAGATGGTTGATACTTTTGTCACTCCGGCAGGCATCACCCAGTTGATGTCGGGGGAGAAGCCCAATCCGACCGAGAGCGGAGAGTCTGCAGGAGACTCCGCACGGGAGCCCTTCGCTAAGGCCTCAATGTCTTACGAGTCGCTAAGCAAATTTGTTGTTACGGTCAAAGGCGACACTGGCGACGAAGGGAGATTTGTTCTTCGGCGGCGGGGTATTGGCTGGAAGCTGACAGAGATACTCATCCCGATAAAGTCTTAAGTTGTATAAGCTCAGGCCGCCAATGTGCTATTGGTAAGTGGAGCGCAGTCCACCTCTATAGAGAGAGTTCTGCCCCTAATCGCCTCTCAGCTGAATCAGCGTGCTTAGGATGCGCTCCCACCGACCATCCAAGCACCATTTCCTGTAATGGTGCTGAGCCAGATTCCACGGAACAAAATCACTGCTAGAGCTACGCCAGGTCCTGCCTGAGCCAACCTTCTCGATTACAAAATCAACAATCTTTCTCAACTCGTACTGCTGATTGTGATGCGGCTTGTTCGGAGCGATGTGAGGCATGACTGTTGCCCACTCAGTATCTGATAACGCCCACTCACCTCCGCATCTGGGAATGAGCGGGTCGCGACTTGCATGCCTTGTTGACTTTCCAACTTTGTCGCGAAATTCAATAATTCGTGGATGGCTTGCTGCGTACTGGAATGGCTGTTCGCTAGTCTCCACATCCCGGACCGTCAAACTGACCACACGGAAAATCGAACCGCTTTGCACTCCATGAACAATGCAATTCATGCTGCCCATTGGCAAATCGATAGACAGTTTTCCCTTTGCCGCATGGGCATACACGCTGTGCCAGCAGTCATGCGCCGAGGGAAAACACCAGTACCAGGACAAAGCCTGCAAGGTCGCGTTGTATTTGTGGTTGACCTGCAAGCTGGAAAGCTCCTGAATGACGGGCTTTGAGCCTTCCATTTTGAAAATGGCAGTTTGGGCTAGGCCCTGGGGTGCAAATAGAGTCTTGCTGATGCGCGGAAGCGGTCTGAAAAAAGCCCTCATCAGCACTAGGGCTGGGACGCGATAGCGTACTCCGCCCTGTGTGAACGAAAAAATACGATGGTTTTCGAGGACTTCCGGGGTGAATGCCAGCCCGGCCAGATATTCTTCTGATGAGGCCTCCGTCCAGCACCCAAAATCCGTCGACAGCTTATGGCGATGAACGGCGTATTCCTTAGGAGGCTGCTGCATATCCGCGAGCGGAACAAGTTGTCTGTCTCCCTTTGGGTTTACAGCTTGGGCTACTAGGCGACCGTTCTGACGGCTAATCCCCTCAATCCATTGCATACATGTCTCCATCGCGTTAACGGGGACATATAGCTACTGCTGTTCAATACGGGTTGGGTCACGGTTAGATTGGCCCAAGATGCGCCATGTGTCGGCAACGGAATTTCGGTAACCGAGGTTCTGGGGCGGCTTTCGTTCCTTATCGAGGCAAACGGTGCCCGACCAGTTGAGAGTTGATTTAAGCCGCCACCCACTCAGCCGACAGTGACTCGGCCTGCTTGAGCACCGTACATTTGCGGGTAATAAATCATTTCGCGTGGCAGTATTCGAGGAACAAATCGCACGATAAGCAAAATGGAGGAAGTAAATGTCCGTCATCAAAGAGATTGCCGCCTGGGCAAACGAGCAAGCTGAGTGGGTTTCAACTGCCGTTCAACGGGCTTTTTCAAAGGGAATACTGTCTGCCGAGGACGCTGCGGATATGGCTGCTCTCGTGAAAGCCTCACTCGGCATCAAAGACCCTCAGAAGCGAATTACACAGAAGGTAGACATGGCCCTGCTGCCAGTCGAGGAACACAATGCTGTTGATGTGAGCCTAATGGCCATCCGCAAACCCAAAAACATCAATGCAATCGGGTCTGACGACGGGGTCACCTTCGAACCAGACGGTCTGACTATTATTTACGGACACAATGGCGCCGGAAAATCAGGGTACGCGAGAGTTCTAAAGACCGCCTGTCGCGCGCGAAACAGTGAAGGCATCATCCCAAATGTCTTCGCCCCACCTGCTCCACCCTCACCCGCTGAGGCTCTTTTTGAGTGGCGAGCCGGGGAAAATAAAGAAAGCGCAGACTGGAAAGCTGACATTCCTGCGCCGGCGTCACTGTCCAAGATTGCCGTATTCGACACACACTGTGCTCGTGTATTTGTGGATGACCAGGCCGAGGTTTCCTACATTCCCTACGGAATGGATGTACTTCGTGAGTTGGCCGCATGCCAACAAGCGGCGCAGAAAATGCTGGAAGCGGAGCTTCAGGGCGCGAAGTTCGACAAGAAAAAGCTAGCCCCCTTGGAAGGGGATACCGTAGTGGGCAAGCTAATTGCCACGCTAAAGCCGACGACAAATGCTGAGCAAGTAGAGGCCCTTGCCACACTCTCCGACGATGAAAGTGAGGAACTAAAACTCCTTGTAAAGCAGTTGCGCGAAGATGACCCCGCTAAGCAGGCCATCGCTCTCAGGCGCCTCGCTGCACGTCTTCAAACCGCCGAAAATGAACTTGCACAGCTTGAAATCCCATTCCTGGATGAGCATTTAGACAAATTAAGCACGGCCTTCCAACAACTGGTGGCAACGGAAACGGCCTCCAAGATTGCCGCGACGGGGCTTGAGGAGGGGGGAACGGCACTACCCGGTACTGGGACTAACCCTTGGGAAGTGCTAGTACGCAGCGCCATGGTATTCGCTGCGGAGGCAGCCTACGCAGGACATCCGTTCCCGGGGCCGGAAGATGCACGTTGCGTTTTATGCCAGCAGCCGCTTACCCCAGAAGCACAGATGAGACTGAAGGGATTTGTAAGGTTCCTTGAGGCGGATGCACAGAAGCAGTTCGGTGAAAAGCGTAAGCTCGCTGCCGACTTATACATCCCAATTGCAAACGCGAACTTCGCCAAGTTCCCGTCAGACAAGGTGCTCTTGGATGAGTTGGCCGAAACCCATCCCGAGCTCCAGGCTTCCGTTCATGCTTACGTAAAGGGCCTTGAAGGACGTCAGACTGCCGTAAAGGAAATGGCTCCCAACCGAAAGCTAGATGAACTGCCGGCGCTGCCTGCGTCCCCCGCCGTGGCACTGAAAGCTCTTCGCGAGAAATGGCTCGCCCAGGCCGAAATCCTTGATAAAACGCTGACCCCTGAACAGCGTAAGGTTAAGACTGCACGTCTAACTGACTTGGAAGCAAGAGCCAAGCTGAAGATGCTGCTACCAACCGTCCTTGAAGCCATTACAGCTCTTCAACTAGAACAGGCTCTCACAGAAGCGGTTAAGCGCTGCAATACTGCTGCCGTGACCAAGAAGCTTGGCGAACTCTATGAAAAGACTGTTACGGCCGAACTACGTGCTGCATTGCAACGCGAACTAACTGAGCTTGGCCTTGGTACCGTTAAGGTCGTGCTGGAAATGTCTGGTCAGAAAGGCGCGCGAATGCAACAGCTTAAGCTGGCCGCTGAGGGCCAGCTTGGCAAAGTGAAGTTGTCCGGAGTTCTCAGTGAAGGTGAGCAACGCGCTACGGCATTGGCATCGTTTCTAGCTGAGATAGGCCTCGAAAAGGGCCGCTCCGGCATTGTGTTCGATGACCCTGTGTCATCGCTTGACCATCTTCGGCGCGAACAGATTGCTAACCGACTCGCACTCGAAGCAAAGTCACGCCAAGTCATTGTGTTTACGCATGACCTTGCGTTTGCCTGGTCTCTTAGGGAATTCGCAGATAGCCATGGCGCCAAGCACGCGGAGCGACACATCTATGCAGCCGGTGACAGTAAAGGCCATTGCGGCGTTTCACTACCCTTCGAAGCAAAGAGACTAGATGGCCGAGTAAACGAGCTGCGAGAAATAGCAGCTCGTGCAAAGGCGGCCCTGGAGCAGAACCAAGACCATGCTGGGTACAACGATTTAGTCCGAGGAGGCTACAGACGGGCCCGCGATACTTGGGAGCTATTGGTAGAGGACCTACTCTTCGCTGGCACGGTTAAACGCTTCCGACGGTCGGTGGATACGAAAAAGCTACGCTACGTTGTGGTTGAGGACCACGACGTCAAGGCCGTCTATGAAGGGATGACACGCTGCTCCAACTACGTCCACGACGGAGGGGCCGAGGCTCCAATAGCACTCCCTTCCCCAGACGAGTTCATGGCTGATGTCGAGAAACTGGGGGCAGCGGTCGGCATCATTAAGGCCAGGAAAGATGATGTTGAAAAACGGCGTAAGGAGAACGGAATCCATCCGTGATGTCGTTATTAATGAAACTGAAGCGCTCAAATCAGCCTTGGGCTTGTGGGCAGCCCAGCCAGAACGCAAAGTCGAATAGCGGGGGCTATCGTTGGCGGATTAATGCTCGGTAGCCGCTTTGTGCAGTGATATTGAGTTATGTGACGTTTATTGATGCACTACGCAAACAAATGCCATCGCATCAAATGGAGTTCAATATCAAGACGCTCCGGACTTGAACAGTTTGTTAAAGATGCTTCGGCAAAATGACCGTACCTAATATTGCAGTAAACAGGGAATCCGCTGGCCTCCTACTTCGCCCATTCGAAGAACGCGACGCGGCCGAATTCGCCCAGGCTGTTCGGGAGTCTGTCGAGTCCGTTGGGCCGTGGATGCCTTGGTGTCATGCCGAATACAGCCAAACTGATGCACTCGAATGGTTCAAGACTTGTCACCATGATGCGGCGGCTGGAACTGCGTACGAGTATGGTGTGTTCTCCAAAGACGGGAATGAGTTCTTGGGCGGAGCCGGTCTTAACCTCATTGTCAGGCAGCATGGTTATTGCAACCTGGGTTATTGGGTACGTCAATCCCAGCAGCGCAGGGGCGTGGCATCGGCTTGTGTGGCCGTGCTCTCGGAGGTTGGCTTTCGTGAGCTTAAGCTTCACAGAATCGAAATTGTCGTGGCTGTTGGCAACGAGCCAAGTGCCGGGGTCGCACGCAAGGCGGGAGCCACCCTGGAGTGCATTGCTCGCAATAGGTTGCTACTCAAAGGAAAGCCTGTTGATGCAAGCGTCTTCTCTCTTGTGCCAGCCAAATGTGCGGGCTAAATCATTCGTTGTCTTTGGCCGTTGCGTCACTGCCTCGGCCTGCCGTTTTACCCGCCGCTCCGCCGGAAAACCGGAAATAAGGTTTTTTGGAAAATATAAAAACACCCAGGCGACTGCTCGCCAGGGCGTCTGAGCAAAAACGTACTGTTTTTACTGTCTTTGTGCGTCAGCCACAGAAAGAATCGCGTCAATCTTCGGAGAAAGACGAAGCTGCTCCATTACGCCGAGCACCGCGTGGTTTGCAAGGAGTGCTTGGGCTTGGGTCGACTCTTCGCCGTAGCGAATCTTGGGACTGCAACTTGACGCATCGAGTAGTACATCCTCGATTGCGACGCCGTGATGCTCTTTGAGAATCTGAGCGATATGCCGCAGGTTGTGCCCATTGGGTCCTCCGGTGGGAAACGGAGTCTCGGCGAGGGTCAAAAGTCCCTTCAAGGTTTTCTCTACTGCTTGCTGGGCTCCCCATCGAGCTTGCCCGTACCGGTGGGCAAGAACATCCGCCGTCGACTGGTCGTAGTCCTGACGCGCCATGCCCAGCAGTTCGATGCGAGGCAATGAATTGCGCCACTGAAGATTTTCATGGACGAAGATATGGAAGTCGAAGTACTCGTTAAGCGCTTGGTCTGACAAACGGTCTACCAGTCCCTGGGGAAGCCCCTCAACGGAACAGAGGACGTTGGATGAAGCTCCGCTGCCCTTGGAGCCGATGGATATGCCTCGGTTTGCGAGGTTACGGTCCAGGAAAAACTGCACTGTTCCGTAGGTCACGCCTGCCCGCATTCGCCAGATGCCATTTCCGAGTCGAACCGGGGCGAAGCCGTAGGCCATATCTGATTTTAGCTGGTCGCCGTAGGTGAGTTCGTACCACCGATAGGACTTGGCCATCAGTACGTCGCCGGTGAACCCAGGCAGGTCTGCCAGTTCCTTTGGCGGAATCACCAATCCACCCCAGCCGAAAGCTTCCCAAAATTTGCGGCCGACATGCAACGGGCGTTGGAACGGCTTCAAACCCTCGGTAGCGAGTGCTGCGTCTATGGCAGACATGAGCGCCTCAAATTCGGCGTCAGTTGCCGGGTACGCGGGCCAGGAGAACTTGGTCATGCAGATTCCTTGAAAGCGCGGTCGCCACTTTGGCCCACCGCTCTAGCTATCGTTTCAATGAGAGTGTCGAACGGCTGGAACAGGCAATACGTCGCAACTTCATCTGAAGTGGGGACTAAAAATAGTATGACTACCTTATTTCAGTATTTTATTTTTGCCCCCGTTTTGGGGTTCTATTATTTCATTGAGCCATCTCAAATCCCGCTCAAACGCTTTTGGGGCGCGCCGAGGCGAATGGCCCTCTCATTCTGCATACAAACAGCTTAATAAAATCCCCGAAATTTACTGGCGGTAAATCTAAATTCATTGATTCCACGGCTTGTTTGCCCATACTTGGGGCATGACTCAAACGTCACAGTCTCACTGACGCGAAGGATGTTTATGCATTTTATCGGTGCAATTACCCGTGCCAAGGATGGAACCATAACGGGCTTTAAGCTGCGGTCCACGCAGGACTCGAAGGAATTGGTGGTCAAGTATCAATCTGGCGCCGCTCTGATAGAACGCAAAGAAATAATTACTGCTGAGGAGCTTCGTGCAAGCTTAGGGATTTCAGAGAACGCCCTAAGCAAGGCGATTCTGGATGGTGTCGTTTTTTCGGTCGACTTTAAGGGCGTCAATTATTTCCCAGCTTTTTTTGCTGACCCTGAGCTTGATTGGAAGCGGCTTGCACGCGTAGCCAAGCCGCTGCATGGGCTGAGTGGATGGCATAAGTGGTTTTTCTTTACATCCCCCAAAGGTTCGCTCGGCGATTTGACTCCGTTGGAAGCACTAAAAAGAGGAATGAAGGAAGATGTGCTTACGGCCGCTTACGGGTTTGCTGAGCGTTAACCTTTTTGAATCGCACCTAGTCGATTCTCTGTAGGGTCCATTTGCTCAGCACGCTTTCTTGAGTCGGCAATCCAGTTCAGAGCAGCGCTGGGGATTTTGCTTCCGCTAGCTCCTAGAATGGTCTCGATGTGAGTTACATAATCGAGGACCTGCTGACTCATCGTCCACCGTTGAGCTTCTTGCACAAGAGCGTCCAGGGTTTTTCGTTCGTGTTCGAGCGCTGCCTTTTCCTCGGCACGAATCCTTTCTTTCTCCCTGAAATCGGCCTTCCACGCAGCCAGCTCCTCAGAGCGTTCTTTGTAGCGGACAGCGGCAACAAGGATGCCCTCAAATACGGTGGCAAGGTTTTCTTCCAACGGTTTCTTCCCATCGCTCCAGCTACTTTTTACCTGGTCCAGGTACTTGGGGAGCTGAATAGATAAAACGCCCTTCGGCTGGTAATCGTATGCCCGCGAAAAAATGCCTTTTTCCCTTTTCTCCGGGGGTATGGGTATCTGGGCAGAGGCCTCCCGCATTCGGAATGGAATGGCCTCACCAAGTATGACGACCTGAAGTTCGCGCTCCTTTTCATCTACGACAATTTCGAAGCCGGCCCTTTCAAAAGCTTTGACGAGTGTGTCCAGGATACGAAGTGCTCGCCCTACTTGATGCGGCGAAACGGCAAGGGCGTATCCACGCGGTGGCCAGCAACTCACGAGCCCATACATCTCCGGCTTTCTGCTCTTGAGGAATTCTTTGGTGAGTACCGTCAGCCTGTGAGGCTTGGATATGGTCTGCGGTACGGGGAGCTCGGCTGGTACCTCAGCAAGTTGATGCGCAAGAGCGAGCCGGTTCTGTGCTTGCTCCGCCTTTCCCTTTTCTGGAGGGCTTATCGATATCTCAGAAGCAGCATCGTCCGGTAAGGGCGGCCTGGAAAACTTCTTGCCGGCCGCCACCTTGGCCCAGTGGCCGGCGCCTGGTAGTGGAATGTTGTGCTTCCGGCAGATTTTTCCCAGTGCCACATCTGACACTCCGTATTTCCCGGCCAGCTTGGTCATTGGTTCGGACCAAACGGCTTCGTACAACTCAATTCTGCTTACCTTGATGGTGTTCGTCATCGGTCTGCCTCGTTTGTCTGATTGACCTCTCCGAGCGTTTGAATTTCGAGAGGAACGCTACCGTGTCCGGGAAAGCTTGCCGCTCGTGCCGGAACTGGCTCCAGTAGCCGACTTCAGTGAGCAACTTTGTCACCGAATACTTCGCGTTTACATCGGATTCGTCTAGTACCGCACGCATTTTTTGGACGCAATCAGCATCCAGGCTAGGCCGGTCTACGGGTTTGGGGCCAGGCAGGTTGTACGACACGGTCTTTGGGGCGTCGGAGCAGTGCTGCAAAAAGGTCTGAAGCAGAATGTGCTTGGGAGGAGAGAAAGGCTCATGGGTCCCAACTCGCACCATTAGCGGTGGCCAAAATCCTTTTGCCCCTGGTGTGAGCCGGCAACCAGCCTCTTCCAGGAAACTCGGCCCATAGAAAGCCAAGAGGTCCCGTGCCATCTGAGTTCCATTTATAAACTGCTGCTTGCCAAACCCCTTCTGAAAGGCAAGAGCGCGATATTGACCAAGCCAATCTCTCTCGATGTGCGGGTTGGTGAGCAGGGCTGCAGACCGGGCTGCGATATCCGACTGGATTTCGGGCGAAGGTACGAGACTCAATGGCGTTCCGGTTATTTCGTGCGGAAGTGCGTAGGTCCAGTGTCGCATCCCGTATCTGACTGGAATGACAGTCTCGATTAGCGGCTCTCGGTGGAAGCGGCAGATATACACGGCCGGAAGCAGGTGCTCCCTGTGCCAGTAACTCTCGCCATATTTTTCCAAATCCTCGATGGCGCATTGGGGGCATATACGCCGAAAGGCTAGTCCCTGAGTAACAGACTGGGTATATGGCGCGAGATTAGTGCGAATTTCTGACCTGTCGCTGAGCAACAGAGCGCGCAAACGGCCGGCGGCCTCTGCGGTCATAAAGGCTGTGACGTAGGGGAAAACAGTATGGCCGAGTATCAGCTCATCCGGGTCGACGCCAGCTTCCCGTCCCAACTGGTCAATAAATGGGGTGAGCAGGAACGAGGCATAGCTCCGGCCTCGGACCCCAGCCAAGTACTGAACCAGACGCTTAAATGGCAGGCCCGTGTGGCGGCATGCCCGCACTAACAAGCTACCGACAATCTCGTCCGGATATGGCTGCGGAAGATAGAGCATCTATCCGAGTTGAAGTACCTGCTCTAGCTTGCAGACAGCATTCATCGCTTGGAGCTGTTGAAATGTAGTCGTTCCTTCCGCTTCTGCCCGTTGAACGGCGTTCCGCAGGTCGTGTGGAGGCAGCTCCGGTTTCGGTTTTGAAGAGGAAGACTTCTTGCCGGACTTGGCTTTTGGAGGCTCCAAGCGGACCAGCGCAGATTTCACTCCCCCAAGCAAGTTCGTCGGCTGGTCGACTGTTTCGACAGTTTCAGCCAGTTCCGCCGCATGCTCTTCTTCCATCCCAAGGGTCGTCAGCGTGTGCGAGAGCGCTGAAGTGAATGTCTTATCGCCAGGGCGAAGGGAAGCCTTTTTGACCCGGCGACCCTCGTACTGAATGCGTGCATCGCGCAGAAGGGTCTCGAAATCAATGGGGGCAATGTCATCGTATGACTCCAGAGCGGCCAGCTCTTCCTTACGCAGTGCTTCGACCATCGGCTGAACTAGTCGCAATTCCTGATTGGCGACATCGCGCAGCAATTTCGCGGTGATACTTTCGGTGCCGTCCAGCATCGCGCGCCATTGGGCAGTCGCGAACATCTTGATGGCAAGGTCCGTTATTCCCTGGGTATGGTAGTAAACGAGTTCAGACAATTGCGGCGTAAGGTCGCAGGGTTTCTGCAACCATTGGAATTTCCAAAGCGTTCCCAGGAAATCAGTCCATTCGCAGGGTTCCTGTGGGTTGTCGCTTCTCTCCAGCCTGTCCCAATAGCTGAGGCCTTGGCCGACTGAGCGGCGTGCTTGCCTGAAATCCAGGCCGAGAACTCGACGAGCTTTGTTCGTGCCGATGAAAAGGATGGGTACGCCCAGCTCGTTTGACGCGCTGACCAGAAGTGTCATGAGGCTTTGCTTGTTCTTGGGCGCGTTTTCCAGGTTTTGTATCTCGTCGACCACGAGCAGGCCGGTGCAGTGTTTGTGCAGCGCCCGCGCCGCATGGTTCATTAACGTCTCGACACTCGGCTTTCCTTTGAGCGCAAATTCCTGGTAGTAGTTGACGTCCGGAACTAGGGCATCTACTTTCCGCAGAATCGAATGAGCAAGTCCCGTCACGCTCGCGCCATCGTGGGGCGTCTCGACGTGCAGATACGGGATTTGATAGATGTGGAGCTCGGGGTGGTAAATCACTTGGGGAGTCAGCGCCAGTATGCGCCGCACGGAAGTGGTCTTGCCGACTCCGGACAGCCCGACGAGCGAGGTTGATAGTTGCGGCGTGGCGGCGCTTGCCGAAGCAAAGCTTTTTCTGGATTGCTGGTTCTCGTACAGCTTTTGGAAGACCTTGATGTGCTCAGCCGTCCTCGGCGCGCGGCCGATGTACCCCTCCCGCATCATTGTGTCCAAGGTGCGCGCGAGTCGAATGTGCCGGCCAAGCGGCAACATAAAGTGCGATAACCCCATCACAAGCTGCATGCGCTCATGCGTGGGCCACATCCGCTCTTCAGGCGAAAATTCGGGAATCTCTGTCAGAGCCTCAACCAGGGACTCGTCATCCAAGGCGGGCGGCAGTGCTTCAATAAGGGGGTTGCCGCTAAACCGCTTGATACGCTGCGGGGTGTATACGGCCTCAACGGCGAGGCTGAGCTGGTCATTGCTTGGCATTTAACATCTCCATACGCTTACGGCGCACTTTCTCTTCCATTGTTAGCGGTGCATCGGGGTTTTCAGAGGGCTGCCGGGAGGCGGGCTGCAGGGCAATGACGTTGCCATTCGGCGATGGCGCCGCAATCTCAGGTTTTGCGTCCAACGGCATTCGCGCCTCGACCTGCCTTTGTTCCCGGCGCTCCGTAAGGCGGTCCTGCTCAATGTCCTTCTTGCGGGCCGACCGTGATTGGCCCTTGCTTACCCTTTTGGTCTCAGCAAGCGCCGCGGACGTGATAGGTGTGGAGAAGGCATGGTAGTCAGCCTGGGTTTGCCGGTTGTGTTGCTCGGCGTCCCTGCGCACGTATGCTTTTAACTTCTCGTAAGCCGCCACTTCTGCAAATGAGAAGCCCAGGTATTCCCTGCTTTTTTCCAAAAGCGTTGCCACGATAAAATTCGTCGGGTCTTTCGGGTCATGTATGTAGATGGAGTCGACCAGGCGGTGGTCAAAGGAAACGTCCTTCTTGAACACCCCACGTCCTGCCTTAACCAGCCATCCCTCTTCGATGGCCTCGGGGCACGTGTAATAGCAGCCCTTGAATTCGATGCCGTCACGCGTAACGGTCGCCTCCGCTTGCGGGAGGAGAGAGAACCGAACGTACTGTTCCGAGTACCGGGTCAAAACACCCATGCGCTTGGGCGCTTGGTGGTTCCAAATTTCCGTTGGAATGGGGCGGACTTCATCTGCGAGCATCTCGTTTGAAATCGGGTATCCCGTCATCACCCGGCGGTTGTGAGCAATGATGTTCCTGAGCACCAGTGCTTTGAGCTCATGAAGCGTTAAACAAGCGTCATTCTCGTAATGCTTTCCTCGGCGCCTGGTTACGTTCTCGGGAGGCTCATACCCGGGAGTTGAGGGGGCCATCGAGCGCTGAACGAGTTTGAATCCACATTCAACCGTCGATTTATAGTCGGGGCGCATCGACGGGGTGTTGTCCACGCCGATTCCCAGCCCGTCAATTAGGAGACTGCTGTTTTTCGAGACCATCTCGCCGAGGTCGCCGAGAAACTTTTGGGGAAATACGCCATGGGCGGGCCAGTCTGCAGCGTTGTACTCGACGCCCAGGCGTTTGCAGAGCTCGGCTTTGTCTTCGGCAATGCTTAGTATGGCTTGCATGGCCGCAGGCCACGATGGAGCTTCAAGTCCTAGATACCATCCGACGACCAATCGACTGCCACGGTCGTATATCAGATACAGGCTCGGTTTGCCGATAATCAGGCTGCGGTCGATGGATGCAACCAGGAAAATATCGGCGATGGTGGCGTCGATTTCATAGATATGTCCCACACCTAGGCAGTCTTCAAGGATGCTGCCCTGACGAGCACGATGGTTTTGTTCAAACAGCTTGTCGCCCTTGCGCTTTCGAAGCTTTGTCTCGTCGCTGAAATGGCTTTTCAGGACGTGCTGAAATTGGCGCAGAGATGGCCTTTCTCCATGGGGTAGGAGGTACTTCTCTCCATTTCCATCGCGATAGACGTACGTATCCTCCAGCATCCCTTGATATGAGGATTCCATCGTGTGGACCTCGCCGGACAGGTAGTACTTCTTGATGGCTCGCTTGATGTGCTGGATGTCGTCTTCACCGAGTTGAAAAACGGCGTATCTCCCGCCCGTGGGTGTACGACCGCGACCGACCGTGACGGACTTGACCGCCCGACCACACGAGTGAAATCCTGGAATTAGCGCGTCTCTCGTTTGGCCTCCGCGCCAGTACCTTCGCAGGTCTTTGTAGAGGGTAAAAAGGGTGCAGCCGAATTCTTTGGCCCGTTCCTGGACGAGCCTGCTGCGTTCATGTGGAGAATAAATTCCGGGCTTGTCGACAAGCGGTGCGATTCGCTGCCACGCGATATCCCGCCTGCTTCGTGCTTTGTCACTAACCCGCTTTGCTATGGGTGTGGCAGGGCCGGAGTCGATGTGCGTCAGCTCGCCGGAATCGAACTTGGCTTGAAGGTCGGACAGCGAGAAACATTTCGGGAAGCTGTCTTCAATACTGAGACTGATTACCCAGGCTTCATTCCGGGCCGGCTCGACATGCAGAAGGCGGGCACGCTGTCCGTCCGGAAATGCAAAAACATCGTTCCTGTACAGCATCACATGCCCCCAACCAGCCGGAGGTTTCCAGGACGTGCAGTGACCTTGAATGCAGGGAGCGGGCAATCGTAAAGATTGGGCTGGCTGAGGTCCGGCATGAGCACCCTGGATTGCATAAGGAGCCGGGCGACGCGGAGCCCTGTGCCGGCCTCGAGGCCGCATTTGATATCGAATTTTGCGCAGTAATCCGAAAGCGACTCGCTTCGTTGGCTCCGGGTGAGCTCGTCAGCCATGCGGTTTGCGTACTCGTTGAAATAACCCGGGTAGCGCTCAATCTCTCCATCGCTCAGTTGGGCGCCGCGTATCCACTCGATATTTCGCGCGTGGACCGTTGGGATTTCGGAATGGAAGACCAGGTGGTGGGGGGAGTCAAAACCATTCCAGTACAGCCGTTGCAACTCCAATTTCTCAAGGGAGTTTGCATCCTCAGCCTCTTCGGTGCGTTTTGCATTAAAAGCTGAGTGGATTGTCTGGCCTGCGCGCAATTGAGTAACAAGGAAATCGACGGTCATCACGGCTGGAGTGTGGGTGCCCGGGTAATGTGGATGACGGATACCGTGTGCGGCGGCAATCTGCTGGGTCAGGTCACGGTCCAGGGGATACTGCTCACGTATATCAATGATGTCTGCAGACCATTCCAGGAGCAGGAACAGGTCGTACTCGACGTCAGAAAACAGGTGATGAATCCGATTGGTCTTGAGACCGAAGATGCGATGGCAACGACCTCTGGATGAAAAATCGCCCACGCCGAGCCAGGGCTTGTAGTCGACGCCCTCACCTGTACCCCTGCCTTCCTTCAGGAAGCGTGCTATCGTTTCTTCATTCCATTTCTTTGGTCCACGTGCCATTTCCGTTTGCCCTCATCATTGCCGCATAATCCCTAAAAACTGCCCCAAAACGCTGGGGTGCCGGCATATAGGTAGGTCCATATTCAAGAGATTTATTAATCGCATATGTGAGCAATATATCTCATATATGAGATATTGCAAGGGGCGTTTAATGGGTTCGCCAAGAGTGGTGACGGATTGGAACAACGAGGCGTATCAGCTCCTGAAGAGCGAGCTGGGACGACGAAAGGTCACTTATGCGCGCTTGCAGAAACAGTTGGCGGCAATGGGGGTGGAAGAGACCGAGCGGTCTATAGCCAGCAAAATCTCGCGCGGTACCTTTAGCTTTGCATTTTTCATTCAATGCATGCGCGCCATTGGGGCTCAACAGGTCGATATCAGCGCGGTTGGGCCGTTGCCAACTGCTCGAAAAGATAAAGACAATTCTGTATAGCTACTGAATTTTGAAGATAGTGACCGAGCACGAATGGTTCGAACTTGAGCAGGAGTATCACGCGATGTTCTTCTCAAACATTCCCCGAGCGATGCTGCCGGCTGATGAAGAGTCAGCGGTCGCGCTTGTGCGCGAGGCCATTAGAAAATGCGATGAAGGCGTGTTCGACCATAGCATTCCGACCGACGCGGCTACCTAACACGTTCCCATCCGACATCACATGACAACGGATATAGGCACCAGAAACCAGAAAGGTCATGCTCAGCCACTAATATGTGCTCCCACTGCTAGCACCTGTTAACCGGTTAAAGATATCAACCGGCATCTTGGGCTTATCCAGGCTGTGGCAGCTATATGTTAGATTCCAATGAAAATAAGCCATTAAGAACATAAGGGGGCGGTCGTGGCGAGAAACTCTTCCGGTGCATCCGGCGTGCTGATAGTGGCAGCCCTCATCCTTGCTGCACTAGCCGAGTTCATCAAGAACTACTGGCCGGCGCTGCTGGTTATCGGCGGGATAGGTGTGGCTGTCTGGCTCTACAGGAAATCCTCGGCTCAATCACCAGTTCCCCAACAAGATGGCTCTATAACGCTTCGAGTATCTGTGGGCTCTGATTTCGATTCGGAAGCCCGCGACTATTCGTACAGCAGCCGTCAGAAGCCGACGGTACGAGATGGCGACGAGCTTTGGGTGCCCGCCGGAAAATCTGTAACTGTAGGCGGATACCTGCTGAATGGCGGACTGCTTTATGTCGGGATGGGCCTCGCTGGGAGCAACGAATGGAATGTTGAAGCGGCGCTCATTGACCCCGCCCTCCCAGTTAACCAGCGTGATGCCGACTACACGGTCCGCAAGCTCAATTACTGGCCGTCTTACTCTGAAGCATCAAGGGAGGCCCGAGCGTCCTATCTGAATTGGCTGGCCAATGGGCGTTCTGACCCAGGCGCCGATATCGGCTACGTTTTCTTGTATTTCTATGGCCTGGAGCGTCGTGCCCTGGTCGATGCAGCCACAAGTTCCGCAGCGAAAGCTGAGCTTCCCGTAATCATGCGCGAAGTGGAACGACTGCTCGGCATTTACAGTGGCAGCAACTCATTTCAGCACTATGCAGGTTCCCTGCTCGATTTCTTGAAGGCAGGTCCGGACCATGCGAATTGCTCTGGCTTACCACCTCCATTAGTCACAAAGGGTGAGCTCAGTTTCGCTCACAAGCTTTGCTTGGGGCAGATATCCAACCTTCGCAGAGCACTGACCGGTGAATGGGCGTACATCTGGCTAATGGGCGACCCGACCACGAGACTCAAAACGGCAGCGCAACGCTGTCCTGACGAGTTCAAGCGAGCCTTTCTTGAGGAGTATGCCCGCGAGTTGGGAGATGGAATGCTCCTTCCTCAAAACAAGACGCGATTGAAGGTCACACACCGGCCTGCGAGCCCCTCTATGAGAAGCAGCGCTCATTTGGAAAAGCATTTTGACCTGCCGGACGTCACGGTCTTGAGCAGTCCCATGAAGAAACTGCAGGGCGTAGCGGAACGCTGTATGACGCAACTCGAGGCCTACAGTAGGTTCGTTGGACGGAATCCGGATAAGGCGGAATCGGCCGATGCCTTGCTCGAACTACCTTTTAGCCTTTGGCCTCAGCAATATCGTCAGCCACTCGAGAACATTCGGGCGACCATCAAAACCGCCGATAAGCCACTGGCCACCAAGTTTGAACGGCTGCAAGGGCTTTTCCCTGACTGGCATGACGCCAACCGGCAGAAATACCAGAGCCTGTCCCGGGCATTGGCAGAGGCTGGCATGGGCATTGAGCCTGATATCAAATTCGGCGGAAAGGTGCCTGCCTCAGATAGTACCGTCGTGATTTTTTCAGACGAAGACATTCAATCGTACCGTGAACCCTCCCTGGAATATGGCGCAGCATCCCTAACCTTACATCTGGCCGTGTCAGTCTCGGCTGCAGACGGAGAGGTTGGAAATGAGGAGCGGCAGCTGCTGTTGCAACAACTTGAGGACTGGCTGCATCTGAACGAGTCTGCGAGGCGCAGATTGCAGGCTCACCTACGCCTGTTGATGACTGAACCTCCGGGCACCAACAATCTGAAGAAGCGCATTGAAGCGCTGTCGACGAACGCTAGGCTGGCCATCGGGGAGTTTCTGGCTCAAGTCGCCAAGGCTGACGATGTAGTCACTCCCGCGGAAGTCAAACTATTGGAAAAGATTTTCAAGATGCTGGGGCTAGAGGCCCAGTCGGTATATAGCTTGCTGCATGTCTCGGCCGCTGCGCCGGTAACTGTCCGCCCGTCTGATACAGCCACATCCGGGTTTGCAATCCCGAGCCCCCCAAAACCCAAGGAGACTGGCATAGAGTTGGACATGAGTCGGATTGCAGCGCTGCACGCTGAGTCTGAGAAAGTCTCCGCAATTCTCGGGGAAATCTTTGTTGAGGATACTGTTCGGGTTGAACCAGAGCCTGAATCCCAAGAACTCGAGGCGGAAATACATGACAGCGTCATGGGTCTGGATGACGAACATACGAAATTGGCGCGCTTGCTCTGTACTAGACCTGAATGGACCAGAGATGAGTTGGAGGAGTTGGCTCAAGACCGAGGGATTCTGCTTGATGGCGCTTTGGAGCGAATCAATGAGGCAGCCTTTGACTCTTATGACCAGCCTTTCTGCGAGGGGGATGACCCCGTTGAAATTAATCGGGAAGTCGTGAAGGAGATGTTGCAGTGACGGCCATTCGTGCAAAAGACAGAGACGCCCTAATCCAGTCATTACGAGCAGGCGTTGTTCCGCGTATCGGGCAACATCTGGTGCAGGTTGGCCGGTCACGTGAAATTGAAGCCCTCGTAAAAGACATTGACCGTATTGCGGAGGGTGGCTCGACTTTCCGGCTGGTCACAGGCGAATACGGTGCGGGAAAAACGTTTTTCTTGAATCTGGTCCGCTCCATCGCTTTCGAAAAGAAACTGGTCACCGTCCATGCCGACCTCAGCCCTGATAGGCGCCTGCACGCCACCGGCGGTCAGGCACGTTCGCTTTACGCAGAGCTGATGCGAAACCTCTCTACCAGGACTAAGCCGGATGGTGGAGCGCTCCCGGGTGTCGTCGAGAAGTTCGTGGCGACGGCCATGAATGAGGCCAAGGCTGCTGGTGAGAACCCTGAGGCAACCATTCACCGCAAGCTGGAATCCCTGTCCGAGATGGTGAACGGTTATGACTTTGCTTCGGTCATTGCCGCCTATTGGCAGGGCTTTGAGACCGGTAATGAACAGTTGAAGTCGGACTCCATACGTTGGCTTCGGGGCGAGTTCACAACAAAGACTGATGCCAGGGCAGCATTGGGCGTCAGAACTATCGTGGATGACGCTTCTTTCTATGACCAGCTCAAACTCATGAGCCGTTTTGCAAGGCTTGCGGGTTACAGCGGGTTACTGGTTAACCTGGATGAGATGGTGAACCTATACAAGCTCGCCAATGCTCAGGCCAGGAATTCAAACTACGAGCAAATCCTGCGCATCCTCAACGATTCCCTCCAGGGTACGGCAGAGGGACTGGGGGTCGTCATGGGCGGACCCCCGGACTTCCTGATGGATACCCGCAGGGGGCTCTACAGTTACTCGGCTTTGCAGTCACGGCTGGCCGAAAACGCCTTCGCCAAAAATGGCTTGGTCGACTTAACTGGTCCAGTGATGAGGCTGTCGAGCCTGACCCCTGAAGATTTTTACGTCCTGCTGGGTAAGCTCCGGCACGTGTACGCCTATGGTGACCCAGGGAAATATCTTGTGCCAGATGAGGCTTTCAAAGGCTTCATGGAACATTGTCACAAGCGTATCGGTGAAGCCTATTTCCGCACCCCCAGGACTACTATCAAAGCATTTGTCGACATGCTTGCTGTCCTGGAACAGAACCCAGGTACCGATTGGCGCGCTCTCGTTGGGCAAATCGATGTAGAGGCCGATAACGGTGCGACGGCCGAGCAGGCCTTCGATGTTGGGTCGGACACGGCCTCGAATGATGACGAGCTGGCTACATTCAAACTTTGAGCGCTATGCCCGACAGCACCGCATCCGCTGAGTCCAGTGCATTCGTCCTCTTGGATGAACGTATACAGAAATGGATTTGGCAGGCGGGGTGGTCAGAACTGCGTGATGCGCAGGAGCGGGCAATTGCCCCCATCTTGGCCGCAGATAAAGACGTTATCATTGCCGCAGCTACGGCAGCCGGTAAAACTGAAGCAGCCTTTTTGCCGATACTGACCAGTCTGTTGAAGGCTGATGAGCCTTCCTGTGTCCTTTACGTAAGTCCACTTAAGGCCCTGATTAATGACCAGTGGGGCAGGCTTGATGGATTGTGCGAGTCTCTGGAAATCCCCGTCATCCCTTGGCATGGTGATATCTCCGATAGCAAAAAGAAGCGGTTCCTGAAGAAGCCGCAAGGGATTCTGCTTATCACCCCTGAATCCCTCGAAGCATTGTTGATGAATAGGGGAACCAGCCTCAGCGGTCTGTTTTCCGGCCTGCGCTACATCGTCGTGGACGAGCTGCATGCCTTCATCGGCACTGAGAGGGGGAAGCAACTTCAGTCATTGCTGCATCGTGTGGAATTTGTCCTGAAACGCAATGTGCCTCGGATAGGCTTGTCCGCCACCCTTGGTGACATGGGCCTCGCCGCTGAGTATCTGCGCCCAGCGAGCGACCGGCGAACGGAACTTATCGTTTCAAAGGATGGGGGGCAGGAACTGAAAGTCTTGTTGAAGGGCTATGTTGACCACCCGCCCAAGTTATCGGACAAGGATATTGCCGCCCTTCAGCAGGAAGGAAAGGCGGTCGAGTTGGAAGATACATTGTCACAGGCACAAGTGGCCGTTGCTGAACAGCTTTTTAAGACGCTCCGCGGTAGCAACAACCTGATATTCCCGAACTCCCGAGCCAAGGTCGAGCTGTATGCCGACCTCCTGCGGCGCCTGTGTGAACGAAACAATCTTCCCAACGAGTTCTGGCCGCACCACGGAAGCCTATCCAAGGACATTCGTGAAGAAGCTGAGACAGCGTTGAAGAATAAAGAACGGCCCGCAAGCGCTGTATGTACGACCACACTCGAACTCGGGATTGATATTGGTTCCGTGAAAAGCATTGCCCAAATCGGTCCAGCTCCCTCCGTGGCCAGTCTCCGGCAACGACTTGGGCGCTCAGGCCGTCGCAAAGGGGAGCCGGCGATTCTTCGCTGTTATTCCATCGAGCCTGAGCTCACTCCAGATAGCCCGATATCTGACCTACTTCGTGAAGGGCTGGTGCAGTCCATCGCCCAGGTCAATCTACTGGCAAAAGGCTGGTTCGAGCCTCCCCTCGTGTCAGGCCTTCACCTGTCCACGCTCATCCAACAATTACTGTCAGCTATTTCGCAATACGGCGGTTTGACTGCTGGACAAGCATGGAAGCTGTTGTGCGAGACCGGCCCGTTCAGCGGCCTCTCGAAAATGGAGTTCGCGCAGTTGCTTAAGGGGCTCGGTGAGCGGGAAATTCTTGTTCAGGACGCATCAGGCCTTCTTCTCTATGGACAGCTTGGCGAGAAGTTGGCCAACCATTACACCTTCTACGCTGCCTTCGCTACTGAGGAAGAGTTCAGGTTGGTCACCGAGGGTAAAACATTGGGTTCCCTGCCAATTTCCAAACCATTGGAGCCCGAAAGCCACATAATCTTCGCGGGCCGACGCTGGAGAGTTCGAAATATCGACCTGTCGGCAAAGGTTATTGAAGTTGTTCCAGACAAAGGCGGGAAGCCGCCGGAGTTCGATGGTATGGGCGGCAAGGTTCATGACCATGTGCGGGAGGAAATGCGCCGAGTCTTACTGAGTGATGCGAGCATTCCATTCCTGGACCAGCAAGCGGCATCCCTATTATCTGAGGCGAGGGAGAATTTCCGTAGATTCCAACTCGACACTAAACCTGCCATAGCGGCCGGAGGTGGGGTCCGGATATTTCCTTGGAAAGGTGACTGGGTTATGGACACTCTTACGCTTGCCTTGAACAGTCGGGGCTACAAGGTGGAGAACGAGGGGCTGTGCCTCAAGCTCAGGGAGGCCGAACTGGATTCGGTGTCGGATACGCTATTTGACCTGTCCGAAGATGCGTTCCCAACGGAGGCTGAACTTACTGGCGAAATTCTCAACAAGGTTCAGGAGAAGTGGGACTGGTTACTGACCGATGACCTATTGAGCCGGAACTACGCGTCGCATAATTTGAATATTGATGGGGCGAGGACCTATATGAGTGAGCTCGTTTCCCAGGGTGCGTTTAGTTCATACAGATGACTTGCAACATTAAATTTGCGATGGTTCGCCTGACGAACTTCGCTGCTGACTCTCTCCATGTTCTTTGAATCAGAACGCTCCAACTTCTTCCGACCATTGGCCGGAAAGTCTCGTGAACTTGTCGTTTCTTGTTTGCGCGCTCTTTACGAACGATTGCACGGGCCTAGTGCCGATTATTCACAAAATGTGACCCGTGATTCATTACGGGAGCTGCTTTCACCTGTTATCCAAAACCACTCCTCTGAATTTGAAATGGACTCGTCATCTGAACCAGATGAGTTGATTTTTGAGGGTAATGACACTGCCCAGCAAGCCGGTGTCCTGATTCGCGCTTTGCTTCGAGACGGCTGGCTGGAAACCTTTGGCGACCGGGCTGGATTGGTGACGGCCTACAGGTTTACCCGCGCAGGGAAATTGTTTTCTGAGGCATTGTGGTCCCTCGATAAACTTAGAAACAGAAGTCGGCAAAGGAATGTCCGTAGTTGCCGCAACTCCTTGGATGCCACCCTTAGGAACCGTGATGCCCATGATTTGTTAGATGCCTACGACTACGCTGAGAAGGTCATCAGTGACTTGTCCGAAGGCGTGGATTATTTCCAAGAGTTGGTACGCAGATTGATGTCCGAAGCATCCCAGACCCCTTGGGATGAATTCATGGAGTTCCTAGATAAATTCGAGAAGAACTTCAAAAAGCAGCTAACGGCAGATAACGTTGAACGTCATCGACAGGCCATCAGGGACGTGCTGAATCGCTTGCGTGGGATTGAAGAGGAATCCTACCGTGCTATTGAGTCGCAATTGTCTGATGTGGCGTCCTGGGCCTCCAAGGAACGGGGCGGCGATAGCACCTACCATTGGTTGCTCGACCGTATTGAAGACATGGTAGAGGTGGCGTGCAACACCAAGAATCCCGAGCTCATCAAGGCCATGAATATTTACATGCGGCGGGCAACTAGTATTGTTCAGCAGGCTTTGATGTTGCGAAGCGGACAGACTCGCCATGCCTATAGTCAAGCAATCGGCAAGGTCGCCGAGCTCACCGGCGAGTCGCAGACCCGATACTTGGAACGCATCGGTCAAGCAATTGCGTCCGCCGAAGTTAGATTGCTTGACCCCGCTTCATTTAAGTTGCGGACTGCTTCTCAACGCAGAAAGGCCCTGACTATCACGGCCCAACCAAAGGTGACACGAGAATCCAGGCTTGCAGCGGCTATACACCGCGCTGAAGCGGGGGCCTTTGCACTATCCAATGATGATGTGCTGTCCAGCTTGCGTGGTGAACTACGTTTGCGCGCTAGACCATTCAGGCTGTCCACTTTGACCATCCAGACTGCAACGGATGTTTTGCAAGCGATGCAGGCTGTTGAGGCCATCCGAAACGCCAAAGAGCAAAACATTAAAGCAACCAAGCTGACTACCAGGCTGTGGACGGAACACTACACCGGCAGCGATTATCAAATTGAGTTTACAAATGAGCCTGACAAATCTGACTCTTGAACGGCTTGATGACGAAAACATTAAGCTGGAACGCTTCCAGGAGATTGTGGCACGCCTCATGGCGTGGGGCATTGTCTTGCGAGACGCGGATGGAATCGAACAACGTTTGTATGATGATGCTCGTCGCATTGAGGGCTTGTTGGCGGAATACTTCTCTGTGGGAGGTTTCCGGCTGATTCATGACATCAAGAATGAGTTTTTCAGGTTATATGCCCCGGGAGTCAAGGTGCCCGGGCAGGCTGATGATGGCTTGGAGCCCGTGCCTGCCCTTAAGGCCAAATTGTCTGCTGACTTCGTGGCGGCTGCCCTTGCCTTGCGTTTTCTATTCCAGCATGGATTGACCGAGGGTGGTGGAAAGTTAGCTGATACCGGCGAAGTGCTGATTCGATTTGATGAATTAGCTGCCACCCTGCAAACGCAGATTAAGCGTCCACTCCCTGAGACAGCGGGCGACCGAGAACGCTTACTGAAGGAACTGAGGAGGCATCGCCTGATTCATTTCGGCCCAACTTTTAGCATTGCGGATGAAGATGCACTAATTGCCATTCGCCCAACCATCCTGGGAATTATTAGCGAGGACGCTCTGGCTGCGGCACTTGAAGCGGGTGGAGAGATTGAAACGCCTGAAGAAAACACTAGTCAGGGTAGCGAAGAATGAAACTCGATAAGCTCATATTAGTGAACTGGGGGGCCTTGCGTTCTGACGAGTATCCCATGGGAAATATGACCCTTTTGACAGGGCCCACTGGCTCCGGAAAATCCACGATGCTGGATGCCCTGCAGACGGTCATGACGGCTACTTACCAAAATCTGTTCAGTTACAACCCTGGCCAAGACGAAACCACCCAGAGCTCCAGAAGTGGAAAAACAAAGCGCACTCTTTGGTCTTACATCGTTGGCGCCGAAGACAATCTGTTTGCTAGGCCCGATGGAGCACACGGCTACATTGCCGCGGTATTCAAGCCCAGTGAGGATGAGCAAGGCAAAACCTTCACGGCGCTCATTGGCGCCGCTGCTCGTGTAGACGGTTCAGGGGACAAACGCCAAGCTATCCAAGAACGCTTGACTCTTATCATCGTTGATGACGCCGCGTTGAATCTGGAAGACCTAGCCTTCGCAACCGAAGCAGATGAGTACCAAATCATCCCTGTTGAAAAAGTCGAGAATCACCTAAAGGCACGCTACAGGCAGGTTACCCAGTTTCATGACGCCAAGAGGGAATACCTGTGCCAACTATACGGCCGTTTCCGCGGGCAAAAGAGCGTTTCCTTCAATGAGGCGGAGCTAGCCGCTAAGGCTTGGAGTCAATCTATTGCCCACAAGCCCATTGGCAGCGTAGATGACTTGGTGAAAATTCAAATACTGGAGCATGACCCACAGCAGCTGGGTCAGCGTATCGCTCAAATCAGTGACTTGATGCGCCAGATGCATAACCTACGTGTAGAAGGCGAACGGCTTGACGCTAGTGTTGGCAAGTTAGAGAGAATTGGGGAATTCATACACCAAGCCACCTGCAACTACGAACAGTCGCTGCAATTTCAACTCCTCGCCTCACACCGAACTTTGCGGGAAGACGAGCGCCAAATTGAAGAAGCGAATAAGTCCTGCCAAACTTTGCATACCAAGGTTCAGGAAGAAAATGGTCACATTTCAGCGCTGAGCCAGGAGAAAAAAGGGCACATCAATAGCCAGATACAAATTGAGGCCCAACTTCGAGGCATCCCCGCTGCCGATGAAAAGAGACGTATCGAGGAGAAGCTCAATACTGCCCGAGGTGACGTCACCAAGGCCACATTGGGTTTGATGTCTGCTTTGGATTCTGCCGAAGCCCTTGTAAGCAAAGGACGACACATCGTCGGCATGGAGTTTCCCGCCTCTAGCCGCGCGTTGGAACTTGCTGCTCAAAACGTGGCAGAGTCCTTAGCGACCTCCAGAGACTGGCCCTTGGCTGCCTACAAAAATAATGTGCAGGCGCTCGATGTCGGAACCTTGAAACCTAATGCGGCCTTTGCTGTAGTGCGCGAACTGGAAAAGCTGGAAGGCCGTTTTGAGGCGCTCCATCAGGCCCTGGCGGGAACACAAGACAGCTTCCTTTCATCGGTCCAGCAGCAGATTGCCGCCCTGAGCCTGGAGACGGGCAAAGCTGAGAATGAGGAAAAAGACTTAGCCGAGCGCAAGGCCAACCTTGCGGACGGTGGCACCGACTACCCCAATGAAATTCGACAGGCGCTTCGGATGTTTAAATCTGATTTGCCTGGAGCAAGGGTTCAGGTGTTATGCGATTTGATTGAACCAGTCAGTGAGGCTTGGCAGCCCGCCATTGAAGGCTACATGGCCAAGTCCAGATTCAACCTGATTGTTGATGAAGACTGGGAGGCTAAGGCTATCGAGTTCGTTCGCCAAAGTGGCCTGCGTGCCAAAGTGGTCCAGGGAAGCCTGTGTTTGCGAAACGCCAAACCCCACCTGGTGCCGACGGACTCCATCATCCACGAGTTACGCACGGAGCATCCCATTGCTCAGGCCTACCTGATTGAACAGTATGGCCCGGTCATCAAAGTAGAAACTACGGAAGCGCTACGGCACACCTCGCGAGGCCTCATGAAAGACGGCAAGGCCTCCGGCTCCAGAACAATGTTCACGGGATATGTGACGGACTTGGTCTTCGGCAAGGAAGCGCAGCGCATTGCGAAGGAAAAGGTGATTGATGCCCACCGCAAAGCCGAGGAACTCCTGGGGGCTTTGCGCCAGCAGCAGAAAAATCTCAAAGCCCTGCTGGGCCTGCTTGGGGGACTATCTCATCCTTCCTTCCAAGCGACACTGGATTTGGAAAAGGCGGCCCGCGAGATTGAAACTGGTGAGGCTGACCTGGGCCGCCTGGACCTCAAGGAGGTATCTCGACTGGAGAATGAGAAAGCAGCCATATCAGTGCTAATGGATGCTCTGGACTTAAAGATAAATTCGGCGAACCAAAGGATTGGGAAGCACAAGGAGGCGATTGAGGGGCATGAAACCCTGTCGCTACGCTTGCAACATGGACTTGATGGAAAGCAACGCCAGGTCGAGACGGACGAAGCCAGACTCAAAAACCTGTGTATTTTGAATGAGGCCTTGTCCTTCACAGCCATTGAGCAGGAAGTCATGTCATTGCTCGAAGGCGACTCTCTGTCTCACGCCCAGATACAAGAGCACATTCGCACGTTCGGAGACCATGCCCGAGATGCGTATGGTGATATCCGGGAAGAAGTTGCAAACTATAACCAAGACGCACGCGCTGATGAGCAACTCCATGGCGTACATGGCGAGGGGCAGAGAAGTGACGACTTTGCCCCGGTCTACGGCGCTTTGGTGGCGCTCCGAAAAAGAGTCAAGGGACAACTCGAAGTCCAGCGTGAGGTGGGACTGCGTCAGAACCTGGGCAAATTACGCCAAGCTGAGTCTTCCTTCAAGGACGTGTTCACCAAACAATTCTGTTACGAAATCCGTAACGCCGTGGACAGTGGTGTGAAGACCCTTCGGGCGCTGAATGCCGAACTGGAGAAACTCAAGTTCGGAACCGACAAGTTCAGGATTGACTGGTCAGGCTGGGTGACGGAATACAAAGAGTATTACGATTTTTTTAGCGCGGCGTATGACCTGTCTGAATCCCAAGAGGCTGGAGACCTTTTTGGGGAAACGAATTTGAGCCCAGAAAACTGCCGGGTTCGGGACAAGTTAACAGACCTCCTGCTCTCCAATGACCAGGAGCGAGCTCAGAAAGAATTGCAGCGTATTGCCGATTATCGCAACTACCGACGCTATGAAATCTGGAAGGAATCCGATACTGGGTCCAAGGTTGCTTTGTCTGAATGGGGTACAGGCTCGGGCGGCCAACTGGAAACCCCGGCTTACATTGTGCGGGCTGCGGTGGTAACCAACCGTCTTAAGCATTTTGAGAAGGGCACTAACCTAAAAATGCTGGTCAATGATGAGTCCTTCTCCAAGATGGATGAGCGTCGGGCACATGACGTTATCCGGTTCATCAGGGACAGCTTGGGCATTCAACTGATTTGTGCCATGCCGACTAAGCATGCCGGTGCTATCAAATCCGAATTCACCAAGGAATGGAGCTTCACCCGTACTCAGGCCGAGAGCAATGGGGAGGTGGATTTCATCTCTGAAGCAGACGAACGCGATTTGAATCCAGACAAACTTAGGGTTTTATGGGATGCGCGTCGTCAGCAGGTGCGGCTACAGGTACAAATGGCTTTTGAAGCCGAGGAACAAGCACAAACATGAACGCTCCTCTCTGGCTAGCGGATGCCGGAGTGCGTCATCTGCTCAATTTTGTTGTCGACAGGCTTGATAAAGCAGAGGCCAATGAGCGCTGCCTAAGCCGTCCCATTAAGGTGGACAGCAAGAGTTATCCAGCTCTTTTCAAGGCCGAGTATGAGTCTGAAAAAGAACGCTACTGGAGCCATCTGGAAGAAATGGCTTCATGGGGCTGGTTCCAAATCAAACTAAACAAACAGACTCCGGGGCAAGCCAAGTATGAGTGCAACCCTCGTCTTGACGCGTTGGATAACAGTCGCATTCGAGAAGTACTGGGGCGTCCCATCAGAATCAAATCCCCCAGTGAGGAATGGCGCGAAGCTGTCTATTCCGAGCTTCAGGCGCCGGATGCTGTACGTGAGCAGGTGGCCCGCTACCGATTGGAGATACCTGGGCGGTCTCCCAACGAGCTTGTTGGACAGCTCAATCTACTTCATGCATTAGTGGATGAGCCATTGCTGCTAAGGGAGGCTTCAGCCAAGTTATTTTGGGGGCAGTCCAAAGTATTGGATAAGCGACAAGCCTTAGTAAGTGCAATTCTTGGCATGGAGGAATGTCCCTTTCCAGAGATGCCGGTACAGCTTCATGTTTATCTTCCGAAGTCTGGTTTTGATGGAATCCTATTTATCGAAAACCAAACCACGTTTGAACAAGCTGTAAGGGACGAATCGAAAAAGTATTCCGGTCTCGCTTTGGTTTTTGCGTCTGGGTTCAAGGGTAGTGCCAAACGGTTGCGGTCCTCGACGGGAGCCTCCGTTTATTTTGCTGCTTCCGGGGCAATGAGTGAGGGCGTTACCCAGGGGTTTTTAGCTTGGTTAAGAGGTGTGGCTTATTTACCTAGTTGGTTCTGGGGAGACTTGGACTATTCGGGGGTGAGGATTCTTGCATCTTTACGGAAGACTTTCGACGGGATGCGGGCCTGGGAACCAGGCTATCAGCCCATGCTGGAAGCTCTAAAGGGAGGAGAGGGGCATGAGCCAAAGGCTGCGGGGAAAGAAAACCAGTCGCCGTTAAACACAACAGGCTGTGCATTTGCCGATAGTGAGTTATTGCCGACAATATCTCAAATTGGAAGATTCGTTGACCAAGAGGGATATTGATGGGAATCGAAGTCCAGAGTATTTTTCCTGCGCCGCTTAGGTCTACATCAATCGCGTAACACTCAGCCCCGAACCAAATACCGACTGTGCGACTGGCACTAAGTGCTCATGGTGGCTCAGGAAGATAACTTGCGTCATCTCTGACAGCCGGGCCAGTGCCTGCAACCCCGCCTTCGCACGCGCATCATCGAAATTGATAACGAGGTCATCTGCTATGAATGGCATGGCTGGCGCCTGCTCCAGGTGAAGCTCAACCGCGGCAAGCCTGAGGGCCAGGAAGAGCTGGTCACGGGTACCATCGCTCATGCCCTCGATGGGGACGTGTTCTCCACTAGAACGCAGTCCATAAAGGGCTAATGGTTCGCTGTCATAATCCACAGAGAGTCGGCTGAATGCTCCGAGAGTAAGGCCGAAAAAAATCTCGCCCGCCCGGCTCAGCATCGGGCCCTGCTTGCTCTCCCGGTATTGCTCTATGGCCCAGCGCAGCAACCGCGCAGCACTGTAGACCTTGATATAGCGTTCTGCAGCATTGGCCATGCGAGCTAGCGCTTCTTGACGCTGAGATTCCGCTCGAGCAGCTATATCCTGGCCGGCAATTCTGTCGAGGGCCAATCTGGCGGAATTTAGTTCGGCCGCCACTTGGTTCTGCTGCTCGATGACCTGCTCCAGCTTCGATTTCGTGTCGGCCTGCTCCCCAGGTACTTGAGCCAAGTCCGCGGCCATGAATTCGGCCTCCAGTTCAGCTCTGGACAGGCCATCGCTAGCCTCCTGCAGTGACTGCTGTGCCGCGCGGATGTCTGCGAGGAGGGCGCGGGCCTGGTCGGAGCGCTGGATGGCTTGCCGTAACTCATCGTTGTCTGCGACAGCAGCAAGATGCAGGAGAGGGTCCAACGCGGCCTTGGCCGTGTTGATGGCTGACTCGGCTGCGCTCAATTGTCCAAGGGCTTCATCAAGTTCAGCTTGAAGACGTTTACGTTCCTTGGCGGCTTCAGTTGCCACTGACAGTCGCTGGGTAAGCACCCCGGCCACATCTTCGGTGGGACGGTCGAGCAGTTCCGGGGCAACGTCTGCAGCTAGCTTCCGCGCCTTGTTGTGGAAGCTGTCTAGGTCGCGTTGCATGGAGCCAATCCGGTTTGTCCGTAACTCGCGTATCTGCCGAAGGCCGTCATCTATCTGGTCGAACAGAGTGAGCGCACCTTGTACCGTTCCCGGGTCGGCCTCTACTGGGAGATATGACTGCCCCAGCTTAGTGCGCCAATCGGTCTCCCAGGCCGAAACGTCATCCTTGGCCTTGCTGACTGTCTTCTCGCTGTCGGCAAGCGCGCGTTGCGCACGGCTCCTCTGAGCCACCAATGCCTTGCGCTGTTCCTCTGCCCGACCAACAACCTCAACCAGTTCGGTCGCGTGGGATATGAGCATGGCCAGTGGCAAAGAGTCAGCGCCCTCAATGAGGTCTCGCAGCTCGTTCACAAGAGCAGTACTGGCTCTGGACACATCCTCACGGAGCTCAGTCTGGGCTTGGTGGGCCTCCGCCACCGCTTCAGCAGCAACAATTACGCGCTCTCGAGCAGAGCGCCATGCGTTGAGCTGCAATAAAGGCATCCCGGACAATCCCAAAGATGAGACGCGAGCCTCCCACGCTACATCAAACTCAGACTGCAGTTTCGAGTTTTCGTCCTGTCGAGTTTCAAGGTCGCGCAGCTGCTGCTCCATCCTTTCCTTCTGGTCGAGCTTGGCTTGCAACTCGCTAACTTCGTGGGCCTTGTCATGTCGCTTGTCGGAAAGCCCGTCCGCATCGACCACCCGAGCCTCGTAGGCGGGGCCCACGGCGATAGGAGCAACCGCCCCCGTCTTGATTTGGTGCCATAGCTCATCTCGCTGACCTCTCACCTGCAGGAGTTCGACGAGGGTGACGGGATGGTGTTTGTCCTGGTACTGAGTTATCTCTAACGCTAGGTCGCTAAGATTTGATTGAACCTCGGCTATCCGGTCGGTGAACTTCTTGGCCTCAGCCTCCAGGTTTGTCTGGTGTTGTTGTAGGGAGCCAACTTCCTCCTGGGATGGCAGCTGGAGCGTGCGCAATACCTCAATGTCTTTATCCCAATTACCAAGAGCTAGTTTTGCTCCATCCAATTCGCGCTGGGCACGCGTAACCTGTGATGCAAGACGTTTCTCCTGTGCAATAGTGTCGCCAAGGGCCCTTGCCGTGGTCAATGCCGCATGGAGTGTCATTGGAACTTCTATTGTCGGCAAGGTCTTGAGCTGCTCCTCCGTAACGTCACAGTCTGATTGCCGGCTCGTCTGTTCCTTTACGGCAGTCTCAAGCGCCTGTGTCACCACGTCATGTTTGCGGATGAGGGCATTGATGCCGGAGCGGACCAAATGGGAAGGGATACGTTGTGTAACGCTTTCTTCGTTCTCGATTGCCCAGCCGAGTTGATGAGCTAGGTCCTGAACTGTCTTCCAGCGCCCATTCAGCTCCTCTTGCCGCTTGACGATATCTCCGGGGTGATTTCGAAGCAGTTGATGTTGTTCAGATAAAGCCTGTATTTCTGCGCTTCTGAGAATTAGCATCTCATCAACGTTGATGTCCCCGATTCGACCCTCCAGCTTCTCAACCCGCTCACTGTGAAATTTCTTCTGCTGGTTTGCGGTGGCTATTGCCTGTTCTGCCTGTATTAGCTGTGCACCGGCATCTGAAGGTAGGTCTACAATTTGACCGAGCTGTGCCAGTTTCTGCTCATGCTCCAGTAGGGCGGTGATTAAGGGGGCAACGCGTCGTATCCGGTCGAGTCGCGCACGATTCTGCTCCAAGAACCGATAATGCTCACGTGCCTCCTTGAGCGCCTCCTCGTGCTGGTCGACCAGATTGCGCGCCGTAACCCATTCCTTGGTACGTACTGTCGCCAGCTTCAGGGCCGCTTCCGCTTTTTCCAGCTCATCGCTAGCCGCGTGGTACTCACGGCTGCTTGAATGCCTCTTTGCCCACAGAGAATCGGCCTCGCGTTCGAGGGCGTCACGCACAGTACCTAGGCTGCCTATGCCGGCGGCAGACTGGAAAAGAATCTGGCCAATGTCATTGGACGCATTCAGAATCTCCCGGCCACCGCTGACCAGTAGCTCATGGTCAAGGCCGAACATCTGGTCGAAGAAGCCGCGTTCCATCGTCCCCATGAGGCCAGACAGGGCGTTGTCTGGAAGGGGGACACCGGAAGGGTCTCGGAGAGTCTTGGTTCGGGCCTTGATGCGCACGAAATCCAAAGACTTACCGTCATGCTCAACCAACGCCCCCAAACGCATCTCGTTATGCGGGTGTTGGAAGTTGTAGGGCGAACGAGTCTCGATACCGAAAAGCAGGTCGAGGACCGCGCTCCGCAGAGTGGATTTGCCTGCCTCATTCGGTCCGACTATTAGATGAAAATCGCGAGTGTTCAGCGGCAGTGATACTGATTGGTCCGTGAACTTGCCAAAGCGCAATAAGTCGAGTCGGGCAATACGCATGGCTACCTCAGCTTGCTGTTGCCAGTTGGGCGAGGAGCCCAGGCGATACTGTCTGCAGAATTCTGGCCACGTTGCCATCGCGGATGGCCTGTAGCTCCGGGATTGCTTGGACCAGGTCGATAGGGACCTTGTCCACTAGTTGCCGCAAGTCCTGCGTTAACGAGGCAAGCAACCCCTCATCCTGTGGCGCCGACTCCAGAAGTATCTGTAGGTCCGCGATGGCGTCAGAGCGGGCGATGATTTCCTCAACACTCTCTAATGGCTCGGTCTCGATGCGCACCTTCTCAACCCATAGACGGTCGTACCCGACCGCTGCTGCCTGGCCTATGACCTCCGCACGTACCTGCATTTCTCTACCGAAAAGCTCGCCGTGGACAGCGGTTTTGCCCTTGAGGTTGACGCGCACTGACAGGTAATGCTTTTCAGATGAGTTACTGACGAGCGCTTCGAAGGCTTGCCCGACGAGGCGAACGACCTCATCAAGTGTGTAGGCCCCACCTGCATCCACATCAACAACGTGCCAGCGCAGTACATCGACGAACAGACGTTCGACAGTATGCACACCTGTCTCGTCCGCGGATACCAGTACCGCCCCGCGAGGACCCGTTTCACGAATGTGGCGCCCCTGCAAGTTGCCAGGGAAAACTACCCAGGGGGCATCCTGTAGGATTGCGTGCTCGTGAACATGGCCTAATGCCCAATAACCATACCCCTTGGCGGTTAGCTCGGCCAGTGAGCAAGGCGCATAGGTGGCATGGGAGGCATTGCCTTCGAGGGCAGTATGCAAAACGCCGATGTTGAGCCAACCCGGAACTGGAGCTGGGTAGCTAACAGCAAGGTTTTCGGTTGTTGCCCCCTCTTTGAAGCTGCGGCCGTGTAGTGCCACACCAAGTTCTTCAATACGGAAGGTACAAGGCTTGCGCGCATCGAACACATGCACATTGGGCGGCAACACGAGCTTCTTGGTCATCTCGCTTTCCGCATCATGGTTGCCGTATAGCAGAAAAACTGGGATGCCTGCTTTGTTTAGGCGCCCCATTTCCCGGCAGAAGAAGTGCCCGGTGTTGTAGTCCTTCCAGGTGCCGTCGTACAGGTCGCCGGCGATGACCATGAAATCGACAGCTTCGTCGATGGCCTCATCAACTAGATTCGTAAATGCGTCACGGGTCGCGGTTCTGAGCAGTTCGGCGGGCGCATCCTTGTAAGTCGCGAGGCCAGACAGGGGGCTGTCCAGATGAATATCTGCGGCGTGGATAAACTTCACGAATCTCACCCTAATTGATTGTTCTTAGTACTTTTGCAGTTTACCTGCGAATATCCGCTGAAACCTAGACTGCTCAATCCGCCGCTCAGTCCCCGAACAGCAGGCGCTTGAGCCAATGCAGCACGCCCGGTCGCTCGCAGGCCGAGTCCGGCTTTCTCGCCCCCGCCGGTACTGCTGGACGGATTAGCACGGGCCGCTGCGTTGGCAATGCCTCGCTCGGGGCCCTCTCTCCGGCCTTGGCTGCATTGCGCCGCGACATCATCTTGGCGAGGTCTGCTGCATCGCGCCTCTGCACCCTATCAATTTGCTTGGTGGTCATCGCGCGGGCCCATCTCACTTTGTTGCGCTCGATGAAGTAGTGAGAGCGGCATGCATAATCCCAGTTGCCCACCGATGGCCAAAGTGACACAAGTTCGCCTTCGCTGGTCAGGCGCCATTCTGCCGGCGATAGTGGCGTAACCACTTCTTCTCCGCAGCCGCAGCAGCACTTGTGCGAACATGTGCGGAACCGTTCGCTGATGTACAACACGCCTTCCTCTAAGTTGTCGGGAATGAACTCAACGAACTTCGGACGCACTTGGTCCACCCTCATGCCACGGGCCCTTCTAAACGCTCACCACGGGTGAGTGACTGGGGAGCCACACTATATGCGGCATGCTGAGACTTGAAGCGGTCCTCGTAGAATCCGAATAGCTGCTTCCATTTGATGACCGCGAGTTGCGCGTTCAGGGCGTTCAAGTCAGCCACTTGGATGTTCTGCCGGTACAGGGCATCGCTGTCGTCTTCATCCATCGGGACGCATCGTGCTAAATGGTCATTTTTTTCACTGGTCGCGGTTGTCACCCGGCAAGTGCCATCGAGTTCGAGCGTCTCAGCGTTCATAACGACATCCATGCCGACATCAACGAAGGGCACGCCTTGCGAAGCCAGATACTCGCATACTGTCTTGCGCGCCTTGCCCTTATCTACACATACGAAGACGAAGTCGAAGTCGGCCAACGCCGCCACGTTTTCTGGGTCCAGATAATAAGGATGGGGGACGATGCCGCGTCGCATAGGGTCGTATCGCTGCAGGAAGTAATCCACCTTCTTCAGGCGTTGCAGCAACTCGGGCTTGGTGGCTGCGCCCGGGGCGCGGAACGCGTTGTGCTGCCTGAAGTCGTCGCCGTCGAACAAGTGGATTTCCAAAACCGGCGTCTTGCACACCTGGTCGAGCACATAGGCGCCTGTGCCACCAAGGCCTACGATGGCTACTTTGGCCAGCTTTAGCCGCGCCGACGTGGCAACGATTTCTGCCCGTACGCTGGCGGTATCGGCATAGCGGAATACCGAATCTGGCTCCCGCGGCTCGATGATGCGCTTCGTGCGGGCGTCGGCATCTGGTTCGATAACACGGGCCTGGCTTTCGATAACAGTGACGTAGTGCGTTACCTTCTCGTAGTGGTCAGGAAAGCCGTTTGACCAGACTTCGGGTTTGTTCGAGAACCGATGTTGGGCAACGCAACCTTCGAAGATGTTGAACGGGTGCGGCTGGGTGTCTGCTACGAGCTCGGTCAGACAGTTGCCATTCGCCCTACACGGGAAGGTGCCTGTCCACCACACCTGGTGGTCGTCGTCTGGCGGGGTGGGCGGGAGAATCGAGCCCGCGTTCTCCACGTACTTGCAGACCAGAGTGCCCAGCGCGACCGTTTGTTGCACGGTGACGTAGGGTACCGAGTGCACCAGCAGGTGCTGCTGATGCACTTCGGCTTCAAACCCTTCGTCCAGCAGCCTTTGCAGGCCCGAGTCAGGAACGATTGGTTTTTCGGACACTAAATTCCACCCCATTGTGCACCGCAGTACGTTGACCGGGGGCGAGCGTGCCATCGTGCCCATGCGGGTTGACGTACACCACCGTGTAGATGATGTCGAAAGGCCCCTCAGGGAAGGCAAGGCGCACGACCTCATCGTAGGTGATGGTAGGTCCCTCGAAATGACGCGGCTTACCGTTAATGAAAATTTCGTGGACCTTGGTGTGATGCGCCTCGACGGCGCCGGCTTCCATGTTCATCGCGTACTCCCTATTTCTCGCGACGAACGCCCTTGAAAGGCGTTTTGTCGCTGGTTTTTACATCAAGGAAGCGTCCCGTCGTGGTGTCGCGCTTCACATGGTGTCCGCTGGGGGTTTGCGTCTGGCTGCGCTCCCTCACTGCACCGACTCGATGCCCGTCGCCGGGCTGCCCGTTCTTTGCCATATGACCTCCTTAGGTGATTGGAGTGCTCATCATATGTAATCAAAATGATGATGTCAACAGCGCGAAAACGGTGCATCGGGTCGTGGTCCATGCTAGGATGGAAAAGTTTTTCGTATCCTCACTGCCATGCCGCACAACCAAGAGTTACTCAGTAAATTGCCTAAGGCGCAGATTGATAGGCTGACCTTCATCGACTTCCGACTCTACTTTCTTGGAGAGTTGCGGCGCGCCGACTTGGTGGAAAGATTCGCTACTGGTGCAGCGGGCGCTACTCGTGACATAGCGATGTATCGAGAAATCGCTCCGAAGAATTGTGACTTTGACGGCACTAGCAAGGTCTATCGCCCCAGCTTGTCATTCAAACCTGTGTTCGAACACCCAGTTCCTCGGGCGCTGACAGCCTTGTCGCAAGGTTTCGGTGAAGTTGCCGCACAGCGCACGGGCCCGCTAGTCCGCTGCGATTTTCCTACACCGCTGAGCCTTCCGCATGTAGACGTGCTTGCGACCATTACCCGGGCTATTCACCGAGGCGTGGCCGTTCGAGTGGCTTACAGTTCAAACACCAGCGGCACAACCTCACGAGAGCTTGTGCCGTTTGCTCTCGTAAACAATGGTTTGCGATGGCATGCACGTGCCTATGACCGCAGAACCAAGTCGTTCCGCGATTTCGTGCTGACTCGAATGAGTAAGCCGGCAGTGCTTGAGGACGATTTCGCGCGGCCGGAAGAGATGCCGGAAAACGATGTGCAATGGTCGCGCATCATCGAGCTTGAGTTGATGGTGCATCCACTCGCTGAACGCCCTGAAGTCATCGCCAAGGACTACGACATGGTTGATGGCGTCATGAAGGTGCGCGTGCGTGCTACGAACGCTGGATACCTCCTGCAGCTATGGAACATCGACTGCTCGCCTGACCATAGCTTGAAGGGCAAGCAGTACGTCCTGGCCTTGAGGGACCCGCTTGTTCTGCATTCCGCTGAAAGTGCTCTCATGGCTCCTGGGTATGTCGACCTGCGACCCAAAGCCTGACGTCTTGAAGGATTTGGCGCGCTGTCTCCTTCCACTATGTTGTTGAGGCGGTGGGTATAACGATTTTGCAGATAAACGCCGAACCTTACTGGAGCGGCATTGACAGGCAAGAAAAACCAATGTCTCGGGCAAGAGAGCTTTTTGGAAATCCTGTTGCTATATACAGTCCTCAGTGACTGATTACCGAACTAAAAGAACATGGCCAAGCTTGCAGACCTGATTTGGAAAAACGCTGAACTCCTTCGTGGCGCATACAAGGAAACCGAGTACCGCAGGGTAATTCTGCCCCTTACCGTCCTCCGGCGCCTTGACTGCGTGCTTGAGGATTCCAAGAGGAAGGTTCTCGACACATGGTCTGAGATTTCGGCCAAGGGTTACAGCCAGGAGATGCAAGACGCCTTCCTGACCAAGGCTTCCGGCTATGCCTTTTACAACACCTCGTCATTTACCCTGAAGATGTTGCTGGACGACCCGGACCGCATCCGGGACAACCTTGAGGCCTACATCAACGGCTTCTCGAAAAACGTACGCGACATTTTCGAAAAATTCGCCTTCATTCAGATGGCTGACAAGCTTCTGGAGAAAAAGCGCCTATTCATGGTGCTGCAACGGTTCGTGGAAACCGACCTGCACTCGAAAGCCGTCACGAACCACGAAATGGGGCAGGCATTTGAAGAGCTCCTGCGCCGCTTCAACGACGTGAGCCCGGCCGGTGAACAGTACACCCCTCGGGACGCCATCAAACTGATGGTCAACATTCTGCTCTACCCCGATGATGAGGCACTCTCCGTTCCTGGCGTTGTCCGCACTTTCTATGACCCTACTGCAGGAACCGGGGGCATCTTGTCGGAGGGTGAAGAGCACATCAATGCCCTGAACCCAAAAGCCAAGGTCTCCTTGTATGGGCAGGAATTTGAGGACGAAACGTACGCCATCTGTAAGGCTGATATGTTGATACGCGGCCAGGACCCAGCGAACATCGGCTTGGGCGACACGCTCGCAAACGACGTGCATTCCGGCAAGCGCTTTGATTACATTGGCGCCAATCCTCCCTATGGCGTGGAGTGGAAACCCTCTAAGGAAGCCGTCGAGGAGGAGCACAAGAAAAGGGGTTACGGAGGGCGTTTTGGTCCTGGGCTGCCGCGTATCTCGGACGGCCAGATGCTATTTACCCTCCACATGCTCTCGAAGATGCAGCCTGTGAAGAATGGCAAGGGTGGCAGCCGAATCAGCGTGGTCCACAACGGCTCGCCGCTCTTTACTGGAGACGCCGGCGGCGGCGAATCCGAAATCCGGCGTTGGATTCTGGAAAACGACTTCCTCGAAGCTATTGTCGCGCTGCCGACGGACATGTTTTACAACACCAACATCGCAACTTATCTGTGGTTCCTGACCAACCGCAAGGACCCCGACCGCCAGGGCAAAGTCCAGCTCATTGATGCCACGGGCATGAGCCACCTGATGAAGAAAAACATGGGCAAGAAGCGCCGTGAACTGACGGACGACTGCATAGAGCGCATTACCAAGGCCTACCACGACTTCAAAAACATGGAGTGGGAGGAAAAGGACGGCCAGGGCAAGGTCGTTCGCGCCTTAAAAGCCAAGGTTTTCCCCAATGAACATTTCTTCTACCGCAAGGTGACGATTGAGCGCCCGCTTCGACTTCGCTTCGAAGTGGCCGACATTCTGAAGATTAAGGACGATAAGGCGTTCCAGAAGCTACCGGGCGTGGAGCGCGGAGACCTGTTCGCAGCCCTGAACGTCCTCAAGACAGCGGATTCCAGTCGAGTCTGGATGGACGCCGATTCTTTCCGTAAGTCTCTGCAGAAAGGGGCGGATACCAGCGCAAAGCAGGCGGGAGAGAAACCGCAGAAGCTCAAGGCCAAGTACTTGGAAATTGCCCGTAAAGCCATGGGGGTTAGTGACAAGAAGGCCGAGCCTTGCACTGACGAAAAAGGGAAGGTGCTATCGGATACGGCACTGCGCGATGCGGAATACGTGCCGTTTGGCCAGGACATCAACCAGTACTTTCTGGATGAGGTGAAGCCGCACTGGCCGGATGCTTGGATTGACGAAGAAGCTAAGGATGCCAAGGACGGCTTGGTAGGCGTCGTGGGTACGGAAATCAACTTCAACCGTGAGTTCTATGTTTACACGCCGCCCCGTTCTCGCGAAACCATCCTCAAGCAAATCGAGGGGATGGAAAAAACGTTCATGGAGTTGCTTCGTGGGGTGAAGGCGTGAAGCCCTACCCGAAATACAAGTCCAGTGGCGTGCCATGGCTGGGAGACGTGCCAGAGCATTGGTGCGTAGAGAAACTTAAGCACAAGGTTCGGTTCGTCGGCGGGGGCACGCCATCGAAGGAGCAGGACGAATATTGGCGCGGGTCTATTCCTTGGGTGTCTCCAAAGGACATGAAATCCTGGCGGATAAAGCAGACTGAGGATTGCATCAGCGAAAAGGCCCTAGCAGAGAGTGCATGCGCGCTTATCGACAAGGGGGCTGTGTTGATTGTCGTGCGGTCTGGCATTCTTCAACACAGCATACCTGTAGCCCTCAACGATATACCGGTCGCAGTAAACCAGGACATGAAGGCGCTCCTCCCGATTGGCGAAGTATCCCCCGCGTTCATTGCGTACTACATTGCAGGAAATCAAAAGGCTCTTCTTGATGAGTGGGTGAAACACGGCTCAACGGTAGAAAGCATCGAGTTTGAGCGCATGGCCGGGACTCCCCTGGTTGTCCCCGCCCCTAGTGAACAACAGGCCATCGCCACCTACCTCGACACAGAAACCGCCCGCATCGACACCCTGGTCTCCGAGAAGGAGAATCTCATCGACCTGCTGCGGGAATATCGACAATCGGTCATTACCGAGGCGGTCACCAAGGGAATGAATCCAGACGCACCGATGAAAGAAAGCAGCGTGCCCTGGTTGGGAGATTTTCCGGCGCATTGGCAGGTTCTCTCGCTACGCCGAGCCTTAGAAGGGCTCGCAGTAAATGGCGTTTTCAAAAAGGGGGAGGACTTCGGTGAGGGAGCCCCCTTGGTGAATGTTACCGACCTATTTCAAGAAAACTTCGTTGTAGACACGGAAAAGCTCGAACGTGTGCGCTGCGATGAGAGTGAAACGCAAAAATATAGGGTAAACGAGGGTGACCTTTTCCTAGTGAGGTCCTCCCTCAAGCTTGAGGGTATAGCGCGCTTTGCTATCGTCCAGGCCATAAAGGAAGAAACCGTTTTTGAATGCCACGTCGTGCGAATGCGACCGGATGCACAGAAGAGCGTCCCAATGTTTCTAGCCTATTACCTGAATTCTACATTCGCACGGCAGTCGCTCGTCTCGCGGGCAAAAACAACCACAATGACAACCATTGACCAGAGCGAGGCACTAGCGACGCCTTTGTTACTTCCTCCCCCCTCCGAACAAACCGCCATCGCCGCCTACCTCGACACCCAGACCGTCAAAATCGACGGCCTCATCTCTCACGTGGAGAAGGAAATCGAGCTCCTGAAGGAGCTCCGCTCCGCGACCATCACCGACGCGGTCCTAGGCCGGATAGACTTACGCGGCCACTTAAAGAAGGGCAAACAGGGAGACAAGGCTAGTGAGCTACAACCGGCGCTATAACAGCCGCAGGCGTTATAGGAGAAGTTCGAACAGCATCAGTGGCGTTGTAGGGGACGCCGCCTCAATCGCATCTAGGCTTACTCCAGGGGGAGCCTTAATCGTTGGTGTTGTGGGCTTCGTGCTGTTGTATTTTGTGGCTCCATGGGGGATGGAGGCCTGGCTGGAGCACAGCAAGGCAAACCTGAGTCATTCTGCGATTGGCGATGCAATGAGGCAGGTGCTCGATAACGTATTTCAGCGCCGATTCATTCATCCGTTTGAATGGGCAGGCATCGCTGTTTTGCTTGTCAGCATTGGCATCGCAGCCTGGAAGTTGTACACGGAGGAAGACCTGTCGCAAGGTCAAACCCAGTCGGGGAGCTTTCTTGCGAAGCTGTTCGCTAGATTGCTGGACTAACAATAGCGAGACTAAATAATGGCCGTCACGACCAGCACACTAGAAGAAAAATTTGAAGACGAAATCTGTGAGCACCTGAAGAAACAGGGCTGGTTGTTCAATGGGCCATTGCCTTACCAGAAGGGATTCGCTTACGACGCCGGCTACGACAAGCGTTTGGCTTTGTATTCCGAGGATGCGGTAGCGTGGGTGAAGGATACCCAGCCTGAGGCTTGGGCAAAATTCGAGTCCAACCACAAATCCAATCCGGAGGTCGTTTTCCTCAAGCGTCTGGCTGAGGAGCTGAACCGCGAGGGGGCGTTGACCGTCCTGCGCAAGGGGTTCAAGGATATCAACGCCACCTTCCGGATGGCTCAATTCGCTCCGGCGAACACACTGAATCAGAAAACTTGGGACGACTACCAAAAGAATCGGCTACGGGTCGTTCGCCAGTTTCATTACTCAGAACACAACAATAAATCTATCGACCTGGTGTTCTTTGTGAACGGAATTCCGGTTGCCACTACCGAACTCAAGACCGATACGACGCAGCCTGTCGAAAACGCCATCTGGCAGTACAAGAACGACCGCGCACCAGTCGACCCCGTAAAAAAGGAGAAGGAACCGCTGCTGCAGTTCGGGCGAAGGGCGCTGGTCCATTTCGCTGCGTCATGTGACGAGGTCTATATGGCCACGAAGCTGGACGGCAAGAAAACCTACTTCCTGCCGTTCAACAAGGGAAATGAGGGCGGTGCCGGCAACCCGAACAATCCTAAGGGCTACGCGACCAGCTACCTCTGGGAAGAAATCCTGCACAAGGATGTCTGGATGCTAATCCTGGGCCGCTACCTTCATCTTGAAAAGATAGAGGTGACGGACCCCATCACCGGGAAGAAATCCATCAAGGAAACGCTGATTTTCCCCAGGTTTCATCAGCTGGATGCCGTTCGGAAGTTACTGGCCCAGACCAAGGCTGAAGGTGCCGGCGGTATCTTCCTTGTCCAGCACTCGGCTGGCTCGGGAAAATCGAACACAATCGGCTGGACTGCCCACCAGCTGGTCAGTCTGCACGATGCGAACAACAAGAAGATTTTCGATTCCGTTATTGTTATCACTGACCGCCAGGTGCTCGACTCCCAGCTCCAGGACACCATCTATCAGTTCGAGCATCAGCATGGGGTCGTTCAGAAGATTGACGAGAACTCACAACAGCTCGCCGACGCTCTGATGGCTGGCAAGCCAATCATCATCACGACCATCCAGAAATTTCCCTTCGTTCTCCAGAAAGTCGCGGGCCTGAAGGAGCGGAAATTCGCACTCATTATCGACGAGGCTCACTCGTCCCAGTCCGGCAAGGCTGCCCATAAGCTGCGCGAGGTGCTGGGCTCGGAAGAGATTGAAGAGCTCAAGAAGGATGAGGGAGTGGACCAGGAGGAGGACCTCACTGAAGAGGACATCTTGAACAAAGTGGTGCTGTCCCGTAAGCGCCCGCCGAACGTTTCCTACTACGCCTTCACCGCCACCCCAAAATCCAAAACCATCGAGTTATTCGGCCGGCCAGGCATTGATGGCAAGCCTGAACCATTCCACGTTTACTCCATGCGGCAGGCCATCGAGGAGGGATTTATCCTTGATGTGCTGAAGCATTACACGACCTATGACGTGTTCTGGAAGCTGTCTCAGGTCGGCGATGACAAGTTGGTGGATTCCAGCAAGGCATCCACGCAGATTGCCCGCTACGTCAAGCTGCATCCTTCGAACATCTCCCAGAAAGTCGCCATCGTGGTGGAGCACTTCCGCGAAAAGGTTATGGCCAAAATCGGGGGCAAAGCCAAGGCAATGGTTGTGACGAGTTCCCGCCTGGCCGCAGTCCGTTACAAGAAGGCGCTCGACAAGTACATCGCCGAGCATGGCTATGCAGACTGCAAAGCCCTGGTCGCATATTCAGGCACTATCACCGACAAGGAGAGTGGCGTAGACAAGGCCACGGAGGGAGGCCTGAACGACAAAGGGCAGAAGGACGACCGCATCAAGGAGGACTTTGCCACTGACGAATACCGAGTCCTCCTGGTGGCGAACAAATTCCAGACGGGATTTGACCAGCCGCTCCTGCATACCATGTACGTGGACAAGAAGCTGGCTGGGGTCATGGCCGTGCAGACCCTATCCAGATTGAACCGCACCTGCCCCGGCAAGGAGGACACATTCGTCCTCGACTTCGTGAACAAGGCCGAGGACCTCTTGGAAGCTTTCCAGCCGTATTACCGGGCAGCTAAGCTTTCGGATGTAACGGACCCCAATATCGTCCATCGCCTCAAGAGCAAGCTCGATGAGTCAGGTGTTTACCTTCATGCAGAGGTGGAGGCTTTCGCCAAGGCTTTCTACGCCAAAAACGGCACTCAGGCTGCGCTCCAGGCTCAGCTGAAACCGGCCGCAGACCGATACAAGGCTCTCGACGAAGAAAAGCAGGACCTGTTCAGGAAGGACCTGACAACCTTTATCCGGGGCTATGAGTTCCTGTCCCAAATCATCCCCTATGAGGATGTCGACCTGGAGAAGCTCTATGTCTATGGGCGTTGCCTGGTGCCTCGCTTACGTAACACGGGTGGAAATGGGGAAGTGCGTGTCGACGACAGCATTGAACTGACGCACCTGCGTATTCAGAAAAAAGCAGAGCAGGCGATTGAGCTCGAGAAGTCCGAGGTGACCGCCCTCAAGCCTATGACGGACGCCGGCACAGGGAAGCCGTATGGAGAGGAGGAGAAGGCCCTCTCGGAAATCGTTCAGAAGATGAATGAGCTGTTCTCGGGGAATCTTTCTGACGCCGACTTCCTTGGTTATGCGACGCACATCGTGGGAAAAATGTCCGAGAACAAGGAGCTGCAGGAGCAGGCCAAGGCGAACGACACCGTTCAGCAGTTTGCGAACGGCGATTACATCTCCGTTCTCAAGGACACCGTCATCGAAGCGCTGGGAAGCCATACCTCAATGGCCGAACAGGCGCTGAAGGATGAAAGAATTTTTGCCGGCCTGGCTGACCTGTTCTTGGCGGAGGTGTATGCCAAGTTGCGGGCTCAAGGTGGGCAGGTCAATAAAGTAACGGCTGTTGGGCTCTGAGGTTGCTTCTTCGCAGCCAAAGTAAATCACTACCAATAAAGGACCGCTTGTGTGGCATGACATCGAAGCTAAAGTTGACCTGCTCAATTTCAAACTGGTCGCTGAGGCAGCTGCTCAGCTAATACGCGACTCAGACGGTCAACCGCTAACCATTGGAATCTCCGGCGGTTGGGGTGTAGGGAAGTCATCTCTCGTGAAGATGGTCGGCGCGACGCTGCAGGCTGACAAGAACGCAGACAAGAAGTATGTGTTTCTCGAGTTCAATGCCTGGCTATATCAAGGTTTCGACGACGCAAGGCAAGCCTTACTTCAGGCCGTATCCGACAAGCTTATTGCGATAGCTACTGAACGGCAATCATTCCTAGATAAGGCTCTAGCGTTTCGAAAGCGCATCCGTTGGCTGAAACTTGGTCGTGTTGCTGTTCCGGCGATTGCAGGCATGGCGCTCGGTACCCCCTTCGGTCCAATTGGGAACTTGGTGGGGGCAGTCGGCGGGCTACTGAAAGGGGCCACTGACGTAGCAAATGAAGACAAGCTCAGAGAAGTCAAAGAGGCCTATTCAGAGTTGCAGCCTGAATTAGTCGGCCTAATCAGCGACAAACCAAATGAATCGCTTCCTAAAGAAATTGAAGGGCTGCGAGCGGCCTTCGAAGAACTTCTTACGGACCTCAATGTGACGCTGGTTGTTCTGGTCGATGACCTAGACCGTTGTCTTCCGAATACGGCGATTTCAACCCTTGAAGCAATGCGTCTGCTTCTGCATGTGCCGCAGACGGCGTTCATCATCGCCGCAGACGAACAGATGATTCGAGGCGCCGTTCGCGCTCATTTTGGCGAGGTCGACATCAACGATGACCTCGTCACAAGTTACTTCGATAAGCTCATTCAGGTTCCGCTTCGAGTGCCGCGCCTCGGCGTGAACGAAGTTAAGGCTTACGTGATGTTGTTGCTCGCTGACCTGGCCACCCGCCGCGGCATGCTGCCGAGCCAGACCTTCGCTGAGGCGCAGCCCAAGATTCTCGATGCCCTAACGAAATCGTGGTCTGGCGGAATTACGCGCGAAGTGTTGACCGCTGCGTTCGGCGCAGACGCATCAAAAGTCGCCAGCGAGATTGACGTGGCCGAGCAACTCGCGCCAATACTGGTCACCGCAGAACAGATTTCTGGAAACCCCCGCCTCATTAAGCGTTTCTTAAACAATTTGATGATTCGACAGTCAATCGCGAAAGCTCAGGGCATGGCGGTCGGTCTTGAAGAACTCGTGAAGCTGCAACTTTTTGAACGATGCGCATCCCCTGCGGCGTTCGATTTCCTTGCTCAGGCTATTTCTTCCAGTGACGAAGGAAAACCAGAGTTTCTCGGTGAGTTAGAAAAATGCGCTGCGAAGGGGGAAGCGTATGTACCGCCAAACGCGAGTTGGGGAGCCGTGTTTTACGAGCAGTGGGTGAAGTTGTCACCCCAGCTGGCCGACGTTTCGTTGAAGCCGTTCCTATACCTAAGTCGCGACCGCGCCTTAGCACTGGCTTCGTATGACGAGCTGTCGCCTGAAGCACGGAAAGTGTTCGAAGCGTCCCTGAAGACCACGCAGGTCCTTGGGGGGCTTGTCGCGCAGATAAAAGCGATAGGCGAAATAGAGGCGGAGCGAGTGCTCGTGCGACTCATACGAAAGGCCCGTACCGAACAGTGGTCACCAGGTGCCTTAACCCGTTGTTTCAACGTTACTGAAGCATTCTCGAATCTTGGTCCGCAACTGGCAACAGCACTGGCTGAAATCCCCGCGGAACAACGCCCCTCGGCCATCGGGCCACTACTCGTAACGCCTATATGGGCCGAAGCCCTTGTCGCTAATTGGACTGGTGACAAACATACGCCTTTGCCGCTCAAGAACCTTCTGAACAAGAAAAAGGGAACGCACTGATGGGAACTTCTACTTCTAGCGCTGGCCCGGGAGCCGGAGTTAGCCTTGACCCACCATGGCTGGAAGAACTGGTTCCCGCCGCTGAAGGCGGGTCTCCTGATGCGTCGCCCCCCGACGCGGCAGAACCTACGGACAAGGAGCCGGCCAAACCGGATGAAGTGAAACCAGCTGTCGCTCCGCCTCGGCGTTTTGCAGCGGCGAGGAGAGACCTAGGTGCCTTTATCCGCTCCGGAGACAAAGCCAAACTTGCACGCAGCCTCGGCCACTACTCTCTGACGGGAATTGGGGGAGCGGCAGCAGCGGCGTCCAGAATGCGCGCTGCAACGAGCGCCGGCGCCGGTCTGTTCTCATTCCTTCAGGCCGCTCGGGAGGGTGCCGACACCAGAGTAGTAAGTTGGGTGCAAAACCTTCTGGCGAGGAACCCGTCGTCAGCCGACGTTGCCGATGCAATCGTCCAGGCGCTGGCGCCGTCAGGCGGTAGCGCTGACGAGGAGTCTCTCCGGGACTCGATGGCGCTTGCCATCTCAGAGCTCATCCTGCTTCAACCAGACGTTGAGTTGCTTCACATGGGTGATGCGGATACGTGGACTCTGCTGCAACTCTTTTTGGGCCACGAGGTTTGCAATCGACTTGAGTTCGACATGGGACAGTTCTTTGAAAGTTCAAGGCTTGACCCTGAACTCGGGGTTAAGCGAGAACTTGAAATGCGCGACTTTGTGAAGAATGAAGTTGGTGTGCAACTTGGCGCGCTTCGGGAAAAGATGCCCAACCCAACTAAGCAACAGCTTGATACGTTGGTTCAGGATGCCGTTCGCTTGACGTTTGAAGTATATGAGGGAGTGCTATGAGCAAGGTTGTTTGCACCTCTCCGGACTTGATTCCGAAGCATTTGTCAGAGGGTGTCGAATACTTCGCTATGTTCAAGAGCTCCGGCCGGAAAGATGTAAGCACGGTCGGTACGGGCGTTCTCCGAGACGTCGAGATAGCAGGCATTTGTCCAGACGTCCGTACATGGGACTTCACCACATTTGCGCTCGCTGTGTCGGCGGCCGACCTGGCGGTTCCGCGCGCATCTAGCGCTGACGGATGGACGCGAGTCATTGAACTGAGTGTTGCGCTGGTTGAACCTGAACCATTCACTCAGCTTGTGCCCGCGCTGCAGGAGATGTTGCGGTTCCTAACAGGTGATTTCTGGCACCTCAGTTTCGAGGCCGGCGGAACGCCAGCCCCTACATCGACGGCGCCAAAATCCTTCGATGCGGATTGTGTGTCCTTGCTATCTGGTGGAGTCGACAGCCTAGTAGGCGCTATCGACCTGACTCACCAAGGCCGGCGACCGCTGTTTGTCTCTCAAATGGCAAAGGGCGATTCCGATACTCAAGTGAGGTATGCCAAAAAACTTGGGGCAGCGGATAGACACTTGCAGTGGAACCACAACATCCGAGTTGTTCATTCAACAGAGCGGTCCACCAGAGGCCGGTCCATCGTCTTCTTCGCTTTTGCGGCCTTAGGCGCTTCTGCACTTGCGGTTAAACACCAACCAGTAACGGTTTTCGTCCCCGAAAATGGTTTCATTAGCCTGAATATTCCGCTTAATGCCGGCCGAGCTGGCAGTTTGAGCACCAAGACAACCCATCCCGTATTTCTTGAGCGCCTACAGAGGGTCTGGACTGCGCTTGGCCTGCAAGCAGAGTTGGTCCGCCTTTATGCTTTCAAGACGAAGGGTGAACTCATGGCTGAGTGCCTTGACCAGACAATGCTTACTGGACTTATTGGTGAGTCGACCAGTTGCGGTCGTTTTGGCTACTACAACTACACCCACTGCGGTCGATGCGTTCCGTGTCTGGTCAGACGTGCGTCGTTTTTGAAAGCGGGCTTACCGGATACCACGGAGAAGTATCACTTCGCCAAACTTGCGGCCGCGGGGAGAAAGAAGGGCGCGAACGACATTGGCGCTGTAGCCGCGGCTGTACTTCGAAACGAGCTGTTGGGCGTGCGACGGCTGACGTCAGGGCAACTCTCGTTTGCTTCCCCTGCCGACCGCGCTCAGTACGAAGGTGTAGTCGCACGCGGCTTGACCGAATTGGGGGCCCTACTGCGGCAGGAAAAAGTGCTGTGATTGATTTTCATTGTCACCTTGACCTATACCCCAACGCCCTCAACCTGCTAACAGAGGTCGCACGACGGAACGAGTTTACGCTTGCAGTAACAACCAGTCCGCGTGCGTTCTTGGCAACCTCTCGAGTGTTCGCAGGCAAAGAAACAGTTCACGTAGGTCTAGGGCTCCATCCAGAAGTTGCGGAAGCAAAGCAAAATGAGGAAGCACTACTTGTTCAGTTGGTCTCTTCAACAAGGTTCATTGGCGAAATTGGCTTGGATGGCTCCAGTCGATTCAAGAACTCGCTGCCGCTCCAGGAACGCATTTTTACGAGCGTCATCGCGGAGTGCCAAAACCAAGGCGGACGTATCATGAGTATCCATTCGCGAGGTGCTGAATCGCGCTTGCTCAACATTCTGGAGGCTCACCCGAACGCGGGTATACCCGTCTTACACTGGTTTTCGGGTAGCCGTCGAGAGCTTCAGCGTGCCATCGACTTGGGGTGCTGGTTCAGCGTTGGGCCAGCAATGCTTGCAAGTGAAAAGGGGCGCGCTCATCTTGGCGAAATGCCATTGGACCGAGTGCTTCCTGAGACAGATGGCCCATTTGCCCAGCGTCATGGGGCACCACTGATGCCATGGGAGGCTTGCGATATTTCTAGCCACCTTGAACTGCTGATGGGAAAGTCGAAAGTTGAAGTGAGTTCAATGCTGCGCGAAAACCTTAAGCGTCTGCTGGATTGATACTCACAACTCTAATTTCTAAAATTACTTCGTTGAACAGCCTTTTCGAGAAGGAAACTCACCTGCCGATTCGCGCCAAGCTTATCGAACGTATTTTTCCATTCCCTGACCGCACACCATACATGACGAACGCCCCCCGGCCTGCGCGGCCGGTTTGCTATCTCGCCTCTCTCAACGGTATGTCAGAAATGAATATTCGATTGTCCGGGTCTGGAACCCCAGCGTCTCGGAGCAACTTGCTAAATGCCTGGTACATCGCATTGGGATATACCGTCGGTCCGATAATTATTCGCTCAAGTAATTCCGGGATTTCGGCCCCGAAAAAATCTTCCTCTGGAATATTGCGAAGAGGAATCTTTTGGATTTTCTGGGGTACACCCCGTACCGCGTGAGCAAATTCCTGGATATGTTCTGACATCTCCATTCCTGGGGAGTAAATAACCCGCCATTCGCGCTCCTCCTTAAACCCAGGATGCTTTGTGCATAACACGGCAAACCTAAAGGCATTGAACAGAAGGTTTAGTACATGCTCCTTTCCAAGCTATTTCACAAAGTTTATTTCGCCATTCAGGGTGTCCGTGAGACGCCGAAATTCTTCAGTAAAAGTATCTGAATCCAAGTATGAAACTGGACTTGTGTAAGCCTTCAAGGCATTTGACTCGGTAACGAATGCCGCACTGTTCAGAACCAAGGCCACGCCAGTGGAACCGCCATAGGCTCGCCACATTGATAGGCGGCCGTGCTTATCCTCGCTATCACAATGTTCTGAAATACACGTCAAATAGGTGTCATAACGAAGGCCTGGCAGCCATGCATTGAACCGGCTCTCAAGCTCGCCTGAAAGCCCTGGAAATAACGCATCAATTGTCTGCTTAAGTTTTTGCCCATTAGCTCCAGCGTATGCTTTCCGGAGACACTCAGAACCATGAGTGACCTCCATATAGTCATTCATGGTTGTCGCGTTTCGCATCCACACTTCTTGGCCACTAATAATCTGCATGGCCACTTCTGCGGATGTGTAGTGAACAAAGCGAGTTTTCGATTCCCTAACTTTCGCAATTCTCTCGGTGGCGTACGGAAAGAAAATCGCTTCGATGCGGTTCTGGTTATCGTCGGTTGTAATGCTCATGTAGGTAATTTCTACTCTGGAATTGGCTAGTGGTGTTGCGCGTTGCGTGCAATTCATAATCCCTTGGTGGCGACAATTTTAACCATCCGTTATGGTTCGCACTCATTAAGTTAGGAACAAACGAAGGCCCATGACTGTAGACACCCGCTTCGCACTCATCGACCAGGATGGCGACTATCGCTATCCCTATAAGAAAAGCGACCTCACCACGAAGCGCTATGGGTTTGCATTGGGTAGGGACCGGAACGGAGAAGGCGAGTACACGGAGGACCTCGAACAGGTAATCCGGGCTGTGGTTTTTGAAGGTAAGAGCGTAAGGGTGAAGACTCAGGACGGCAACCTTGGCAAGAGCGGAAACAGCCTCACACTGCACGCAAGGAAAAGAATCATGGGGTACTGGATTGCCCCTGAACTCCTCCATTTGGTGACGGGTGCAACAATCCGGCCAATCAATGAAGGCGTGACTTCACCGGCAGGTGAAGTGCCCGGCGCGCCGGACGCTTTCGATAGGGTTTCAGCCTTATCAGCCGCTGACTACATAGAAGCCTATGCGTCAATTTCCGAACGCATCACTCCAAATCAACAAGCAATGTTGCTTGGTCATGCCGCCGCCCAAGGACATACCTTGTCCATGGAAGCCATTGCCTCAATTGGCGGGTACGAGAACTACAAGAGCGCAAATACTCAGTACGGCAGGCTGGGGCGGCTTTTCGCCGAACACTTCGGTATCGACGGGCTCGGAAATCAAACACAGGCCTTAGCGACTGCTGGCCGCTCAGACCCCAAAGGACATTGGCAATGGACTCTACGCCCGGCCTTGGTTGAGGCGCTTGAGAACTTGGGTTTGATTGAGGGCAAGGTTGAAGCCCCGGGACTGATGGAGGCTGCGCTCGATGTCAACTCAGACCCAAAGAACAAGGACATTCCTGAAACCACCAAGCAAGCCCTTATCAACGCACGTATCGGACAGGGCGGTTACCGCAAACGTATGCTTCGTCTGTGGGAGGGGAAATGCGCGCTCACCGGATGTTCCGTTGAGACCGTGTTGGTTGCGTCCCATGCAAAGCCATGGGCCGAAGCGTCAAACCCGGAGCGCTTGGATGAGTACAACGGTTTGTTGCTTGCTGCGTCAATCGACCGGTTGTTCGACGCTGGCCTGATTTCATTTTCGGATGAGGGCTCAATACTGCTCAGTTCGGTGCTTGAGCCTGACGACGTCCGGTCACTCGGGGTAAGTCTCGAATCGAAGCTGAGGCTCGTTGCAGAACAGCACAAACCCTATTTGAAAGCCCACCGCGAACAACACGGGTTCGATAAGCGGTAACAGCTCCCCTTTAAAACGAACATGGGCTGTTACCTAGACACGCATCCTTTGTCTGATGACCCGCAAGCTATTAGTCGCATAACCTCGGGATTGGCTAAGTAACCAACGTGAGCCGGATAAGGATTCTCTAAGAGACCTAAATAAGTATTGTCGTTAGATACTAGGACGTCTACTACATCATAGTTTGCAACCTGCTTTGCCGGCGCCAAAATGTATGAGAGTGCGTCGTTCGGGTCTGTAAATGCTACGACTCTAGGTGGCGGTGCGGTTACTGTGGCAGCTCGCAGTCTCTTCATGGCAATCAATTCGGCCAGCGCGTCTTTTGGGTAGTTTGGACTGTTAGCAAGAGTAGACTGAGAGCCGTCAAGGCCTTGGTCCGCTAGCGCTAAGATGGGCATCTGATTTGCGCCCATGAAAACTTCGGTAGTTCTGTCGAAGGTCCGTATTCCAGCAGCGCTCTCGTTCTTATCCTGACTCGTGACCAACTTGTAGATTGCATCAAACGCCATTTTGCTCCCAAGGCTCTCCGTGATAAGAACCAATGGTGCCGACGCTGTGGCTGCGGCCGTAACGACATCAGAAAAAGCTGAGCTGGGGCGTGGCGAGGCGGCGGCCGTCAAGATAGCTTTCTGTAACTGCTCGATGATGGCATCGCGCGCTTTGCCTTGATAGATGATTGCGTCAGCCAAGCAGTCATCCATTAATACGTCTTTGAGCGCTCGATTGATTTTAGCCCTCTTATAGGGGTATGCGGGGGTGGCTTTGCATGCTTCAGACTTGTCTTTCTGGTCGTAACAAAGCTGATTCTTTAGTGGCGCGACTATGGGAGACCAGACCAAGGCGCTGGTCCGGACCAGCCCCCCGGGTACAGAGAGATTCGCCTGATAGAGAGTTGCCTTGGTGCCCTCGACCTGGACTGGCACAATCGTCGGGGTACCCACTCCACTCAAGGTAGAATTGAGATGGGTGATGCTTTCCCGTGCCCAGCGAGGGTCATGGGTACACATGCCATGCACCATCAGCACATCCAGGGTATGGTTAGGCGCAGCGACTACTAACTGTGCGATGCCCGGGAAAGTGGTCTGTCCAGGTGGACGCGATTCGAAGGTGGGCGTCTTGTAGGGGGTTGCACAAGCCACAAGTAGTGAGCCGCAACCGAATGCGAAGATTGTGCGAAGAAGCTGACTAGGAACCATCCAATCCCCCTAAATATGAAGCCCGAAAGGCTATCGCGCAAATGTTGTCGGTGCGCAAGTCGACGCGCGAAGCTGGGGACAGGCACAGCCACAGAATCAGCTGCGACGCCGTCCCGTAACAGCGCCAACAAGCCCTAATCCAGCCAACAGCATCGCCCACGTATCGGCCTCGGGGACGGCAGCGATGCCGATGTCGCCGGGGCTCACTGCTAACGCGGATAAATAAGCATTCTTGCCAACCGAATACTGGAGCCCGCTATTGAAGGCGAAGTACCACGCGTAGACCGCAGTATCCGGCGCGTACTCCGTAGCAGACCAATAGCCCCCGACCTGAAGATTGGTGAAGGGGCCGGTGTTGTTTAGCCCCCAACCGCCTTGCGGCGCGGGGGAACAATTCGTGGAAACAGGGCAATAGCCTTTGTTGTTGAGTGTGTTGTAGTACAAGTGCGCCATTTCACTGCCAGTGCTGCCAGCAAAGAGGGTACCTTGCTCGCTGACGTTATAGCCAACGTCAGTACTGCCGTCAAAGCTGGTGGTGTAATTGAAACTTGTGCCATTGACAGGGTTGACAGTGGGCAGGCGCCAATTGTCGTAGGTGATGTTGTTAACGACATCGTAAAAGCTGAGGTTAGCCGCCCAGGTGTTGGCAGCCGCCCAGGTCATCGGGCCGTTGGCGTTGGCATTCGCCAGCCAGGTAATGTTGAGGTCTGTGTCGTAGTAGGCTTCAAAGGCAGCCAGGTTGCCGTCAAGGTCGCGACCTTGAAGGGCTGCTTGGGCTGTGCCGGAAAGTCCCAGCACTGTCACCAGCGCCATTTGAGTCCAAATGCGAGTAATCATGCTGCCCCTCCCTTAAGTTGAATACGGAATTGATTCAAGGCTGGGGCGCGTTTGGAGGGCAGCTACGCGACTTGGAATAACGACAAATCAGCCGAAGTCCATTGGCGCAGGAAACGTGCCAGCGAGAGCGGGTCGGCTGGGCGCCAATGTTTATAAGGGGGGCTGGCGGGAGCGAACGTTGAGCAAGGAAAAACTGTAAATTTTTCCGACAGACCTGCTTGGGGACTTACAGTATTTGACCTGTGTCGGGTCTCATGAAGGGATACCCTGCCGCGCCGTGCAAATGTCCGGCAGAAGGCCGTGGCAAACCCGCGGAAAAGTGACAAAGCCGACTGCGGGCTGACAGGTGGTGCCCGAAGTTATTTTCGACTGGCTTTCTTTAGCTTTCTCCAGTCCCACGGCGGAGTCGGCTCAGCCTCGCTCCACAAGCCTAGCCGTTCCCTCCTAGCATTCTCTTCTGTCAGAGCATAAAGCTGCCGGTCACCAACCGACTGCTCCGCCGAATACTGTTGATACCACCAAGCCAAACCGACCTCAACCTGGCTTAGGTTTACGTCGCGTGCGTCGACGACAATTTTCCCAATGATTCGGCCGTACCGGTCTAGCTTGTTCCACTCAACCGAAACAGTCTTTCCAAACACCGCGTCAGACAAGGCCTCCTTGGACCTCTGCCCAAAGGGTTGCTTCTTTTCCGGCGCATCTATCCCGGCCAGCCTTACTTTGTGCTGCTGCTTCTGCTCATCAAGAACCGTTACTGTGTCGCCGTCCGTTACCCCGACAACCTGACCGACCAGAGTCGCCGCGGACGCCGAAATTGACCAAAACAGTAGGAGCGGGATGAGTCTTCTCATCTGTCAGCACTCAATAAAAAATTTGCGGCACAGCTGAGGGAACAGCTTTCTGTATGTCCCTAATCGCACTCTCAACGGCGAGTTGAGTGGACTCCGCTTCGCGAGAGAACTTCAAAGCTATCTGGCCGGGTGTTCCCAGTCCAACCAGCGCATCATCGCAGCCCGCGGCCCCCAGCTTTTCGACGAGTTCATCAATATCTTCGTCTGGGCTGGGAAGCTTAAATTCGATAGTAAATTCGTATTCCATTTCATACTCCGCTACGATTGGGCCTGCGCGTTTTTTTGAGCCTCGCGCAGCAGGTAACTGGAAACTGGGCTAAAAAGTAACAATCAATTACTGGTGTGAGATAAATGATGGGCGAGTTTATTCGAGGGTTCATTAAAGGCGCCAGTGAAACTCCTAAGGGATACTTAGCGCCAGCTGTAGCTGTGTGGCGCCTGCTACTTGATACAACCGAATCGCTGATGCCGCAAAGAAAAGGTTAGGTGAAGTCGGTCGAGCAGTCGTCAGCGCTTCATTCGGCGCTATGCGGGGGGCTGCTCCATAACCCAAGCGCAGCCTTGACGGCGTCGTCCTCAGCCGGGCCATAGGCAAAATCGTTGCAGCTCTTGGACACCTTTGCCAAGCCCCGTCTGACCAATTCCAATCCAAGGTTCAGCCCGTCGTCACGAATCAACTCAACCCGCGGTTTCCCGTCGCTACCCACGTTAGCCACCACGACCATGATGGTGCTGTGTACTTCCGCCCGCAACGCATCTCTCGCAGCAATACCGTGCGGCTGATTTAGTTCGGGGGCCTGGATGCAGGTGAGCTTGATGTCGCCGGTATAGACGGTATCGCGCAGGAAGCATGTATTACCGTCCGAACAGCCTTCGACGTCCGCAAAACAGACGGGCGAGCAGAGCAATAGTGAAAAACGGCAGCAAGCTTATGAGCCATAAGGCCTCCCCGGGATTCTTTTAGCGCGAACATGCTCGCCCCCCAAAGTCCTGTATCCGGACAGAGGGCGCTTATCGTCAACTATTGACTAAGTCTTGTGGCGTAATGGGCTGACCAAGTTTGTCAGCTTAGGGGCAGACACGCCACTTTCTATTTCATTGGCAATTTTTTGCGATAGTTCTTGCCGAATACTCAGTTCTTCCAAGAGTTTTGGAATCACCGACGCCTTCTCCGTATCAAAATCACTCATAAGCGGGCGCCATTGCATATCGTCATACATTACCTCGATGACCGTTCTCTGAAGCGGTATTGAATCAAATGTGCCGCACCACTCGGTTGGGTCAGCTTTATTAATTTTGGCTCCTGCAAGCAGATTCTTCCATGCCATGCTTGGCATTCTTGCTTTTTGCTTCAACATGGTTCCAAACATCAGACCTTTCATCGGGACGCCAAACCTGAAAAAGGCTTGCGTCAAGAACATAAGTTGGTCCCGCGATAGAAATCCGTTGGTTTCGCCATCAGCAATAGCTTTGATAACAGTGTTTTCCCAGAACTTATTTATTGAGAACCAAAGGATGGGCTTTTCCGGCGGCTGAATTCCAATGCCGGTGGGGCGGAGTACTTCGCTTTCAAGAATCTCTTGGATATGGAACGCAGTTGTGTAATGCCAAGCAAGGTTTTTGGTGTCAGTCATACGAATCAAGAGAAATTAGCTGGGAAGCTTGCCTGCCCGTGTTCCTCAGCGTTTTGTATATGGTGGCAGACACACCGTCTACGGCCGCGGGATGCAGTTCCTGAAGGCTTAGCGCGGTCAGTGCAGTAAGTCACACCCCAAGCTCGCGCGAGCTGCACAGAAGTCTCGCCTAGCGTATTGATTTAGAGTGGGCGGCCATTTCAATTTTTATTTGTAAGTAGTGATTTCCATTTCAAATTTATTTGTCTGTCCAGCACCTAACTCCTTGATTCTTCGTTGCCCGCGTCATTTTTTCTGCGCAGCCGACAAACGTCGGATTCGAAGGTCGGCCGTTTTGAGAGGTGAGCGAGTTACGTGAAGATGGGCTTGGATTTTGGAGTGGTCCTTGCCTGGCGGGGCTTCCGGCAGCTTATTTCAATTCTTATTTGTCTGGCCGTAGACCCTAGACCCGTTTCCATTTCAGTTTTCTTTGTCTATAAAAGCCATTTCAATTCTATTTGTCTCGTTTCAATTTTTTATTGTCTAAAACCAGCATGACCAATGGCGTGCCTTCACCCGGACCGGGGTAAACCACCTGCTTTCCATCTCCGGCTTGCACGTCACCATGATTGCCGCACTGGCAGGTTGGGCGGTGGCGTTTGGTTGGCGGCGCTGGCCGCGCGCGGCAGAACGTCTTCCGGCCCGGCAGGCGGGGCTGCTGGCTGCCGTGTTGGCGGCGTATGCGTATGCCTTGCTCGCGGGCTTTCAGGTACCGGCACAGCGTACCCTGTTCATGCTCGGCGTGCTGGCGCTGGCATTCTGGGGACGACGCGAGCCGCGACCGTTCTCGGCGCTGACGTGGGCCTTGTTCGCCGTTCTGGTCATCGATCCATGGGCAGTGCTGTCGGCTGGTTTCTGGCTGTCGTTCGGCGCCATGGCAGTCATCCTGTGGGCGACGTTCGGGCGTGTGGGGCAAGCGGACAAGCTGCGTGCCTGGGTGACGGTGCAGGGCGCAGTCACACTGGCGCTGGCACCGGCCCTGCTGTTGCTGTTCCAGCAGGTGTCGTTGATTTCCCCGCTTGCCAATGCCGTCGCCATACCGGTCGTCAGCTGGCTGGTGACGCCGCTGGCCTTGCTGGGGGTGATCGTGCCGCCGCTGTGGCATGTAGCCGTCTGGTTGATGACATGGCTTGGCCAAGGGCTGGTCTGGGCCAGCGAGCTGCCCTGGGCGGTGGTGTCGCGACCTGCGCCCGAAGGGTGGGCGCTGTTGCTGGCGGTGACGGGCACGCTGTGGCTGTTGTTGCCGCGTGGGTTCCCGATGCGGGCGATGGGCGGGCTGTTGTGGCTGCCGCTGATCTTCCCGCTGCGAACGAGCATCGCACCCGATAGCTTTCAGGCTGACGTGATCGACGTGGGCCAGGGTACGGCCATCCTGATCCGCACTGCGGAGCATGCGCTGCTCTATGATACGGGCCCGGCGTTTGCCGGCAGCGACGCAGGCGAACGCATCGTCGTGCCGTATTTGCGTACATTGGGCATCGGGAAATTGTCCGGTGTCATCGTCTCGCACGACGACACCGATCACAGCGGCGGCTTGCGATCGGTGTTGCGCGATATTCCAACAGGCTGGTTGCTGCATGGTTTGCCGGCGGCGAGCCCGCTTTTGACGGCAGCCCCATCGCCGTCCCATTGCCACCGCGGCCAGCACTGGCAATGGGACGGGGTGCGCTTCGACATCCTGAACCCGCCTGTCGCGGCGTATGCCGAGCCCGGCCGCCGGGACAATGATTACAGCTGCGTGCTGAAAGTCAGCCGGGCCGGTCAAAGCCTGCTGATCACAGGGGACGCCGAACGGCGTGGCGAACTCGAACTGCTGGAGTCCGGCACGGATATGTCTGCGACGGTATTGGTGGCCGGACACCACGGCAGTCGCACCTCGTCTCTGGCCGAGTTCGTCGAGCAGGTGCATCCGCGCTATGGGGTCTTCACGGTGGGCTATCGCAATCGTTTCGGCCACCCTCACCCGCAGGTCGTGGCGCGATTTCGCGCGCTGGATTCCAACATTCTGCGTAGCGACTCAGGGGGCCGCATCAGCCTGACGTTTGGCGAAGCCGGGGTGGTGGCCTCAGAATATCGACCATCCCATCGCCGCTACTGGCATACCGCTTTGTTTGATGAATGACACTGTCCGCCCCCGCTGTTATGACGCCACCGATCTGGAATCGGCCCGGCAGGCGCTGGCGCGCGTGCTGCCGGTGGCGGAAAACGATCTGCCCTGGCGCGCGCTGGCGTATGCCCATGCCCAATTGGGCAGTACCCCGGCATTTGCACACAGCGTAGGGGCGGCCTTGATCGTGGCCGAGTTGCGGGTTGGGGCCGATGCCGTCGCCGCCGCTTTGTTGCATGCCTGTCTGGGCGATACATCCGATTTCGATACCACTTTCGGCACGGCCGCCCGACTGGCCCGCGGCGTGGCTGCGATGGCCCGCATCGAGACCTTGGCCGCCAGCGCGACCGACAAGCGCGTCGATCCACACGCCCAGCTCGAGGCCTTGCGGCAGATGGTGCTGGCGATGGTGGAAGATATTCGCGTGGTGCTGGTCAAGCTGGCGGAGCGCACGCATGCCCTGCGTTGCGCTGCGAGTCTGGATGCCGCTACGCGCGAGGCACTGGGCCAGCAGGCGCGCGAACTCTTCGCGCCGCTGGCCAACCGGCTCGGCGTGTGGCAGATCAAATGGGAAATGGAAGACTGGGCGTTCCGCTATCTGGAGCCCGATACCTACAAGACCATCGCCGCGCAGCTCGACGAAAAGCGTGCCGACCGCGAGGCCTATATCAAGGGAATCATCGAACGCTTGCAGGCCGAGCTCGCGCTGCATGGCATCGAGGCCGAAGTCAGCGGTCGGCCCAAACATATCGCCAGCATCGTCAACAAGATGCGGCGCAAACGACTTTCCTTCGAGCAGTTGTATGACATCCGCGCGGTGCGCGTGCTGGTGAAGCACGAGATCGACTGCTACACGGTATTGGGGCTGGTCCACAACCTGTGGCAGCCGATCCCGGGCGAGTTCGACGACTACATCTCGCAGCCGAAGAGCAACGACTACCGCTCGCTGCATACGGCTGTGATCGGGCCGGAGGATCGCGCACTCGAAGTGCAGATCCGCACGTTCGACATGCATCGCCATGCCGAACTCGGCGTCGCCGCACACTGGCGCTACAAGGAAGGCGGCCGCCAGGACGCACTGTACGAGGAAAAGATCGCCTGGCTGCGGCGCATCCTGGAATGGAAGGACGACGTCGCCGACAGCAGCGAGTTTACCGAACAGTTCAAGACCGAGTTGTTCCAGGACCAGGTCTATGTGCTGACGCCGCAGGGTAGGGTGGTGGCGCTCGACCGCGGCGCCACGCCGGTGGATTTCGCCTATGCACTGCACACCGACCTGGGGCATCGTTGCCGCGGCGCCAAGATCAACGGTTCGATGGTGCCGCTTAATACCGCACTCGAAAACGGCCAGCGCGTCGAGATCGTCACGGTGAAGGAAGGCGAACCGAGTCGCGACTGGCTCAATCCGGCGCTGGGCTACCTGGTCACCCATCGCGCACGCTCCAAGGTGCGCACCTGGTTTCGCCAGCGCGATGTCGGCGAACAGGTGAGCCTCGGTCGCAGCCTGCTGGAAAAGGAACTCAAGCGTCTGGGCGTGGGCGATACGAACCAGGAGAAGCTCGCGCAGCGGCTCAAGTTCGGCAAGGTGGACGAGTTCCTGGCTGCACTCGGGCGGGGCGATGTCGGTCAGCGCGATCTGGTCAACGCCCTGCAGGAGCCGGGCAAACCTTCGCTGGCGCTGACGCCCACCGTCAAACCGCGTGCGCGCGCCCGATCGGGCAATCCCGTTACGATTCCTGGCCTGGGCGACGTGCCGCTGACGCTGGCCCGTTGCTGCAAGCCGCAACCGCCCGACGACATTGTCGCCTACACCACGGTCGGGCGCGGACTGACGGTGCATCGTCACGACTGCGCCTCGCTCAAGCGTGCCAATCCTGCCCGCATGCTGCCGGCGGAATGGGTACTCGACGCAAATGCCGCCTTCGAGGTGGATATCCGCCTCAAGGCCTTCGACCGGCAAGGCCTGTTGCGTGACGTGTCCGACGTCATCGCCAAGGACAGGCTCGACGTGCTGCGCGTAAATACTGAGAGCCGCGGCGAATATGCCCATATGCAACTCACGGTGCGGATCAGGGAACTGCAGCAGTTGTCCCGGTTGCTGGCGCGTCTGCAACATGTGCAGAACGTGATCGAGGTGGCGCGTGGCTGAGTGTTCATTCGTTGGCTGGAAACACGGATATGCCTGAACCGCTTGATGACGCTAGTCAGACGCCTGGCCGGACCCCGTGGTGGCGCAACTGGGGGGTGATGCTGCCGCTGTGGTGCGCGATCGGCGGGCTGGTGTGGCTGGGGTTGCGTTTCAACGTCGATCGGGGTGTGATCGCAGCCAGCGTGGTGGTGGTGGGACTGATCACCAATGCCTTTGCCTGGCTGCTCGGGATCATTGCGCTGGTGCCAATCATTGGGCCGATCATCATCAAGGTGCTGTCGATCGGCTTCATCTGGCTGCTCAACGCAGTAGGGTATCTGGTGTCCTACGTTGCCATCCGGCGCGGCTATTCGAAGGACGTCCTGACCTATCGCGGGCTGACCATCGCGGTCATCATCGGCATCGTGATCGGTTTCGTGCTCGGGAAGCTGCTCTAGGGCGGAGGAAGATGCCTAGGCGGCGGCCAGAATCGTGCGCCTAGGCGGCGGCCAGAATCGTGCGCGCCAGTTGCTGCAGCCCGCTGGACGATAGGTCGTCCGTGTGGAAGAGCTGATCAGAAGGCGAAGCTGCGTAGTTTTTCGCGAGCGATTTGAGATAGGTCGGATCGTAATGCTGGTCGAGCAGGGCGGTCACCAGTTCGGGCCACGCCCGTTCATTGGCCAGTGTTTGCCACGTCGCCACAGTCTCGTTGCCGCGCAAGGGAGTGAGGTAGGCGAGTTGGCGATTGATCGTCCCGGGGTCGTGCAGGAAATGCATGTAATCCTCGGTCAGCAACCGGACCCGTGCTGCCAGGGGCACCTCCAGCCGCAGGCAGGTACTGGCGCGCATGGCGGTGATCAGCGCGTCGGGGACGCGCAGCGCGCCGATCTTCTTGCTTTCCGATTCGACGAATACGGGGCGCGCCAAGTCGAAGCGGCTCAACGCGAACCAGATCGCGCTTTCGAAGCTTTTTTGCGATGGTTGAGGCTGATCCGGGAGCGCGCCCAGCAGCGAACCCCGATGTGCAGCCAGCGCCTCGAGGTCGAGTACCTGGGCGCCTGCGTCAGCCAGGGCTTGTAGCAGGCGACTTTTGCCGCTGCCAGTCGGGCCGCATACCACGCGATAGGTCAACAGCGCCGGCAGGCGGTCGAGCTCGGCCACTACATGACGCCGATAGGCCTTGTAACCCCCTTCGAGCTGCACGGCGCCAAAACCGATTTTCTGCAGGACATGCGTCAGCGCACCGCTGCGGCTACCGCCGCGCCAGCAATAGACGAGCGGGCGATACGATTTGGGCTTGTCGATGAACCAGGCGTCCAGATGTTTCGCGATGTTGCGCGAAACCAGTGCCGCGCCGACCTTCTTGGCCTCGAACGATGATACCTGCTTGTACAGCGTACCCACACGCTCGCGCTCGGCGTCGTCCAGTACCGACAAATTGACCGCGCCAGGAATATGGTCCTCGGAAAATTCGCCGGGGGAACGGACGTCGATGATGTCAGTGTAGGCGGGAAGGTCAGCTACGGTGACAGGCAAACTGGACTCAACTTTCGGGGAAAACAAGGAGACGGGCTGGAGTGTCGCCATTGTCCCATGGCTGTCGCTGCAGTGGCAAAGCCTGATCCGTCCACGGCCAGGAAGGGCAGGTCACGAATCGATCGTGAGGAGGGGCGATATGGGAAAACGCGGGACAGGCCTCGGCTACAACCGGGGACAGGATAAACGTCTGGCGCGCAGCGCGCCAAGACGTCGGATCAGACGGATTTCAGTGTTGCGGGTTTGCGATCTTCGGCACGCCGGCTCGTCGTCTTGCGGCGATCGGCCATGATCTGTGGGGGCAGTGCAGCGTCACGCGGGGCAACCCGGCGGTCACCCAAACGGCGTTCCAGCGGGATGAACTCGACGTCGTAAACGGGAAGAGCCGACATGGGAATTCCTTGGTTGTCGATATGTTGACAATTGTAGTCGACAATTCGACAGGAGTACAAGGGAATACCCGACCGATAAGCGGATTATTTCATCCGTTGGTCGGCGCTATATCCCGTATCTATGTTAGCTGGCGCGAATGAGGCGCTGCTTCTCGCGTTGCCATTCGCGCTCTTTTTCCGCCGCCCGCTTGTCGTGTTGCTTCTTGCCCTTGGCCAGCCCGATTTCCAGCTTGATGCGGCCTTTCGAGTAATGCATGTCGAGCGGCACGAGCGTGAAGCCGGCACGTTCGGTCTTGCCGATCAGCTTGTTGATTTCCGCCGCGTGCAGCAGCAGTTTGCGCGAGCGCGTGGGATCGGGGTGGATATGGGTAGAGGCGGTGGGCAGCGGACTGATGTGGCAACCGATCAGATACACCGCGCCGTTCTTGACGACGACATAGGCCTCCTTCAGTTGCACCCGGCCGGCACGGATGGCTTTCACTTCCCAGCCTTCGAGCACGAGGCCGGCCTCGAATTTTTCCTCGATGAAGTAGTCGTGAAAGGCTTTTTTGTTGTCGGCGATGCTCATGGCGGACCGGGTTGCGTACAATTCTCGATTTTACAAGGCTTTAGGTATCCATGGCGCGTGTGGAAAAAAGTGTGCTGGTGGCGCACAGCCCGGAACGCATGTTCGAATTGGTTGATCGAGTCGAGGATTACCCCGATTTTCTGCCTTGGTGCGGCGGCACCGAGCTGAAGGTCCGCGACGAACACCGCACCGTGGCGACGATCCATATCGCCTACCTGGGCATCCGCCAGAGTTTCACGACCGAAAATACCAAGACATATCCGCGCGAAATGCGGATCAGGCTGCAGGATGGCCCGTTTTCCGAACTGGAGGGCGCCTGGTCGTTTCTCCAATTGGGAGACGACGCCTGCAAGGTGGAGTTTCGCCTTCACTATGAATTTTCCAGTCGTATGCTGGAAACCATCCTGGCCCCGGTTTTCAGCCATATCACCAACACTTTTGTCGATGCCTTCGTGCGTCGCGCTGACGAGGTGTATGCCGTATGAATACCGCCACGATCAACGTCGAGGTCGTTTATGCCTTGCCCAAGCAACAAACCCTGCTGCAGGTCCAGCTTGCCGAAGGTGCGAGCGTGGAAGATGCGATACGCCAATCCGGCGTACTGGCGGCCTTTCCCGACATCGACCTCGCCAAGAACAAGATCGGGATTTTCAGCAAGCTGGTCAAGCTGGATGAGCCACTTCGCGACAAGGACCGGGTGGAAATCTACCGCCCCCTGATCGCCGATCCCAAAGAAGTGCGCCGCAAGCGCGCGGAAGAAGGCAAGGTCACCAAGAAGGGCGGGGGCGATGCTCCCAGCGAAAAGGCTCCGGAAGCGGGCACGTCCGAAGCGGCGTAATCCCGTTCGGGCTGTCTAAAGCCTTATTATTTACAGAAGTCGGATACGGCCTTCTGGCTGCTTGCCAGCGCACTGGCGCGCGCGGCATCGTCCATATAGGTGCGTTGTCCGGCGGCATCGGTTGTGTAGACGCGCGGGTTGTTTTGCAGGGTGCCGAGGTTGTTGCGTGCCTTGTCGCAGTTTTCGCGCTGTACGCGCGCCTGTTCGGCTTCCTTGTCGGCCTTGGCACGCGCTTCGTCGGCTTCCTTGCGGCGTTTCTGGTAGGCCTGGTCCTTGGCATCAAGCGATTGCGTGGCTTGGGACGTGATGTCAGCCTGCCCCGCGGTGCTGTGCTTGATGACCTGGGCCTTCAGCGTCGGCGGCTGGTCGGTGTAATGGACTTTGCCCTGGGCGTCCGTCCATTTATAGAGTTCGGCGTGCGCGTGGACCGAGACGGCCAGCGTGCCCAAAAACAAAAGCCTTCCGGCGTGAATCCGGAAGGCTTGGCGGTCGAGTCGCGACAAAATCAGTCTCCGACTTTGAGCAGGGGTTCGTTGAGTTGGGCCAGGCCTTTCTGGGCCATGCTGCTGGCAAACTTGGCATCCTTCAGCACGACTGCACTGTCGCCTTTCGCCGCGGCGGCTTCTGCGGCCTTGAGTGCGTTCTCTGCAGTGGTCCACAGGGCATTCTTGGCCTTGGCGGCCTTGACATCAGCCTGGGCCGTGCTGAGTGCGGCCTGGGCTTCGGCGCTGATGGCGGCCTTGGCCGGGGTGGATTCGCTGCTCGACTGCTTGGCATTCATATCGGCACAGCCAGACAGACCAAGCAGGGCTACGGAAGTCAGGACAAGCAAAGCTTTGGACATTGTTTTATCTCCTCGAGTTGTATGGCGTTCAGGGGTCGGGCTTCCAACCGTATGCCCTAGCAGATGGAATGCTGACGCAAAGTTAGCTGCATCACACGCGCGAGTCAACCGCTTGACGTGCGATGCATCTTAGTAGATTACGACCAAACAGGCACACGGGCGTTTCCCGTTTGTGCAGGGGTGGGGGGGCGCGTATAATTCCGCTTTGCGTTAAGGAAAGCCCATGCGTGTTCTGCAAAAAGCGCTGACGTTCGACGACGTTCTGCTCGTTCCGGCCCATTCGGCCATCCTCCCCCGCGAAGTCAGCCTGTCCACGCAGTTGACGCGCACCATCAACCTGAATTTGCCCCTGCTCTCCGCCGCCATGGATACGGTGACCGAAGCGCGACTGGCGATTGCGCTGGCGCAGGAAGGCGGTATCGGCATCATCCACAAGAACATGAACGCCGAAATGCAGGCCGCGCAGGTGGCAGCCGTCAAGCGCTTCGAATCCGGCGTGGTCAAGGACCCGATCACCGTCGCGCCGCAGATGACTGTGCGCCAGGTGCTGGAGATTACCCGTGCGAAGCGCATTTCCGGGCTGCCGGTGATCGATGGCGGCAAGGTGGTCGGCATTGTCACCAACCGCGACCTGCGCTTCGAAACCCAGCTCGACCAGCCGATTGCCAACATCATGACGCCGAAAGAGCGGCTGGTGACGGTGAAGGAAGGCGCCAACCGCGACGAGGCGATGGCGCTTTTGCACAAGCACCGACTGGAGCGCGTGCTGGTGGTCAATGACGCGTTCGAACTGCGCGGCCTGATCACCGTCAAGGACATCCAGAAGTCCAGCGAGCACCCGCTGGCGTGCAAGGACGCGATGGGCCGTCTGCGCGTGGGCGCCGCCGTCGGCACCGGCGAGGGCACCGAGGAACGCGTGGCCGCGCTGGTGGCTGCCGGGGTCGACGTGATTACGGTCGATACGGCCCACGGCCATTCCAAGGGCGTGCTCGAGCGGGTGCGCTGGGTCAAGCAAAACTTTCCCGAGGTGCAGGTCATCGGCGGCAACATCGCCACCGCGGCAGCTGCTGCAGCACTGGTCGAGCACGGCGCGGATGCGGTCAAGGTCGGCATCGGCCCCGGCTCCATCTGTACTACGCGCATGGTCGCCGGCGTCGGCGTGCCGCAGATCACCGCGGTCGCCAACGTGGCCGATGCCCTGGCGGGCAGCGGCGTGGGCGTGATCGCCGATGGCGGCATCCGCTATTCGGGCGACATTTCCAAGGCGCTGGCGGCCGGCGCCAATTGCGTCATGCTGGGCGGCCTGCTGGCCGGCACCGAGGAAGCGCCGGGCGATATCGAACTGTTCCAGGGCCGTTCCTACAAATCCTATCGCGGCATGGGTTCCCTGGGCGCCATGCAGCAGGGTTCCTCCGACCGCTATTTCCAGGACACCGAAAAAAGCGCCGAGAAGCTGGTTCCCGAAGGCGTCGAAGGCCGCGTGCCCTATAAGGGCAGCGTGCTGGCGGTGATTCACCAACTGATGGGCGGCCTGCGCTCCAGCATGGGCTATCTGGGCGTTTCGAGCATCACCGAGATGCACGCGAAGGCCGAATTCGTCGAAATCACCGGCGCCGGCATCCGCGAGTCGCACGTGCACGACGTGCAGATCACCAAGGAAGCGCCGAATTATCGCGTCGAGTGACATGAGCACGCGGCGGATCATCGAAGCCCTGCTGCTGGCCGCAGGCATGGTCGCGGGCGCCTGGGTGCTGGGGCAGTCCCTGCTGCAGTTCAAGCAGGCCGATCGCAGCGTCGAGGTCAAGGGGCTTGCCGAACGCGAAGTCCCCGCAGACACGGCGATCTGGCCCGTTTCCTTCAGCGAGGCGGACAATGACTTGCCGCGGCTGTATCAGACCCTGCAGGAAAAGAACGCGAAAATCGCGGCCTTCCTGCAGTCGAGCGGCTTCAAGCCCGGGGAAATCTCGGTGTCCGCGCCGTCGATTACCGACCGCCAGGCGCAGGACTACGGCAACGCCCAGCTTGCAGAGCGCCTGCGCTACAGCGGCAAATCGACGCTCACCGTCTATACCCGTCAGATCGATCGCGTGCGCGAGGCGATGGCGCGCCTGGGCGAACTCGGCAAGCAGGGTATCGCGCTCGCCCCCGAGAACTACGAAAACCGCACCCAATTCCTGTTCACTGGCCTCAATGCGCTGAAGCCCGCAATGATCGAGGAAGCGACCAAGAATGCGCGTATCTCGGCTGAAAAATTCGCCAAGGATTCGGACAGCCGTCTGGGCAAGATCCGGCGAGCCAATCAGGGTCAGTTCTCCATCGAAGATCGCGACGCCAGCACGCCCTACATCAAGAAAGTGCGCGTGGTGTCTTCGGTCGAATACCGTCTCATCGATTAATCCTCACCGGGCCAGCCCGGCCAGCCATGCACCAGAAAATCCTCATTCTCGATTTCGGTTCCCAATACACCCAGCTCATCGCCCGCCGTGTGCGCGAGGCCGGGGTCTACTGCGAACTGCACCCCAACGACGTGACCGAAGCGTTCGTGCGTGACTTCGCGCCGGCCGGCATTATCCTCTCCGGGGGGCCGAATTCGGTGTACGAGGATGAAACGCCGCGTGCCCCCGATGTCGTGTTCGCGCTCGGCGTGCCGGTGCTGGGCATCTGCTACGGCATGCAGACCATGGCGGCCCAACTCGGCGGCAAGGTCGAAAACGCCACCAAGCGCGAGTTCGGCTACGCTGAGATCCGTGCGCGTGGCCATACGGCGCTGCTGCGTGACATCCAGGATCGCGTCAACGACGAGGGTCACGGTCTGCTCGACGTATGGATGAGCCACGGCGACAAGGTCACCGCGCTGCCGGAGGGCTTCAAGGTGATGGCGAGCAACGCCGCCACGCCGATCGCCGCGATGGCCGACGAAGACCGCATGTTCTATGGCGTGCAGTTCCATCCCGAGGTCACCCACACGCTGCAGGGCAAAAGTATTCTTAACCGCTTCGTGCGCGACCTGTGCGGCTGCGCGGGCGACTGGAACATGCCCGACTACGTCGACGAGGCGATCGGCAAGGTGCGCAGCGAAGTCGGCAGCGATGAAGTCATCCTGGGTCTGTCGGGCGGGGTCGATTCCTCGGTCGTCGCAGCCTTGCTTCACAGTGCCATTGGTAAGCAGCTCACCTGCGTGTTCGTCGACAACGGCCTGTTGCGGCTGAACGAGGCCGAGCAGGTGATGCAGACCTTCGCCGACAACCTCGGCGTCAAGGTCATCCACGTCGACGCGCGCGATCGCTTCATGGATGCGCTCACCGGCGTCACCGACCCCGAACAGAAACGCAAGATCATCGGTCGCGAATTCGTCCATGTTTTCCAGGAAGAAGCCGAGAAGCTGCCGAACGCCAAGTGGCTGGCGCAGGGCACCATCTATCCCGACGTGATCGAATCGGCCAGCGCCAAGACCAAGAAGGCGCACACCATCAAGAGCCACCACAACGTCGGCGGCCTGCCCGACACCCTGCACCTGAAGCTGCTGGAGCCGCTGCGCGAACTGTTCAAGGACGAAGTGCGCGAACTCGGCATCGCGCTGGGCCTGCCGCACGACATGGTGTATCGCCACCCCTTCCCCGGACCGGGCTTGGGCGTGCGCATCCTCGGCGAAGTGAAGCGCGAATACGCCGACCTGCTGCGCCGGGCAGACGCGATCTTCATCGACGAGTTGCGTGCGAGCGGCTGGTACGAGAAAACCAGCCAGGCCTTCGCCGTGTTCCTGCCGGTCAAGTCCGTCGGCGTGATGGGCGACGGCCGTACGTATGACTACGTGGTTGCGCTGCGCGCCGTCGTCACCAGCGACTTCATGACCGCCCACTGGGCCGAGCTGCCCTACACCCTGCTCGGCAAGGTTTCCAACCGCATCATCAACGAAGTGCGCGGCCTCAACCGCGTCGTCTACGACATCAGCGGTAAACCTCCCGCCACCATCGAGTGGGAATAGCCGGGTAATGCCAACTGCCGCAGTCATCGGCGGTGGCCCCGCCGGTTTGATGGCGGCCGAGGTGCTCGTACAGGGCGGCGTTCAGGTCGACCTGTACGACGCCATGCCTTCGGTGGGACGTAAGTTCCTGCTGGCCGGTGTTGGCGGCATGAACATCACCCATTCCGAATCATTTGACGCGTTCCTCTCGCGCTACGGCGCACAGGCTGATTCGATACGGCCGCTGCTCGAAGCCTTTCCACCGGACGCCCTGCGCGAGTGGATACACCGCGTGGGCGTCGAGACCTTCGTCGGTTCATCAGGGCGGGTGTTTCCCAAGGAGATGAAAGCCGCACCGCTGTTGCGTGCGTGGCTGCACCGGCACCGCGAAGCAGGCGTGCGGTTCCATGTGCGCCATCGCTGGCTGGGCTGGGCCGACGATGGTGCACTGCACTTTGCCATCCCGCAGGGCGAGCTCAGTATCCAGGCCGACGCAGTTGTGCTGGCGCTGGGCGGCGGTAGCTGGGCGAAGCTGGGATCGGACGGCGCGTGGGTGCCGCTGCTGGTGCGGCGCGGGGTCGACATTGCGCCCTTGCTGCCGTCGAACTGCGGCTTCGACGTGGCGGGCGGCTGGAGCGAACACCTGCGCAGCCGTTTCGCCGGGCAGCCGCTGAAAACCGTGGCGCTGCGTTTCAGCGATGCGGCCGGCCGTGTACATCAGCGCAAGGGCGAGCTGATGCTGTCCGACACCGGCGTCGAGGGTAGCCTGGTGTATGCCGTGTCGGCGCCGCTGCGCGACACGATTGCGGGGCAGGGATCAGTGAAAGTTGAACTCGATCTGGCGCCCGACAAGACACTCGAGCGGGTCATCGCCGAAGTCACCCACCCGCGCGGCGCACGTTCGCTGTCCAGCCACCTGCAAAGCCGCGCCGGCATCAAAGGCACGAAAATGGCTCTGCTGCGCGAAATCCTGTCGGCGGAGCAATTGAACGACTCGATGAAGCTCGCCCACGCGATAAAATCGCTGCCGCTTACGCTTAGCGCACCGCGCCCGCTTGACGAGGCGATCAGCAGTGCCGGCGGCGTGCGCTTCGAGGCGCTCGACGACACGCTGATGCTGCACACGTTACCCGGCGTGTTCTGCGCCGGCGAAATGCTCGATTGGGAAGCGCCCACTGGCGGTTATCTGCTGACGGCCTGCTTGGCCAGTGGACGCGTGGCGGGGCAGGGCGCGTTGAATTATTTACGAACACATCATGCTGCGACTGACTGAACTCAAACTGCCGCTCGACCATCCGCCCGAGGCCTTGCGCGCGGCGATCGTGAAGCGCCTGGAACTGGCGAATGACGAGCTCGTCGGCTTCAGCATCTTCAAGCGCAGCTACGATGCGCGCAAAAAGCACGCGCTGCTGCTGGTCTACACGGTCGATGTCGAGGTGAAGAACGAGGCGGCGCTGCTGAAGAAATTCCGCAACGACCGCCATCTCGCACCGACGCCGGACATGGCCTACCAGTTCGTCGGCCACGCGCCGGAGAGCCTGACCGAACGCCCCATCGTCGTCGGCTTCGGTCCCTGTGGCATCTTCGCCGCGCTGGTGCTGGCGCAGATGGGTTTCAAACCCATCGTGCTCGAGCGCGGCAAGGCGGTGCGCGAACGCACGCAGGACACCTGGGGGCTGTGGCGCAAGAAGGTGCTCAATCCCGAATCCAACGTGCAATTCGGCGAGGGTGGGGCGGGCACCTTTTCCGACGGCAAGCTCTACAGCCAGATCAAGGATCCGCGTTATCTGGGGCGCAAGGTGCTGACCGAATTCGTCAAGGCGGGGGCGCCGGAAGAAATCCTCTACGTGTCGAAACCGCACATCGGCACCTTCCGCCTGGTCGGCATGGTCGAGACCATGCGTCACGAGATCGAGGAACTGGGCGGCGAGATCCGCTTCCAGCAGCGTGTCACCGACGTGCTGATCGAGGAAGGCCGCGATGGCAATAAAAGGATAGGGGGCGTGACGCTCGCCAGCGGCGAGACGCTGCGCAGCCATCACGTCATCCTCGCGCTTGGCCACAGCGCCCGCGATACGTTCGAGATGCTGCATGCGCGCGGCGTGCATATGGAGGCGAAGCCTTTCTCCATCGGCTTCCGCATCGAGCACCCGCAGTCGCTGATCGACAAGGCAAGGCTGGGGCCGAATGCCGGCAATCCGCTGCTTGGCGCGGCGGACTACAAGCTGGTGCACCACGCGAAAAACGGCCGCGCGGTGTACAGCTTCTGCATGTGCCCCGGCGGCACGGTGGTGGCGGCGACGTCCGAGCCCGGTCGCGTGGTGACCAACGGCATGAGCCAGTATTCGCGCAACGAGCGCAACGCCAACGCCGGCATCGTAGTGGGCATCACGCCCGAGGATTTCCCGGGCAAAGGCCCGCTCGCCGGGATCGAATTGCAGCGCAAGCTGGAAGCGCGCGCCTTCGAACTGGGCGGCGGCAACTACGAGGCGCCGGGCCAACTGGTCGGCGACTTTCTCGAGGGTAAATCGTCAACACAACTAGGAAGTGTCGAGCCCTCATACAAACCTGGCGTGCACCTCACCGACCTCGCTTCCGCCCTGCCGGATTACGCCGTCGAGGCGATCCGCGAGGCGCTGCCGGCCTTCGACCAGCAGATCAAGGGTTTCGCCATGAAGGACGCCGTGCTGACCGGTGTCGAGACGCGCACCTCGTCGCCCGTGCGCATTACCCGCGGCGACGATTTCCAGAGTCTCAACGTCAAGGGTTTGTATCCGGCAGGTGAGGGGGCGGGCTATGCAGGCGGCATCCTTTCCGCAGGAGTGGACGGCATCAAGGTCGCCGAGGCGGCGGCGCGCGACATGCTCGGGCTGGAATCGGCGGGATCCGGTGCGCAATCGGGGCCTAGCTGCGGCTACTGAGCCTGCATTCGGAGGGGGCGAGCCGGCCCCTCGATCTTTCCGCAGGCAATCTGAAAACATGGGTAGAGGATGCTTGCTTTTGTTTCTATATTTCGACTATTATTGAAAAATGGAAACAAAAGACGTCGTGACCGCTTTGGCAGCTTTGGCCCAGGATTCACGCCTGGCCATATTCCGATCCCTGGTCCAGGCCGGTCCGGCTGGCCTTGCCGCCGGCCGCATCAGCGAGCTCACCGGCATTCCGCCATCCTCGCTGTCGTTCCATCTGAAGGAGTTGTCGCACGCCGGCATGGTGGATTCGCAGCCGTCCGGGCGTTTCGTCATCTACACCGCCAACTTCACCACCATGAACGCGCTGCTCGGCTTTCTTACCGAGAACTGCTGTGGCGGCAATCCCTGCTCGCCGGTCTGCACGCCGGCCTGCGAACCCGAACAATCCCGTGCCACCGAAAAGGAGCCAACATGAAACGCCTCCATGTACACGTCGCGGTCGCCGACCTCGCCGCCAGCATCCGCTTTTATTCTGCGATGTTTGCCGCCGAGCCGACCGTCACCAAGGACGATTACGCCAAATGGATGCTCGACGACCCGCGGGTGAATTTCGCCATTTCGGCACGCGGCGCCACACCCGGGCTCAACCATCTGGGCGTGCAGGTCGAGTCTGCCGACGAACTGGCGGAAATGAGCGAACGCCTGCAGAAACTGGACACCGACGTGGTGGAGGAAATGGGCACCGCCTGCTGCTACGCCAAATCGGACAAATACTGGGCGACCGACCCGCAGGGCATCGCCTGGGAAACCTATCACACGCTCGACAGCATTCCCGTGTTCGGCGGGCAGCAGGAAGGCGAATGCTGTGTGCCTGAGCCCGTCGTGGCCAAGGTTCCCGGTTGCATCCCGGTCAAGGCCAAGCCGGCCACAGGCGGTTGCTGCTGAGTTTCATTTTTACAATCCAAGGACCCATCGTGGCTGAAAAAACCTACACCGTACTGGTGCTGTGCACCGGCAATTCCTGTCGCTCGCAAATGGCAGAAGTACTGCTGAACCATGACCTTGCCGGCCAGGTGCGCGCGCTGTCCGCCGGTACCCGACCGCAGCCGAAAGTGGCCGACGGCGCCATCGCCGCGCTGAAGGCGGCGGGTCTCAACACCGATGGCCTGCATCCGAAGGACATCGACGCCGTGATGAACGAGGATATCGATCTGGTGGTCACCGTATGTGACAACGCCAAGGAAGCCTGTCCGATCTTTCCGAAGCCGATTCCCAGCATCCATCTGCCTTTCCATGATCCGCACGGCGAACCGCTGGACAGCTTTATTGCGGTGCGCGACGACATCCGCAAGCGGCTGGTGGGCGCGGTGCGCGAAAAGCTTGGGCTGCGGGCAGCTGCCTGAACCAGGGAAGACGCTGCCATGGCTGATCTTGTCTTCAATGTGCTATTCCTCTGCACCGGCAACTCGGCGCGCTCGATTCTGGCCGAGTCGCTGCTCAATCAACTGGGCCAGGGACGTTTCCGGGCGTTCAGTGCGGGAAGCCATCCGGGCGGACGGGTCAACCCGTTTGCGCTGGAACTGCTGGAAAAGAACCATTTCCCCACCGGCAACCTGCGCAGCAAATCGTGGGGCGAATTCGCGCAGCCCGATGCGCCGCAACTCGATTTCGTCATTACGGTGTGCGACAACGCCGCAGGCGAGGTCTGTCCGGTATGGCCGGGCCAACCGATGACCGCACATTGGGGCATTCCGGACCCGGCCGCGGTCGAGGGCCGTGACGATGCCAAACGCCGTGCCTTTGTCGATGCAATGAACCAGTTGCAGCGTCGCATTTCCACGTTTGTCAGCCTGCCGTTCCATACGCTGGACGGACTGAAACTGCAGCAGGCAGTGCGCGAGATCGGGAAGACAGCATGAACACGGCGAACCGGATGAGGTGCGCGCCATGAGCGCGCAATGTGACGTCACGGCCAAACGCGCCGCCGGCGCGCCGATGAGCGTGTTCGAGCGCTGGCTCACCCTGTGGGTGGCGTTGTGCATCGTCGCCGGCGTGCTATTGGGTCAGCTGCTGCCGGCACCGTTCCAGGCGCTCGGAAGCATGAACGTGGCGCAGGTCAACCTGCCGGTCGGCCTGCTGATCTGGGTGATGATCATTCCCATGCTGATGAAGATCGATTTCGGTGCCCTGCATCAGGTGAAGGCGCACTGGAAGGGCATCGGCGTCACGCTGTTCGTCAACTGGGCAGTCAAGCCGTTTTCGATGGCGCTGCTGGCGTGGTTGTTCATCCGCCACTGGTTTGCGCCTTATTTGCCTGCTGAACAACTCGACAGCTATGTCGCCGGCCTCATCCTGCTGGCCGCCGCACCGTGCACGGCGATGGTATTCGTGTGGAGCCGGCTGACCGGTGGCGATCCGTATTTCACGCTATCTCAGGTGGCGCTCAACGACGCCATCATGATCGTGGCCTTCGCGCCCATCGTCGGTCTACTGCTCGGGTTGTCGGCGATCGTGGTGCCGTGGGACACATTGTTTACTTCGGTGGTGCTGTATATCGTCATTCCGGTGGTGCTGGCGCAGTTGTGGCGCAAAATCCTGTTGCAGCGGGGACAGGCAGCATTCGACGCGACGATGGCGCAACTCGGCCATGCTTCCATCCTGGCGCTGCTGGCGACGCTGGTGCTGTTGTTCGCCTTCCAGGGCGAGGCGATCATCGCGCAGCCCCTGATCATCGCACTGCTGGCCGTGCCCATCCTGATCCAGGTGTTCTTCAACTCGGCGCTGGCCTACTGGCTCAATCGCAAGGTGGGCGAGAAGCACAGCGTGGCCTGCCCCTCGGCACTGATCGGTGCCTCCAATTTCTTTGAGTTGGCCGTGGCAGCAGCGATCGCGCTGTTCGGCTTCCAGTCGGGCGCAGCACTCGCAACAGTCGTCGGCGTACTGATCGAGGTGCCGGTGATGCTGCTGGTGGTGAAGATCGTCAACCAGAGCAAAGGATGGTATGAAAGCGGCTTGCCTGCGCGACAGGCTTGATCGCACCCAGTGAGATGCCATGCATAAACTTCTGCTCGCACCGTTTGTTTTCTCCGGACTTCTGGTCGTATCCCATGCCTTTGCCGAAGGCGACAGTCGTATTGCTGTCGAGATGCCGACGATGATGCAGGATCATATGCGTGCGAACATGCGCGACCATCTGCGCTCCATCAACGAAATCCTGGATTTTCTGGCTGTCGGGAAATACGATGCCGCCGCCGATATTGCCGAAAAGCGCATTGGCATGAGTTCACTCGAAGCACACGGTGCAAGCCATATGGCCGGCTTCATGCCGAAGGGCATGCAGGACACGGGTACGGCCATGCACCAGGCCGCCAGCCGCTTTGCCGTGATCGCCCAGGAGACTGGGGTGACCCATGATCTGCCACGCGCTCTGGGCGCGTTGAACCAGGTCACCCTGCAATGCGTGGCTTGCCATGCCGGCTATCGCCTGAAATAGGGATCTGTTGGACATGCGTGCGCTGTTCACACCCTTGCTCATCGTGCTCGCCCTGATGACGCCTGTTGCCCAGGCTTTCCAGCTCAAGGCCGAACATGTCGTCGACAACGTCTACGCCCTGATCGGTCCGCTGGGTCAGCGCAGCGTTGACAACGACGGGCTCAATGCCAATTTCGGTTTCGTCGTCACGCCCGAGGGCGTGATCCTGATCGACTCCGGCGCCAGCCGCCTGGGCGCCGAGAAGATCGCGGCCGCCATCGGCGAGATGACGGACAAGCCGGTGCGCTGGGTCGTCAATACCGGCAGTCAGGATCACCGCTGGCTGGGCAATGCGTTTTTCGCCGAAAAGGGGGCCGAGGTTATCGCGCTCACCCGAACCGCCGCCGCCCAGGCTGAATTCGCGACGCAGCACATGGCGTCGATGAAGCGCTTCCTCGGTGCGCGCATGCAGGGTACGAGGCCGCTGCCTGTACCCGACACCCTGGCGGGCGATTCGGCTACGCTGGAACTGGGAGGCGAAACGCTGGTACTTGCCTACACCGACGCGCATTTTCCGGGCGACGCCTGGGTCTGGCTACCCAAGCGGCGCGTGATGTTCAGCGGCGACCTGGTCTTCGTGGATCGTCTGCTGGGCGTGCTGCCCTGGTCGAGCGTGAGGAACGGTCAGCAGGCCTTTCGTGCACTGGCGGCCCTGCAACCGGCGCACATCGTTCCCGGTCATGGCCGTGTCTGCGATCTGGCGCAGGCGCAGCGCGAGACCGGCGACTACTATGACTTCCTGGCCACTAAGGTGGGAGCCGCCGCACGCGAGATGGAACCGATGGAGGCGATCCTGGACCGTTATGCCGATCTGCCTGCGTTCAGTCGTCTGGAAAACTACGGCGACCTGCACCGGGCCAACATGAATCGCGCGTTCACCGAGTTCGAGTCGCAGTAATTCGGTATATGCAGGCGGGCCGGCGCATGACGGCCCGGCAACCGTCGCCCGAAATGGCCGGCTGGACGGGACCTTCAATTTCTTAAAGCCTGCTGCCTTTTATCCGTAATTACACGTAGCGGTTTAAGAGCATCTTGCGCCGTGTTTGCAGAAGTTATTGCATCCCTCGGCTTGGCATAGCCAGTTCACCCCTACAAAGATAATGGCGCTTTCATCTTTCGGAGCAGTCAGCAAGGAAAAACGGCGTTATGCACGGTTGCCTACGCTGCAGACTGCGTACGTCCGGTTCGGCGAAGGCGCGGCCATCCCTTCCGAAATCCGGGACTACTGCCAGAACGGCCTGTACGTGGCTTTTCTCGATGAAGCGACACCGGACGCTGCGCTGCCTTCGCTGGTTGGTACACCGGCACGGGTGGAATTCTCGGTTGCCGGTTCGGCAACATACGGATGCAATGGCCATGTCGCTCGCGTTTCTCCCGGCGGGATCGGGATATTCGTTGCGGCCATGCAGGAAGATGCGCTGCATGCCCTGCGCAGGTCGAGCGCGCGCCTGATTCAAACCCGCCCCGCCCAAGGCAGTGCCAAGCTGAGTCCACATCAAACGCAGGCACTGCAACTGGAATGCACCAATCTCTTCCGCAGCTTTCTCAATGCCGTGATGCAGGACTTTTTCCAGTGGGCGGTGGAGCGTCTGGGCCAGGCTGGACAGGATGAGTCGAGTTTCTTGGAACGCTCGCGCTACGACTACGGTGCCCAGGAACTGATGCAGCGCCGCAACCGGATCGAGGACGATTTCTACAATGCCATTCGCGATCGCATACAGGATATCGGACCCATTCAGGAAGCGTCCTGCGGAGCGTCCGCAGACAATCCGCTCGCCCTGGTCGAGGAAGCGGAATTCGAGGACTGGCTGAATCTGTCGTCCGTCATCCGGCAGGTCGAGGCGGACGTCGCCCTCCAACTGGGTACGTTTGAGCAGCACTACAGCCTGTTGGCCGGCATTCCGATCGATCGGAAGAACAATCCTTTTGGTCCGGAAATGATCGGCCGTACCTTCCAGATCGCCATTCAGGGACTGGATTTCTCCAATCCCATGCGAACGGTTCTTTACAAAGCGCTGGGGCAGGCCATATCAGGCCATGCCGCGGCGCTTTACCAGAAGCTCAATCAGACCCTGATTGCCCTGCAGCCCGCCGAGACGGTCAAGCCTGCACACGCATCCGGCTCCGGGACGTCGATGTCCAAACCGGCGGCAGCCGCAACACGCAGCGACGACAGCGCTCGGCCCAAGCCGGATCTGGCCGAGATCGCCGATACGTTGAATGCGCTCTACAAGCAGGACCAGACCGGCATCGCCCAGACGCCAGAGAGCGCCGAGTACAGCCTGGACCGTATTCTGGCCGGTCTTGAGCAGACCCAGCGGCGCACAACCCAGGCAGCAGCGAGCCCGCTGCCGGCACGGACCCTGCACGCGAACGGCGCTACCATGCCACCGGCGTATACCGTACGTCCCGAGGTCCTGCAGGTGGTGAACCGTCTGCAGCAGGCAGCCCGGCACCTGACTGGCCGTGTGGAACCGCCGCCGCAGTCCGACAATACGCAGCCCAATGGCGGGGCGGCGCTGCCGGAGGCCCGTTTGCGCGATCTGCTGCTTGCCCTGGATGGCCTGCCGATGGCAGGCCAGCCGGCAGCCGGCATGCCATCTTTGGCCGATCAGCTCGCCGCGCGTATTGCCTCAGCCGGGGGAAATGCCAGCCGGCTGGCATCGACCCATCGGCAGATCCTGGATACCACGGCCGATCTGTTCGCGCGGGCGCGGGCGGATGTCGTCCCCCGTTCGGACATCGAATCGCTGGTGAAGCGGCTCGAACGCCCGCTGCTGAAACTGGCGTTGCAGGATACCCATTTCCCCAATTTGCCTGACCACCCGGCCCGCCAGGTGCTCGATCTCATCGAGCAGTACGCGGTAGCGGCAGACGACAAGGGCAGATTCTTCGATACCAAGCTACAGCGGTTTCTCTATTTGCTGGTAGACCGCGTGTGCAGTCAGGCCGACAACGATCCCGGCATTTTCGGGATGGTTCGCGACAGTCTCGAGAAAGTGCTGTTGCCGATCCTGCAGATTCGCAGGACACGGGTGGCGCGCCTTCAGGAGGCCTGCGAAGGCAAGGAGCGCATTCGCACGGCACGTACCCGCGTCAACGCGGCGCTCGAGCAGCGCCTGGCCGGACGCGAAGTGCCTGGCATGCTGCTGCGCCTGCTGGATGCCGGCTGGCGCCAGTATCTGGTGTTGCTGGAGATGCGCCAGGGCGCACAGGGCGATGCATGGAATGCGGCGCTGGCCGTGCTCGACCAGTTGTTCGAGTGGTTCGGCCCCACGCCTGCGGATGCACCGTGCAGCACCGAGTCGGCGCAGGTGTTGCTGGCTGAAATCGAGCGCACTCTGGCAACGGTCAATGTAGATGCCAAACTGCTCGCCGCGTTCATGAACGAACTGGAAGCCAGCCTGACTGATGGCGCGACGCAATCGGTTCCGGGGCGGGCAATGGTTCGGGTGCCGCCGGGCAGGCTGGCCTCGTCGGGCGAACGGGGCGTCGTGCCCGCGCATCGCCAACTGGCGGATCGCCTGCGGGTGGGCGACTGGTGGGATTTCAGCGTAGACGGTAACCGGATACCGATGCAGCTCATCTGGATCAGCCAGCCGCCTGCGAGCTGCACCTTTGCCAACCGATCCGCTACCAGCAAGACCGATTTTACCCTGGCCGAACTGTCCCGACAGATGCAGCGCGGTACGGCCAAGCCGGGCAAGGATCTGGACCTGCCGCTGATCGAGCGTTCGGAACAGTCCCTGTTCGACGACACCTATCAGAGCGTGATGCAGCAGGCCATGCACGATCCGGTGACCGGACTGCTCAACCGCAAAGGCTTCCTGCAGCACCTGAACCGGATGGCGATCCCGGATCAGGCGGACAGGACGCATGCCGTCGGCATCATCGAGTTCGACCAGTTCCGCATGATCGTCAATACCTGTGGCGAGGACGTCGCGGAAAAACTGACCCGTAGCCTGGCCCGCGAAGTCGGGGCGTATATCAGTCCCGATGCCGTACTGGCCTCGTTTCGCGACGACACCTTCGCGCTCATGCTGCCCAACTGTAAGCGGGTCGAAGGCTGCAGTGCCATCGACAGTCTGCTCGACCGGGTGAAGGATTACTCGTTCCAGCACGGACAGCACAGTTACAGCATCGGCTTCAATGTCGGCATCACCGAGTTTGCCCCGGACCGGTTCAGCGCAGCCGAGGCGATTCGGCGCGCCGATTCGGCCTGCATCACGGCAAAATCGCAAGGCCGCAACCGGATGCAGATCTATGACCAGGCCAGCCCCCAGTTGCAGTCGCAGGAATCCTTGATGGATTGGGCGGGCCGGATCGATTCCTTCCTCAAAGGCAGCGGGCTGCATCTGCGCTGCCAGCAAGTGATGCCGCTCGGCGGGGGCAATACCCAGCTACCCTATTATGAGGTGCTGCTGGGGATCGAAGGCGAGGGCGGGGTGGAAATCCTGCCAGGGCATTTCATCCCGGCCGTGGAACGGTTGCAGCGCGCGCACGAGGTGGATATCTGGGTGATGCGGAACGTGTTCGAATGGATCGCCGCCAACCGGTCGGAGTTTGCCTCCGTAGGGGGATTCGCCATCAACCTGTCCGCCACTTCGCTCAGCAATCCCGAGGTGATGCGCTACCTGCAGGAGATGCTGCCGGTCAGCGATTTCCCCACCGAGAAGATCATCTTCGAAATCACGGAAAGTGCCGCCATCGAGAGCTACGGGGCCGCGCAGGATTTCATCCGGGAAATACGCCGCTACGGCTGCAAGTTCTCGCTGGACGATTTCGGCAGCGGATTCACGTCCTATGCCCACCTGAAGAATCTGCGTACCGATACCCTCAAGATCGACGGCAGCTTCGTCAAGGACATGATGCAGAATTCCAGCGACTTCGCCATGGTCAAGTCGATGAACGACATCGGCCATTCATTGGGGTTGCTTACCGTGGCCGAATACGTGGAGTCCGAGACGACGCTGGAGGCGCTGCGGGAAATCGGTGTCGACTATGTCCAGGGCTACGCGATCCACAAGCCCTGTCGCATCGATGACATCCTGTCGATGGTGGCCTAGGCCGGGAGGCGCGGCCAGAAAAAACGCCGCTCATTGAGCGGCGTTTTTTTACAACTGGTGCCGGCGATCGGAATCGAACTGACGACCTTCGCATTACGAATGCGCTGCTCTACCAACTGAGCTACGCCGGCGAAAAACAGCGCGCATTATAGCGGAATCGGTCAGGCTTGTGCGGCCTGCAGCCCCGCTTTCAGACGGTCGAGCACTTTGTCACGCCCGATCAGTTCCAGGGTGGCATCGATCGCCGGGGTTTGTGGTTCACCGGTCACCAGCACACGTACCGGCATCGCCAGTCTGGGCATCTTGAGGCCGTGCGCGGCGAGGGTTTCCTTGAGCGCGGCGCTGAGCGCGCTGCGTTCCCAGTCGAGGGATTCCAGACGGGTAACCAGATCGGCCAATGCCGGCAGAATCTCCGGGGTGACGTGCTGCGCCAGGAGCTCGGGCGTCGGATGCAGCGTGCGGTAGAAGAGCGTGGTGGCATCGGCCAGTTCCACCATCGTCGCGGCACGTTCCTTCACCAGGGCGCACACGGCCGCAAGGTCGGGACCATCGTCCAGTGTGGCGCCATTGCGGATCAGGAAGGGACGCACGAGTGTCGCCAGCCGTGCGTCGTCGGCCGTCTTGATGTATTGCTGGTTCAGCCAGCGCAGCTTCTCGGTGTTGAACTGCGCGGCCGAGGGCGTGATGTGGTCGAGGTCGAACCACTGCACGAACTGTTCGCGGCTGAACAGTTCGGCATCGCCGTGCGACCAGCCGAGCCGGGCCAGATAGTTGATCACGGCTTCGGGCAGGTAGCCTTCGTCGGCATACTGCATCACCGACACCGCGCCGTGGCGCTTCGACAGCTTGGTGCCGTCGTCGCCGAGGATCATCGACAGGTGGGCGTACTGCGGGACCGTCGCACCGAGCGCCTTGAGGATGTTGATCTGGCGCGGCGTATTATTGACGTGGTCGTCGCCGCGGATGACGTGGCTGATCTGCATGTCCCAGTCGTCGACCACCACGCAGAAGTTGTAGGTAGGCGTGCCGTCGGCGCGCGCGATGATGAGGTCGTCGAGCTCGGCGTTGGCAAACTCGATGGTGCCCTTCACCAGGTCCTTCCACGCCACCGTGCCCTCGGTGGGGTTCTTGAAGCGCACCACCGGCTGCACGCCGGAGGGCGGCACCGGCAGCGATTTGCCGGGTTCGGGGCGCCAGCGGCCGTCGTAGCGGGGCTTTTCGCCCCGCGCCCGCTGCGCCTCGCGCATTTCGTCGAGTTCTTCGGGGCTGCAATAACAGTAATAGGCCTCCCCATTCGCCAGCATCTGTTCCAGCACGTCCTTGTAGCGGTACAGGCGCTCGGTCTGGTAGAACGGGCCTTCGTCGTGATTCAGGTCGAGCCAGGCCATGCCATCGAGAATCGCCTGCACCGCCTCGGGCGTGGAACGCGCGATATCGGTGTCCTCGATGCGCAGGATGAACTGGCCGCCGTGGTGTCGCGCAAAGGCCCACGAGAACAGCGCGGTGCGCGCGCCGCCGATATGCAGATAGCCAGTAGGGGAGGGGGCGAAACGGGTGCGGATCATGGCTGGGCCAGGTGGAAAAAGGGTCTATTTTACCGGATCGACCGCTGCAAAATTGACCTCGGCTGCCGGGTTGTGGTTTAATTCGCGCCGCTTCGGGGCAGTTAGCTCAGCGGTAGAGCATCGCCTTCACACGGCGGGGGTCACAGGTTCAAACCCTGTACTGCCCACCACCCGGACATCGAAATAAAGATCGGCCTGTGCCGGTCCTTTTTCATTCCGCATGCCGGCAGCAAGAAAAGCATTGCTGCATCAGGCCTCTGCCGGTATAGTGCGGCCTCCCGCACCCTGCCAATCGGTGCGCGGCTCTTTTACTCCGATCTCGCGATCCCCTATACGTCTGCCTCGATTGGTGTCACTGCAAACGTGACAGGCTGTCGCAGGAAAAATTACATGACTACTGAAACCACTTTTGCCAGTCTTGGACTGGCCGAACCCATCATGCGTGCGATTGCCGATGCCGGCTATACCACGCCCACCCCGATCCAGGCTCAGGCGATCCCGCAGGTGCTGGAAGGCGGCGATCTGCTCGCTGCCGCGCAGACCGGCACCGGCAAGACCGCCGGCTTCACGCTGCCGATCCTGCATCATCTGTCGACGCGTGCCGCGCAGGCACCCAAACCGGGCCGCCCGCGCTGCCTGATCCTGGTGCCGACGCGCGAACTCGCCGCGCAGGTCGAGGAGTCGGTCAAGACCTACGGCAAATATCTGTCGCTCACCTCGATGGTGATGTTCGGCGGCGTCAACATCAATCCGCAGTTCAAGGCGCTGAAGTCACGCGTCGACATCCTGGTGGCGACGCCGGGCCGCCTGCTCGACCACCTGGGACAGAAGACGGTGGATTTGTCCGGCGTCGAAATCCTGGTGCTCGACGAAGCCGACCGCATGCTCGACATGGGCTTCATCCGCGATATCAAGAAAGTGCTCGCCGTGCTGCCGAAGCAGCGCCAGAACCTGCTGTTCTCGGCGACCTTCTCCGACGAGATCCGGACGCTGGCCAACGGCCTGCTGCACAACCCGAAGAGCGTCGAAGTCGCACGCCGCAACACCACGGTCGAGATCATCGAGCAGTCGATGCACCGGGTGCCGCAGGCGCACAAGCGGGACTTGCTGGCGCATTTGATCAAGCGCCACGACTGGCAGCAGGTGCTGGTGTTCACCCGGACCAAGCACGGCGCCAACAAGCTGGCGGAAAAGCTGATCAAGGACGGCATCACCGCGGCCGCGATCCATGGCAACAAGAGCCAGTCGGCGCGCACCAAGGCGCTGGCGAGCTTCAAGGACGGCGGCGTGCGGGTGCTGGTGGCCACCGACATCGCCGCACGCGGCATCGACATCGATCAACTGCCGCAGGTCGTGAATTTCGAGCTGCCCAACGTGCCTGAAGACTACGTGCACCGCATCGGTCGCACGGGCCGCGCCGGCACCACCGGTTCGGCATTGTCGCTGGTGGACGACGAGGAAATCGGCTATCTGCGTGATATCGAAAAGTTGATCAAGCGTTCGATCGTGCGCGTCGAAGTTGAAGGCTTCACCCCACCGCCCAAATCCGAATTGATGTCTGACGAACGCCCCCCGCGCCCGCCGCAGGGACGCGGCGGGCAACGCCAGGGACAGAACGCCGGGCAGCGCCCCGGTCAGGGCGCCAGGCAGACGCAACCGGGTAACCGCAGTGCGTCGGGCCGCACACCACAGGGAACGCCAGCCGCAGGTAGCGCAAAACCCGCCGCCCGGCCCGCGCCCAACCGGGCCGCACCGAATAATCAGTCGCAGCCGCGCAAACCGCGTCCGCAGGCAGCCCTGTTCTCGGCCAAACCCGGTTCGCGCGGGCATTGATCGGACTTGAGCGGCTTGGGCCGGGCTGGGACAATCGTCGCCATGGATACGCTCGCCAGCTACGACGAACTGCCCTACGACAGCCTGCCTCTGCCTGAAACCCAGCCGGATTTCCTGGCTGCGGTTGCGAAGCTGCATGGCTTCGATGCACCCGCCCCGGCGCAGGCACGCATCCTCGAGCTCGGATGCGCCTCTGGCGGCAACCTGATCCCCCTGGCGTGGCGCTGGCCTGGGTCCGACTGCGTGGGCGTGGAATTGTCGCGCGTGCAGGCAGAGGCGGGGGCCGATTTCATTCGTCATCTGGGACTGTCCAATATCCGCATCGTGCATGGCGATCTTGCCGCGCTGCCTGCTGATCTGGGCGAATTCGATTACATCATCGCGCATGGTGTGTTTTCGTGGGTGCCGCCGGCGATTCAGCGTGCATTGCTCGACGTGTGCCGGTGCCATCTGGCGCCGCATGGCGTGGCCTATGTCAGTTTCAACGTCACGGCGGGCTGGGCGCGACTGATGCCCCTGCGCACGGCGCTGATCGAGCGTACTGCGGCCGACCTGGCTGCACCTGAGCGTTTTGTGGAAGCCCGGCGTGTATTGGCCGAACTGGAGGCCGAATGGACTGATCAGGCTCTGCTGAAGGAAATCGCTTATCTGAAATCAGCTGCCCCGTCTTACCTGTTTCATGAATATCTTGCCGAATTCAACATGCCGACCCGGTTTGCCGAATTCGCTGCTCAACTCGATGACCACGGCCTGCGCTACGTCGGCGAAGCCGGGTCACGCCATGCGGTGGTCGAGCTCGAGGATGCCTGGGGCCTGATTCCCGAAAGTATGGCCGGCCGCTGGCTGGATGCCGAAGCGGCGCTCGACGAGGCACATGCCGTCCGTTTCCGCCGTGCATTGATCGCGCGCGCCGATGCGCCGTGCGCCCAACCGCCGCAGGCCGACGCACTGCGCCAACTGGCATTTCATGCGGATCTGCGTAGCGATGATGAAATCGATCTCGAGACGACGGGCGAACAGGTTTTCGTCAATCCGGCAGGCGGCGCGTACCCAGTCGCCCATCCTGCAATGAAGGCGGCGGCAATGATCCTGTCGGCCGCCTATCCTGCCGCACTGGCCTATCCGGAATTGCTGGCATCCACCAAACACGCGATGACCGACTATGACGCCGGGGACGTCGACGAGGCGGCTTTTCGGAATGCCTTGTTCCCGTTGGTCATGGCGCATGGCGTGACGCCCAGCGTGGATACGATGCCGTCCGCGACCGAGCCGGTGGATCGGCCCCGCGCGCACGCCCTGGCACGATTGCAGGCAACCTCACCCGGCTGGACGGTCAGCGGTGCGCGTCATGTGGCTTTGGAACTCGATGGGCCCGGCCGTATTCTGCTGAGCCTGCTGGATGGCAACCGCACGCTGGACGAACTCGCGGTCGTTCTCCGGAATGTGTTGGCCGATGCGGGATATGAACAGACACCGGAAACCATCCGGGCAATTACACACCGGATGGTATGGCTATTTGCGCGCCAGGGCTTGCTGACGGAACCGCCCAGGTCGCCCGGGCCGCAATGATTCAACGAGGCGCCTGCCAGCAGTTGTTGCCGACCTGGACGGTCATGGAGAGTTGTTCGCTGTTGGCGTACAGGACGTATTTGAGTCCCAGATAATCCGAGCCTTTGCGCCAGAACATCGCCAGCAGGTTCTTCTCGCCGCTGGCGACGACGCTGGTGTAGGGAATGACCTTGAGCGGGTTGCCGTAGAGGTTGGAGTAGTTCGACGCGATGGTGACAAAGTGGCGGAAGTCCGGTTCGATTTCCTGGTCGAATGCCACCAGCTTGTCGTTGCAGAAGGTGAACAGGAAGCGGCGGCCGGTCGGGTTGCCGGGCAGGTCGTAGGCAAACAGACCGTCGTTGCCGACCGGCAGAGTCCGGTCGAAATTCCAGGTCTTGAGCGCCTGTTGGACTTCGCTGCGGCTCATGCCGTTCCTGAATTCGCCGATCTCCCAGGCCTGGGCGGGCAGGCCGAACAGCAATCCGGCGAGCAGGCAGAAGGCTTTCGCTCTAATTGTCATGGCATGCGAGTAGGGAACAGGATGGGCTGTAGCATACCGCAGCACGGATGCGTCACTTGCCGCTGACGGCGCCAAAGACCTTCTTCAACAAATCGCTGCCGGCCTGCAACGGATTGGCTCGGATGGCAGCCTCTTTTTCTCCGATCAGGGTATAGAGCCGGTCGAGTGCCTGCTGGGTGACGTACTGCTCGACATTGGCCTGTTTCTTGTCGAGCAGATTGAATTGCGCCGCCATGCCGGCATACTGGTTGTACTGCTGGGCCAGGCCGACTTTGTCGGTGTTCGCCTTGACGATGGGCTCGAAGCGTTCGGCGAGCCTGGCCTCCGTTTTCCTGCGGAAGAAATCAGTGGCCGAGGTCTGGCCGCCCGTGAGGATGCCCTTGGCGTCTTCCAGCGTCATCTCCTTCACCGCCCCGACCAGCAGGGTCTTGGCCTCCGGCACGGCGGCTTCCGCTGCGCGGTTCATCGACAGCACCAGGTCGTCCGCCTGCTTGCCCATGCCGAACATGCGCATGGCTTTTTCGGCTTTCTGCAGACTGGGCGGCAGCGGGATTTTCAGTGCGGCGTTGCCGAAGAAGCCGTCTTTCTGGCCGAGCTGGGCGACGGCGGCGTCGGCGCCGCGGGTCAGCGCTTCCTTCAATCCGGCGTTGATGTCGGCATTGGAGAGCGCGTCGACGCCGCTGGTTGTGGCGGTCTCGCTGGCAGGTTGGCGGGTTACGCCCTTAAGAATTCCACTCCAGTCGAAGGCGTAGGCAGGCAGGCTCAGCGCAAGGCCGGTTGCCAGCATGATCCCGCGCTTTGAAATCAGTGCAGCCATGATGCGTCTCCTGGGACGTGTCGGGTTACAGCACTTCTGCAGCATAGTCGGCCAGACGCGAACGCTCACCCCGCTGCAAGGTGACATGGCCGTTGTGCGGCCAGCCCTTGAAGTGGTCCACCACGTAGGTGAGGCCGGAACTGCCTTCGGTGAGGTAGGGCGTGTCGATCTGGGAGATATTGCCCAGGCACACCACCTTGGTGCCGGGGCCGGCGCGGGTGATCAGCGTTTTCATCTGCTTGGGCGTGAGGTTCTGCGCCTCGTCGATGATGAGAAACTTGTTGAGGAAAGTGCGGCCGCGCATGAAGTTCAGCGACTTGACCTTGATGCGCGAACGGATCAGGTCCTGCGTGGCAGCGCGTCCCCATTCGCCGGCATCGTCGTCGCTCTTGTTCAGTACGTCGAGGTTGTCTTCCAATGCGCCCATCCACGGCGTCATTTTTTCTTCCTCGGTCCCGGGCAGGAAACCGATGTCTTCGCCGACCGGGACGGTCACGCGGGTCATGATGATTTCGGTGTATATCTTCTTGTCGAGCACCTGGGCCAGGCCTGCGGCCAGAGTGAGAAGGGTCTTGCCGGTGCCGGCCTGGCCGAGCAGGGTGACGAAGTCGATCTCGGGATCCATCAGTACGTTGAGTGCGAAGTTCTGCTCGCGGTTGCGCGAGGTAATACCCCAGACGTTGTTCTTGTGGTGGCTGAAGTCGCGCACCGTGACCATCTCCGCCTGCTTGCCCTCGACCTTTAGTACCTTCGCGTAGAGCGGGTTGGGACCTTCCTGGAAGACGAATTCGTTCGGCAGCAGGCTGGTGACCAGCGGTCCCTTGATGCGGTAGTAGGTTTGGCCGTTGGCTTGCCACGACTCCATGCCCTTGCCGTGCGTGTCCCAGAAGTCGGCGGGCAGCTCGCGCAGGCCGGCGTAGAGCAGGTCGGTGTCTTCCAGTACCTTGTCGTTGAAGTAATCCTCGGCGGGCAGACCCAGCGCACGCGCCTTGATGCGCATGTTGATGTCTTTCGACACCAGGATGACCTGCCGCTTGGGATAATGGCGCGACAGGAACAGCACGACGCCGAGGATCTGGTTGTCGACCTTGCTGGTCGGCAGGCTCAGCGGAATGTCGCCGGTGATCGCCTGGGTTTGCAGGAACAGTCGGCCGGTGGCGGCATTATGGCTATGCGGTGCGAGCGGCACGCCTTCCTCGATGCTGTCGAGCTTGCTGACGATCTCGTCGAGAAAACGGCTGGCCTGGCGGGCGTTGCGCGATACCTCGTTCATGCCCTTTTTGTGCTGGTCGAGTTCCTCCAAGGTTGCGATCGGCACATAGACGTCGTGTTCTTCGAAGCGGTACAGGCTGGTGGGGTCGTGCATTAGCACGTTGGTATCCAATACGAACAGCTTGGTCAGAGCGGCGGCTTTTCTCGGCATGTCGGTTTCATGGTTAAGGAGGACAGGAATGCGTTCATCCTACCTCAAGCCGGAGCCTGCTTGTCCAGTCAAAAATTAAACGCAGGCCGCGGCCGATCCGCGCGAATGGGATACCGTAATTCTCAGTAGAATGTTCGGCTCTCCAGCTCGGAACCTCGAGAGGAACATGATGCGCGAACCCGTCAGTGCAACGACGCCCATGCGATCCGGATGGACATCGGGCCGCCCGGCCATCGTACTTCTGCTGGTCTGGCTGTGGTCGCAGCCGCTTTGCGCCGAGGTCACAGCGCACATCCTGTTGCAGGATTCGCCCCTTGCGGGGTTCCAGTACCATGCAGGGAGGGCGCTGTGGTCGCAGATGCGGGTGGGCGATGCGCTAGCCGTGGTACGTGAACCCGACAATTCCCACGATGCCAGGGCGGTTCGGGTGGAATGGCAGGGCCACAAGATCGGCTATGTGCCGCGTCGCGAGAATTCCGATGTGGCGCGTCTGCTCGAGCGGGGACAGGTACTGGAGGCACGCATTGTTCGTTTGTCCGATGTGCGTGACCCGTGGTCGCGGGTGCGCTTCGAAATCCTGATACCCGTTCAACCCGCTGCCGGGCAGGACTCGCCATGAAACGTCTGATTGTCTGCTGCAACCGGTAAAATCGCACGAATGAAATTGCTTGTCCTCGATACCTCCACCGAATGGTGTTCGGCTGCACTGTGGCTGGACGGCCACATCCAGGCGCGCCGGATACTGGCCGAACAGCGGCACAGCAGCCTGTTGCTGCCAATGGTGGACGACCTCCTGCGCGAATCGGCGGTGACGCTGCGTCAACTTGACGGCATCGCCTATGGCGCCGGCCCCGGCTCGTTTACCGGCCTCAGGATCGCCTGTGCGGTGACGCAGGGGCTGGCATTGGGCGCCGGCCTGCCGGTGGTGGGCGTCTCCACGCTGGAATCGATCGCCGAACAGACGGGTGCGGGGCAGGTGCTGACCGTGCTTGACGCGCGCATGGCCGAGGTCTACTGGGCGGCCTACCGGAGAGAGGGCGTCGACTGGCACACGGTGAGCGAGCCGCAGCTGGCGCTGCCCGAATCGGTGGCGGTGCCGGAAGGGGGCGACTGGATCGGCGCCGGCAATGGCTTCGTCGCATTGGGCAACGTGTTGCGTCCGCGTCTGGCTCCACGGCTAGCGCGCATCGACGACACGCTGATGCCCGATGCCGCCGCGATGGCGCCGCTCGCCGCTCGCGCATTCGAACGTGGCGAGGGGCAGGATGCGGCGCTGGCCGCGCCGATCTATCTGCGCGACAAAGTGGCGCTCACGGTGGACGAGCGTCGCGCGAGGCGCTCTGCATGAGTGCAGTCTTCGAAATTGCGCACCACCTGCGGCCGATGACCGAGGCCGATCTGCCACGCATCCACCGGATCGAACTCGCCAGCTACGAGTACCCGTGGAGTCCGGGCAATTTTGCCGATTCGTTGAACGCCGGCTACAGCATGTGGGTGCGCGAGGCCGAGGGTGAAATCATCGGCTATTACGCACTGATGGCTGCAGCGGGCGAGGCGCATCTGCTCAACCTTACCATCGCCCCGATCTGGCGCCGGCATGGTCTCGGCCGCGACCTGCTCGAGCACTGTCTGGCGCGGGCCTGCGACCACAAGGCCGCAAGCCTGTTTCTCGAGGTGCGAACCTCCAATGCCGCCGCCATCGCGCTGTACCATGGCAGCGGTTTCGTCGATCTGGCGGTGCGCCGGGGCTACTACCCGGCCCGCAACGGCCGCGAGGATGCGCTCATCATGAAGAAGGATCTGGCATGCTGAGCCGTGACGACGTGTTCGGCGAACTGGGCATCGGCCCCGCCTGGCGGTTGCGCGAGACATTTCCGGCCTTCCGCTCACCGCTCGCTGCGCCCCGGTCGCCGTCTTATAGCTGGGACCAGCTGGCCGACGCCGTCGCGCATTGCACCGCCTGCAAGCTCTCCACCACTCGCACGCAGGGTGTGCTCGGCGTCGGCGACCGCAACGCCGACTGGCTGATCATCGGCGAGGCGCCTGGGGCGGATGAAGACCGGGTAGGCGAGCCGTTCGTCGGCCAGGCGGGCAAGCTGCTCGACGCCATGCTGGCCGCAATCGGCTTGAAGCGTGGCGACAACGTCTACATTGCCAACGTGCTGAAATCGCGCCCGCCCGGCAACCGCAACCCCGAGCCGGACGAAGTGGCCGCGTGCCGTCCCTACCTGCTGGCGCAGATCGAACTCATCCAGCCCAGGCTCATCCTGGCGCTGGGACGCTTCGCCGCGCAAAGCCTGCTCGACACCGACGAGGCGATCAGCCGCCTGCGCGGCCGAGTGCACCAGTTCCAGAATGTGCCGCTGGTGGTGACCTATCATCCGGCCTACCTGCTGCGCAACCTGCCCGACAAGGCGCGCGCATGGGAAGACCTGTGCCTGGCCCGACGCACGATGCAGACCCTCGCCATTGCTTAACCACTCACCGCTTACCGCTTACCGCTCACTACTTACCCACAATGAAACTCCTGCATTCCGCGCTGCGCTTTCGCGTCAATTATTTCTCCGACCTTGGCCGTCATCAGGTGGTGGTGTGGATGCCAGGCAACACGCCGCCGGTCGACGCCCAGGTCGACGTCGGCCCGAAGATCGAGCACGAGGTGCCGAACGAGGTTTTCCGCAGCGACATTGCGCCGCTCAAGCTGGGACGCTTCTACCCGTCGCAGCTGCTGCATGCCGACGACGCGCCCGCCACGATGTTCCGGGTGATGAAGCTCAACGCAGCCAGCTTCGTCGCCAATTTCAGCCATCCGCTGCAGGGCCGCATCTTCAGCATCGACAGCGGCAAGAGCGATGTCTCGACCGAGCCGGTCGGCAAGGTGGAGCAACTGCTCGAGTGGAGCGGCATGGAGACGCAGATGCAGACGCCGACCGATTTCGAGGGGCCCGGTGCATTCAGCCGCGAGGATGAATTCCCCGATACCGAGTTCTACACACTCGCCCGCAAGGTCACCCACGTCGATGCCGTCTGCGCGCGCCGCATTCAGGCGCTGTACCGCACCGTACTCCCGGAGAACGCGCGGGTGCTCGACCTGATGGCAGGCTGGCGCTCGCATCTGCCGGACACCGTGCAGTCGGCAGTCGGGCTGGGCCTCAATGCCGAGGAGCTCGACGACAACTCGCAGCTTGCCGAGCGGATCGTGAAGGACATCAACGCCGATCCCGTACTGCCGTTTCCCGACGCCAGCTTCGATGCCGTGGTGTGCACGGTGTCGTTCGAATACCTGACGCAACCGCACAAGATCGTCGCCGAAGCCAGGCGGGTCTTGAAGCCTGGTGGCATGTTCGTGGTGACGCTGTCGCACCGCTATTTCCCGCCCAAGGTGATCCGGTTGTGGACGCAGTTGCATCCGATGGAGCGCATGGCCTGGGTCGGCACGCTGATCAAGCAGGCCGGTTTCAAGAAGGTGGAAACCTATGTCGAGCGCGGACTCAGGCGTCCCAAGGACGACCGCTATGCCGACAAGCTGACGGAATCCGATCCTTTGTTTGCCACGTGGGGCGTGGCGTAGACTGCACTGTTGAAACAATCCATCAACCTGGGAGACGACGATGTTCAAATGGCTCAATGCGTTCAAATGGATGCTTGCAGGATGCATGGCGCTGGCCTTGTCCGGCTGCGGCTACAACACGCTGCAAAGTTCCGATGAAGAGATCAAGGCGACCTGGGCCGAGGTACTGAACCAGTACCAGCGTCGTGCCGATCTGGTGCCGAACCTGGTCAATGTGGTGAAAGGTTATGCGGCGCACGAGAAGGATGTGTTCATCAGCGTCACCGAGGCCCGCGCCCGCGTGGGATCGATCCAGGCAACCCCCGATCTGATCAACGACGAAGCCGCGTTCCAGAAGTTCATCGCTGCACAGGGCGAACTCACCGGCGCGCTCTCGCGCCTGCTGCTCGTTGCCGAGAACTACCCTCAGCTCAAGGCGGATGGCCTATTCCGTGATCTGCAGGCGCAGCTCGAAGGCACCGAGAACCGCATCACGGTCGCGCGCAATCGCTACATCACCGCCGTGAAGACCTATAACGTCACGGTGCGCTCCTTCCCGTCCAATCTGACGGCGATGATGTTCGGCTACAAGACCAAGCCGAGCTTCACGGTGGAAAACGAGAAGGCCATCGCCGTGCCGCCCAAGGTCGATTTCGGCACACCCGCACCGGCACCGGCCGCGCCTGCAGGCGGCAACTGATTATCCTGATGAATCGGCTGGCTCGGGCGCTCGCGCCTGGCTTTCTCCTGCTGCTGTGCGCGTTGACCCCCAGGGCCCAGGCCGCGGGGCCCCCACAGTCGCGCCCGGGCACCCCCCAGACAGCCACCCGCACCGCCGCCC
>JAIBEL010000002.1 GCA_019459285.1 Rhizobium sp. | reverse complement strand
CGCCAGCTTGGTCTGCAGACCAAGCTGGCGCAAACCGACGACGCGCTGAAGGTGGCGCGGACCACCCTGCGGCAGTTCATTACCGAGGGCCCCAGCGAAGCGGAGCTGAAGCAGGCCAAGGACAACCTCACCGGCGGATTTCCTTTGCGTATCGACAGCAACCGGAAAATCCTCGAATACCTGTCGCTGATCGGCTTCTACAAGCTGCCCCTGGACTATCTGGATACCTGGGTCGACAAGGTCAATGCGGTCGATGTGGCGACCGTGAAACAAGCGTTTGCCCGTCACATCGACCCCGACAAGCTGGTGACGGTCATCGTGGGAGGAGAGCGTGCTCGCTAAGCGTGCCGCACCCCAGCGAGCACATGGCGCGGCCAACCGGGTGCGCATCATCGGTGGACAATACCGTCGCCGCCTGCTCGATTTTCCTGATGGCGAGGGCTTGCGCCCGACACCCGACCGCGTGCGCGAGACGCTGTTCAACTGGCTCGGCCAGGATCTGCCGGGGTGGACCTGTCTGGACTTGTTTGCCGGCAGCGGCGCGCTCGGCTTCGAGGCTGCTTCACGCGGCGCAGGCCAGGTCGTCATGATCGAACGCGATCTCAAGGCGACTGTTGCACTGGAAAAGAACCGGACTATGCTCGGGGCAAGTCAGGTCGACATCCTGCGCACCGACGCGCTGGCGTGGCTGGTGAACAGCCATGAGACCTTCGATCTGGTTTTCGTCGATCCGCCCTTCGACAGCGGGCTGGCCGCAGCGGTGTTGGGCGATCTGGGGCGCCATCTCAAGCCCGGTGGCCATGCCTATATCGAACAGGAGACGGCAGTCGTGGCGCCTCCGGGGTTTATCATCCACCGCAGCGGGCGCGCGGGGCGTTCGCATTTCGCGCTACTGATCAAGGAATGATGAATCCATGCTGACTGCCGTCTATCCCGGCACCTTCGACCCCATCACACGCGGCCACGAGGATCTGGTGCGGCGTGCGGTGCGGCTGTTCGACTGCGTCATCGTCGCGGTGGCCGAATCGCGCAACAAGCGGCCTTTCTTCACCATGGAGGAGCGGGTGGCGATGACGCGCGACGTGCTGGCCGACGTGCCGCAGGTGCGGGTCGAAGGGTTTTCCGGTCTCCTGATCGATTTTGTCGCCGAACAAGGCGCGATCGCAGTACTGCGGGGGCTGCGCGCGGCGTCCGACTTTGAATACGAATTCCAGCTGGCGGGCATGAACCGCAACCTCAAGCCCGACATCGAAACCCTGTTCCTCACGCCGTCGGATCAATACATGTTCATCTCAGCCAGCATGATCCGCGAGATCGCGCAACTGGGCGGAGACGTGACGCCTTTCGTCCACCCATTGGTGGCGCGGCGATTAAGTGAGAAAATAAGTAAAAACTGATATAACCCGGAGAATGACATGTCAATGATGATCACGGACGAATGCATCAATTGCGACGTCTGTTTGCCCGAATGTCCCAACGACGCCATTTCGCAGGGTGACGAGATTTACATCATCGATCCCAACAAGTGCACCGAATGTGTCGGTCATTTCGATACGCCGCAGTGTGTCGAGGTGTGCCCGGTCGATTGCATTCCGCTCAATCCGGATTACCCGGAAACCAAGGAGCAGCTGCAGGAGAAATTCCTGCGCCTGACCGCCAGCAAGTAGGGCCTGTTAACGCTCATTTCGCACCTGCGGCGAGGACGATTCGGGATGCAGCCCGCGAAGCGGGGTGCGCGGCTGAGTCGTTCTCAGCAAGCGACCTGCGACAAAGGGATGCGCCCGAATCGCCCCGCCCCTCCGGGTTGCTACGAGAAAGCGAGTCTGCTGCGTTGCGCCGCTTGGCAAGGGCTAGCCCTTGCGGGCGCGCCGCGCCTTGTATCCATCGCTTTCTCGTGGCAACGCAGGCGCGAAATGAGCGTTAACAGGCCCTAGGCTCAGGCCGTTTTGGCCAGAGCGGGTTTGTTTAGCTCATCCGCCAGGGCATCGGCGATGCGCAGGTTGATGCGTGCCAGGCCGTCCAGCTGGTCGCTCACGGTTCCGATCGACGCTTCCAGTTCGGCAATACGCTCGTCCAGCGTCTCGGTTGCGGCATGGATGCGGCTGACGCTTTCCAGGCGACGTTTCAGTTGAAGCTTGTGTTCGCGCACCTGGGTTTCCATGGGCGCAATCAGCGCCTTCAGCCACGATTCGGTTTCGCTGTTGGCCAGTTCGAATACCTGGACCACCTTGCTCGCCAGCGTCTCGAAAAAGCGCGCAGTCAACTGGGTTTGCCCCACCGTCAGCATCTTGAATACGGTATTGAAGCGCTCGTCGAAAATGCGTTCCAGCCGTGCCATTTCCTTGCGATATTTGTGCAGGCTGTGATCCGGCGGGTTGACCGCCGCCAGACCGTGTTCGTCGCTGAATTTCTGGTACATCGCCGTCATCATGGCGCGGATTTCCTTGATGGTCTCTGCCGACGCATCCAGGTTGCCGTCCACCTGGCGGAAGAAATGGCCCATTGCCTCGCGCAGGCCCACGCTGAAATGGCTTTTTTCCATCGCTTGCCGGGTATGCCGCACCTCGTTGCGTAACGCTTCCATGCCCAGTCGCTGCCGTAGCGCTTCGACCTGGGTTGCGAACACGTTGCGCAAGGCGTTGAACTGTTCCAGGCCGCGTTCGAACTGCTGCTTGTCTTCGTTGGCCTTGACCATCATGTGCTGGATGACGTCGCGGTTCTTGCCGCGCAGACCCTGCAGTTCGTCAACCTGATCCTGGATCGTGGCGAGCCGGGTTTCCAGCAGCTCGGTGGTCTTGATCACCACATCCTCCACGCTGGCCTGGGCCGATTCGCTGACCAGTGCCTGCTTGCAGGGAATCAACTCCTGCGTCAGCGCTGCCTCGAGTTCAGGCAGGCGGCTTTTCGTCAGCAGGGCGTCGTCGCCCTTCACCTTGGCGACCAGCGCCTTCTGCGCGGAAACCGGATAGACCTGGCCCGGGGGCAGGTCGAGCAGCGCGGCGCTGCTGGCGACCTGCTTGGCGATTTCAGCCTCGATTTGCGCTGGAGTCTTGAGTTCGTCCCACAGGCCGTCGATCTTGTTCAGCACCACCAGCCGCGCGCGGCTGGCACCCTGCACCGGCGCAATGTACTGACGCCAGATCTCGATGTCCGACTTGGTGACGCCGGTATCGGCGGCCAGGAGGAACAGCACCGCATGGGCGTTGGGGAGCATGTTGAGCGTCAGCTCGGGCTCGGTGCCGATGGCATTCAAACCCGGCGTGTCGAGGATGACCAGCCCTTGCTTCAGCAGCGGGTGAGGAAAGTTGATCAGCGCATGGCGCCAGCGGGGAATGGCGATGCCGCCGTCGCGCTCCAGGCTGCGCGCGGTTTCCTCGTCGTCGGGATTGATCAGGCCGAACGCTTCGGCAGTGGCGGCATCGACCTCGATCGTATCGGCCAGCCGCATAAGCGTCGCGCTCATTTCCTCGGCGGAATCGAGGTTGAGCGGAAATTCGGTCCAGGCATCCGCGTCGCGCTTGAAGTCGGCAATGCTGCCCTCGCGGGTCTTGGTGTCGATCGGCAGCAGGCGCAGCGAAGGGCGATGCAACGGGTCGAAAAACAGCTCGGTGGGGCACATGGTCGTGCGCCCTGCGGACGATGGCAGCACGCGTTGCCGATAGTCCGAAAAGAAGATCGCGTTGATGAGTTCGGACTTGCCGCGCGAGAATTCGGCAACGAAGGCCACGTTCAGCTTGTCTTCCTGCAGGCGGCCGAGCAGCTGGTTCAGCCGCATCTCGGATTCGGCGTCGCCTAGTTCCTGGGCATCGAGCCAGTCACGCAACGCTTCGACGCGCACATACACGGCCTCGCGCCAGGTGCTGTAATGCTCGAATTCGTCAACCAGGGTGGTGGATTGCATGGGGCCAGTCAGAGATAAAGCATTGTCATTTAACGACATATTAATGACAAAACTTGATTCTGTGCCGGCCAGATCAATGCTGGCAGGTGGAGCAGTAGAAGCTTGCGCGCTGACCTTGCACGATGCGGCGGATCGGGGTGCTGCACGTCTTGCACGGCAGGCCTTCGCGGTCGTACACGTGCGTCTGCAACTGAAAATAACCCAGCTCGCCGTCGCTCGCGACGTAATCGCGCAGCGAACTGCCGCCCGCGGCAATGGCGGCCGTCAGCACCTGTTGGATCGCGGTGACCAGCCGGGCGCAGGCCGGGCGGCTGAGACGACGCGCAGCGGTCGCCGGCCGGATGCCGGCATGGAACAGCGACTCGGAGGCGTAGATATTGCCGACGCCCACTACCACCTGGGCATCCATGATGACCTGCTTGATCGCGGCGCTGCGGCGCTGGCACTGTGCGTGCAGGTAGGCAGCGTCGAATGCCGGCGTCAGCGGTTCCGGCCCCAGATGGGCGAGCAACGGGTGCCGCGTCACGTCGTCGGTCCACAGCACGGCACCGAAGCGGCGCGGGTCGCGCAATCGCAGCGTGCTGCCGTCGTCGAACAGCCAGTCGACGTGATCGTGCAGGGCAGCCGGCTCGTCCGGCCCGGCCAGGCGCAGGCTGCCCGACATGCCCAGGTGGACGATCTGGGTGATGGCACCAAAATCGAACAGCAGGTATTTTCCGCGCCGGTCGACCCCCTTGAGCGTCAGCCCGCCCAGCCGCGTTTCCAGATCGGCTGGCACCGGCCAGCGCAGGCGCGGGTTGCGCACCACGATGCGCGTGAGTGTGCGATGCTGCAGGCGGGGCAGCAATCCCAGGCGGGTGGTTTCGACTTCGGGTAATTCGGGCATGGCCTGGACGGAAGAGAGTCGATGGTAAAGGGACAGAGACGTTTCGGGGAAGCGCTGATGTCCTGCGATAGTTTGTCCCCGCAAATGGGAACTGAACCGATACATTGACATTCTATATAACGCGCTTTTACCTCAGCCCCCCCCTATTTTGAATGCACGATTTTCTCTGCTGCTGGTGATGTTGGTCAGCAGTGTGGCTTCGGCTGCGGATCCCTTCGGGGTACTCGACCGGGTGCCGCCGTCGCCGATGGCCGAACTGCGCCCAGCAGCGGTATGCGATACGGCTGTGCCGACCGGCCCGATTACGCTGGCACGCGCGGTCGAGCGTGCCCTGTGTGCCAATCCGGCCACCCGCACCGCCTGGCTCACGGCGCGGCTGCGCGCCGCCGAACTGGGGCAGGCATACAGCGCCTATCTGCCCAGCCTGTCAGTCAGCGGCAGTGTGTCCCGCACCGGGGACCGCATGCCACCGAACGATCGCAACGCCTGGCAACTGGGGCTGGATGCACAATACCTGCTGTACGACTTCGGCGGCCGTGAGGCCCAGCGCGATGCTGCTGAGGCATTACTGGCGGCGGCACGTGCCAGCCAGGACGATAGTGTGCGCCAGCTCTATCTGCAGACGGTCACCGCCTATTTCAATCTGCTGACCGCACAGGGTGCGGTCAGCGTCGCGCGCGAAGCCGAGGCCTCGGCGCTTGCCGCGTTCAAGGCCGCCACCGCACGGGTGGCCGCGGGAACGGCCATTCCATTCGACCGGCTGCAGGCGAAAACTGTGTATACCCAGCGCCAGATCGAGCGGATCCGTGCCGAAGGCGAGGCCGCGCGGATGCAGGGTGAGCTGGCTGCGCTGATGGGCGATACCCGGCAAGCCGGCTTCAGCGTCATCGACAGCGAGGCGGCGTTCAGCCAGACGCCGGACCTGAGCGCGGCAGTGGATGGTTTGATCGAAGCCGCACGCAGCCGTCGGCCGGATCTGCGTGCGGCGGAGGCCACGGTGCTTGCCCAGCAGGCTGGTGTGCGTAGCGCCGAGGCCGCCGGCAAGCCCAGCTTCTCGGCTTTCTATGGCGCGCAACGGCTGGACAACGGTTCCCTGGCGTCGACCAGCTCCAGCGTGGGGATCAATCTGACCATTCCGATCTTCACCGGCTACCGCAACACCTATCAGATCGCCGCGGCGCAAACCCAGGCCGGCCTGGCCGCGACGGAACGCGACCGCGTGGCCAACCAGGTGGCGTTGGACGTGTGGCGCGCCTATTACAGCGTGAAGAGCGAGACCGAAGCGGACAGCCGCAGCGCCGATCTGGTGGAAAGCGCGGCCGCGGCCGAGAAACTCGCGCTGGGACGGTACCAGGCAGGGCTTGGCATCCTGCTCGATGTGTTGAGCGCGCAGGCCAATCTGGCCCAGGCGCGCCAGACCCAGTTGCAGACGCGGCTGGGCTTGCGGGTGGCACGGGCACAACTGGCGCAGGCCATTGGGGATTTGAGTTGGGACTGGCTGGAACCGGCGCAGCAGGAAGGAAAGCGATGAAAAAAACAGGGATGCTTGTACTGCTGGTCATGGTGATTGCAGCGGCCGCATGGTGGTGGAACGGCAAGAGTAAGCCTGCCGAACCGCAATACCGGACGGTGGCGGTGGATCGTGGCGACATTGCGGCTGAAGTGTCGGCCAACGGCACGCTCAATCCGGTTACGCTGGTCAACGTGGGCACCCAGGTCTCGGGAACGGTGCGGCGCATCGATGCCGACTTCAATCAGCAGGTGAAAGCCGGGCAGGTGCTGGCCGAACTCGACCCGGCGCTGTTCCAGGCGGCTCTGGCGCAAAGCACTGCCAGCCTCGCCAACGCCCAGGCGCAACTGAATCTGGCCGAGGCCAATGCGGTACGCATGCAGACGCTGTTCAAACAGGAATACGTGTCGCAGCAGGAACTCGATCAGACGCTGGCTGCCCGTGCACAGGCAGAGGCGCAGGTGCGGCTGGCACGCGCACAGGTGACGCGCGACCAGACCAATCTCGGTTTCTCGATCATCCGTTCGCCGGTCGACGGCACCGTGATCAACCGCCAGGTCGACGTCGGCCAGACCGTAGCGGCGAGCTTCCAGACGCCGACGCTGTTCCAGATCGGCAAGGATCTGACTCAGATGCAGATCGATTCCACGGTGTCGGAAGCCGATATCGGGCAGATCAAGGTCGGTCAGCCGGTCAAGTTTCGCGTCGACGCGTTCCCCGATACCGAATATACCGGTGCGGTGCGGCAGGTTCGACTGAACGCCACGACCGCGCAGAATGTCGTGACCTACAACGTGGTGGTGAATGTCGCCAACCCGGACCTGGCGCTGATGCCAGGGATGACGGCCAACCTGCGCGTGCTGGTCGAGACCCGGCCGGGCGTGCTGCGGGTGCCGACGACGGCGCTGCGTTTCCGCCCGCAGACGGGCAGCGTCGTCGACGGCGCCGGCAAGCCGCGGGGCGCGGCGGTGTATCGGCTGGTCGACGGCAAGCCCGTACGGGTGGCGGTGAAGACCGGTATTAGCGACAAGGCCTACACGCAAATCGTCAGCGGGGCGCTGAAAGCGGGCGATACGGTAATCGTGGCCGATCTGGCGGCCAAAAAAGAGAATGGCGGCATGTCGCGCGGACGTCTGTTCTGATGGCTGTCCCCGGCGCACCGCTGATCGAGGTGGCGAATCTCGAAAAGGACTACCCGACCGGTGCCGGCGTGTTCCAGGCGCTGCGCGGCGTGAGCCTCAGCATTGCCGAAGGCGAGTTCGTCGCCATCATGGGGGCGTCGGGCTCGGGCAAAAGTACCTTCATGAATCTGCTCGGTTGCCTCGACCGGCCTACCCGCGGCAGCTACCACCTCGACGGACAGGATGTCGGCCGTCTGTCGTCGGATCAACTGGCGGCATTGCGCAATCGTGAAATCGGTTTCGTGTTTCAGGGGTTCAACCTGTTACCCAAGCTGACTGCACTCGACAATGTTGCACTGCCGCTGATGTATGCCGGCATGGGACGCGAGGCGCGCCGCCGGCAGGCGCAGGCCATGCTCGAGCGGGTGGGGCTGGGCGAGCGCTCGCATCACACGCCGCTGCAACTGTCGGGTGGCCAGCAGCAGCGGGTGGCGATCGCCCGCGCGCTGGCTACGCGCCCGCGCATCATTTTTGCCGATGAGCCGACCGGCAATCTCGACAGCGAAACCAGCCGCCAGGTGATGGACCTTTTCAGCCGGCTCAACCGCGAAGAAGGCATCACGCTGGTGTTGGTGACGCACGAAGCCGACATCGCCGCCTATGCGCGCCGATGCATCCGTTTCCAGGATGGCCAGGTGATCGAGGATACGACTGTGGCCCAGGCCGTCGCATGATTTTCACCAGCCTCCTCGAGACCGCCTGGCATGCGCTCACCACGCACCGCATGCGCAGCTTCCTCACCATGCTCGGCATGGTCATCGGCGTGGCGGCCGTCATTCTCATGCTGGCGATCGGCCAGGGTGCGCAGGCGATGGTGCGCAGCTCGATCGAGTCGATGGGCAGCAATCTCTTCATCATCATGTCGGGCGCCGTCTCGTCGGGGGGCGCGCGGGTGGCGACCGGCGATGCGCCCTCGCTCACTTTCGACGATGCCGACGCCATCCGCGACCTACCCGACATCATGGCGTCGGCGCCGGTATCGCCTGGCGGCGCCCAGCTGATCTACGGCGGCGTCAACTGGAATACCTCGGTCTACGGCACCACGCCGGACTATGCCGTGGTGCGGAACTGGTCGATGGCGTCGGGCAGTTTCTTCAGCGACGCCGACGTGCGCCGGGGGGCGCGGGTTGCGGTCATCGGTGGAGTGGTGGCGCGCGAACTGTTCGGCGACGAGGATCCCGTCGGCAAGATCATCCGCATCAAGCAGGCGCCGTTCGAGGTGATCGGCGTGCTGGCGTCCAAGGGGCAGAGCCTCGATGGGCGCGACCAGGACGATACCGTGCTGGTGCCGATCAGCAGCGCGCAGCAAAAGATATTCAGCAACACCCTGCGCAACCGCGCCCGCTTCATCATGGTGCAAGCCGTATCGGAAAAACGCATGGATGCTGCCGAAACGTCCATCAACGATCTGTTGCGCAACCGGCATCGGATCGGATTGGGCCAGGATGACGACTTTACCGTGCGCAACCTGACGGCCCTCGCCGAGACCGCCGCCTCGACCACTCGCATCATGAGCCTGCTGCTTGGCGCGATCGCCGCCATCTCGCTGGTGGTGGGCGGCATCGGGATCATGAACATCATGCTGGTGTCGGTGACCGAACGTACCCGTGAGATCGGCATCCGCATGGCGATCGGCGCACGCCGCCGCGATGTATTGTGGCAGTTTCTGGTCGAGGCGCTGACCCTGTCGCTGATCGGCTGCGGAATCGGCCTGCTGTTCGGCATCGGCGGCGCCTGGCTGGTCGAGCGGCTGGCCGGATTGCCGGTAGCGGTCACGCTGGCCTCGGTGTTGATGGCAGTGGGCGTATCTTTCCTGATCGGTGTGTTTTTCGGCTTTTACCCGGCCAGGCGCGCCGCGGGGCTCAATCCCATCGACGCGCTGCGGTCGCAATAGGGGGCAAGGTTGAACCTTGCATACAGGCAGGCCTCGAACGCTTAGAATCGTGACAAGCAACCGATCAACAAGGCACAACATGGCATTCCTCAAGACTTTTCCTCTCTACGCAATGCTGGCGCTCGTAGCCGCGTGCAGCCAGCTTGGCGTCAAGTCGCCGCCGCCTGCCGTGGTGGAATCCCAGCCCCAGCCGCCTGCCGAGGCGGTGGCTGAGCCTGCCGTCGACCCGGCGGCGGAGGCAGCGGCCAAGGCGCAAGCCGCATTGCCCAAGCAGCCGCTTACGCCGGACATCCTGTTCAAGTTCCTGGTGGCGGAAGTGGCCGGGCAGCGCGGCCAGATCGGCATCGCCCAGTCGACCTATCTCGATCTCGCGCGGGAGACGCACGATCCCCGTATCGCCCGCCGGGCCGCCGAGGTTTCGATGTTCGCCCGCAACCCGACCGGTGCGCTGGAGGCTACGCGGCTGTGGATGGCGGCCGAACCGGATTCGGAACCTGCCCAGCAGACGATGGCGGTGCTGCTGCTGAACGAGGGCAAATTCGACGAGGCCGAGCCCATCCTGCGGGTTTTGCTGAAGAAGGATCCTGCGAATGGCTTTCTGCATCTGACCTCCGTGATGGGGAAGACGCATGGTTCGCCGGCCGGGCTGGAACTGGTCGAACGGTTGGCTGCGGACTATTCGACCTTGCCGGAAGCGCGTTTTGCCGTGGCCCAGGCTGCGGCCAGCGTCGGACGCAACGAGGCGGCGGTCGCCGCCTTGCAGAAGGCCGATGACCTGCGTCCCGGTTGGGAGCCGGCCGCTTTGCTGCGGGCCCAGATACTCGACCAGACATCGCATGCCGACGCGCTTGCGTTCATGCGGACGTTTCTGACGGCGCATCCCGATGCCCGCGAAGTTCGGCTGGCCTATGCGCGCGTCCTCGTCAATGCCAACCATTTCGACGAGGCGCGCGCCGAATTCACCCGGCTGACCCGGGATTTTCCGCGCAATGCCGAAGTGAGTTTCGCGGCGGGCCTGTTGTCCCTGCAAATGGGCGACGCCAAGACGGCCCACGATTTCCTGGCGAAAACCCTGGAATACAACCCGCGCGATCCGGATGCGGTGTACTACTACCTGGGACAGGCGGCCGAACAGATGAAACAACCGGAAGCGGCCGGCGCGTATTACGCCGGGGTCAAGACCGGCAATTATCTGGTGCCGGCGCGTGCGCGTCAGGCCGCGCTACTGGTAGGAGCCGGTCGGCCGGATGAGGCGAGCGCCTTGCTGAAAGCGACCCGGGGCGAGAACGATGCGCAGAATGTGCGGCTGATTCAGGCCCGGGCCGAAGTGCTGCGCGGCAGCAAGCAGTACGCGGCGATCTATGACGTGCTGTCGGAGGGGCTCAAGCGTTACCCCGATTCAGCGGATCTGCTGTACGACCATGCCATGGCGGCCGAGAAACTCGACAAGCTTGATGTGCTGGAGGCGGATTTGCGCCGCGTGATCGTGTTGCGCCCCATGGATGCGCAAGCCTACAACGCGCTGGGTTACACGCTGGCCGATCGCACCAAGCGCCTTTCCGAAGCCCTCATCCTTCTCGACAAGGCATTGACCTTGTCGCCGGACGATCCTTTCATCCTCGATAGCGTGGGCTGGGCGCAATACCGTTCGGGCAATCTGCCGCGCGCGCAGGAATATCTCGAACGTGCCTTCAAGGCGCGCCCCGACCCCGAAATCGCCGCCCATCTGGGCGAAGTCCTGTGGGCGAGCGGCCAGCGCGACGAAGCGGGCAAGCTCTGGCAAAGCAGCCTGCAGAGTCACCCACAGAACGAGGTGCTGCTGGAAACGCTGCGCCGTCTCAAGCCTTGATGCGCGCCGCGTCTGCGACAGCGCTGCTGGCGCTGCTATTGGGCGGTTGCGCATCGGTTTCTTCCGTTCCGCCTGTCGTCGAGGTGCCTGCTCGGTCCTCAGCCAACTGGACCCTGCAGGGCCGCATCGGCGTGCAGGGCGGCGAGCAGAGTCTGTCGGGCCAGATCCGCTGGCAGCATCGGGCAGACCGGGACGAGTTGCTGATGACGTCGCCCCTGGGGCAGGGGGTGGCGCGTATCGTGCGCGACGACGACGGCGTGACGCTCGAAGTCCCCAATCAACCCACGCGTCACGCCCGCGATGCCGATACCCTGACGCGGGAGGCGCTCGGTTATGTACTGCCGGTCACGGGGCTGACCTGGTGGGTGCAGGCACGTCCGGCCCCGGGCAGCGCTTTCGAGGCCACGCGTGACGCCTCGGGCCGTCTTGCGCAACTCCGGCAGGATGGCTGGACGATCGATTACCTGCAGTATGCTGCCGATGCGTCTGCGCGGCCGCGCAAGCTGGTGGTGGCGCGCGAAGGCTTGGAAATCCGGCTGGTGGCCGACAGTTGGCAAAACGAATGAGCAGCCACGCCTATCCTGCCCCGGCCAAACTCAATCTGTTCCTGCACGTCGTCGGCCGGCGTGCCGACGGCTACCACCTGCTGCAGAGCGTGTTTCGGCTGATCAACCGCGGCGACACCGTGCACCTCGAATTGCGCGACGACGACCGGATCGTGCGTGAAGGCGATCTTCCAGGCGTGTCCGAGGACGATGACCTGACTGTTCGTGCAGCGCGGCTATTACAGGCCTATGCACCTGCCGGAGCGGGCGTGAGTATCCGGCTGGATAAAAATCTGCCGCTGGGCGGCGGCCTGGGCGGCGGCAGTTCGGACGCCGCTACGGTCCTGCTGGCGCTCAATCGCCTGTGGCAGGTTGATTTGTCGCGTAAAACGCTCCAGGAACTGGCGCTACGGCTGGGGGCTGACGTGCCCGTGTTCGTGTTCGGGCAGACTGCATTTGCCGAAGGCGTGGGCGAAATCCTGCATTCGGTGAGTGCCCCCCCGGCCTGGTATGTGGTGCTGATGCCGCCGGTGCAGGTGCCGACCGCAGCAATTTTTGCCGTACCGGAATTGACACGCAACACGCCACCCCTCAAAATAGCGCCCTTTTCCGCAGGCATGGGTCGTAACGACCTGCAGTCCGTGGTGGTCAGTCGATACCCCGAAGTCGCGCGTCATCTCGAATGGCTGGCGAATTTCGGCGAGGCGCGGATGACCGGTTCGGGGGCCTGCGTATTTGCATCGTTCGGGACGGAAGAAGCGGCGCGCGGCGTGTTGCGCCAACTGCCCGACACGATGCAGGGTTTTGTGGCGCAGGGGCTCGACCGGCATCCGCTGTACGAGTACTGCGACTGAGCAGCACCCGATTTTATTGGGGAGTCGCCAAGTGGTAAGGCATCGGATTTTGATTCCGACATTCGTAGGTTCGATCCCTACCTCCCCAGCCAGTTAAGCGAACAGCCGCCGGTGGCGGCTGTTTTTGTTGTTGTGTCGGACCAGCCAAATCGTCGGAGACTCGTGTGTCCATAGACAACCTGATGGTGTTCAGCGGAAATGCCAACCCGCGTCTTGCCAGCGACGTGGTGCGCCATCTGAACATTCATCTCGGCCGTGCCACGGTGTCGCGGTTTTCCGATGGCGAGGTGATGGTCGAGATCCTGGAGAACGTGCGCGGCAAGGACGTGTTCGTACTGCAGTCGACCTGCCAGCCGACCAACGACACCCTGATGGAAGTGATGGTGATGGTCGATGCGCTGAAACGCGCCTCGGCTGCCCGCATCACCGCGGCGATTCCGTATTACGGCTATGCGCGCCAGGACCGGCGCACCCGTTCGGCCCGGGTGGCGATCACTGCCAAGGTGGTGGCCAACATGCTGCAGGGCGTGGGAATCGACCGGTTGCTGACGATGGATCTGCATTCGGACCAGATCCAGGGGTTTTTCGACATTCCGGTCGACAACATCTATTCCAGTCCGATCCTGCTGGGCGATATCTGGAAGCGCAACCACCCGAACCTGATGGTGGTGTCGCCCGACGTCGGCGGGGTGGTGCGGGCACGGGCGATCGCCAAGCGGCTGGAATGCGACCTGGCGATCATCGACAAACGTCGTCCCAAACCGAATGTGGCGAAGGTGATGCACATCATCGGCGACGTCAAGGATCGGACCTGCATCATCATGGATGACATGGTCGATACGGCCAATACACTGTGCGAAGCGGCCAATGCGCTGAAGGAGCATGGCGCCAAGAAAGTGATGGCGTATTGCACGCATGCCGTGCTCTCCGGCAGCGCCGCCGAACGCGTGACGAATTCCGCGATCGACGAACTGGTGGTGACCGATACCATCCCGTTGCGCGACGATGCGCGCGCATGCAAGAAAATCCGGCAACTGTCGGTGGCTGAATTGCTGGCGGAAACCATCCGCCGCATCAGCAACGAAGATTCTGTCAGTTCGCTCTTCATCGAATAGTGGGCTGGGAATGCCCCTGGTCGCGGGGGCTTTTATAGGTAAATTGGAGAAATACTATGGAAATCGAAGTCATCGCCGCCAAGCGTGAATTGCAAGGTACGGGTGCGAGCCGCCGTCTGCGTCACGCTGGCAAGGTCCCCGGCATCGTCTACGGTGGCACGACCGCTCCGGTACAGATCGAGCTGGATCACAATGCGCTTTACCATGCGCTGCGCAAGGAGGCTTTTCACGCTTCCGTGCTGACGCTGAATGTCGACGGCGCCAAGGAGTCGGTGCTGCTGCGCGATACGCAATGGCATCCCTACCGGCAGCAAGTGCTGCACGTCGACTTCCAGCGTGTCGACAAGACGCACAAAATACACGTCAAGGTCCCGCTGCACTTCCTGAATGCGGATACCGCCCCTGGCGTTAAAACTGGTGGTGGCAAGGTCAGCCATGTGGTGACCGAAATCGACGTGACCTGTCTGCCGGGTAATCTGCCCGAGTTCATTGCTGTGGACATGGGCGCGCTGGAGATCGGCCATTCCATTCATGCGAATGACCTCGTATTGCCCGAAGGCGTGGAACTTGTTGCGCATGTGCAGCACGAGAATCCCGCAGTGGCGACGGTCACGCTGCCCAAGGGTATGAAGTCCGACGAACCCGCACCTGAGACGCCTGCTGCACCCGCAGCTTGAGTCTTGACGCAACCCGGCTGTGGTTGTGTTGTGAGTCGTCATGACGGCACCCCGCCTGATTGTCGGCCTCGGTAACCCGGGGCGTGACTACGAAGAAACCCGGCACAATGCCGGGTTTTGGTTTTGCGCGCGTCTCGCGCAGGCGTGGAACATTCCGTTGGCACATGAAGCGCGCTTTCACGGCATTGTCGGGCGCAGTTCGGGAAACATCTGGATGCTGTTGCCGCAGACCTTCATGAACCGTTCCGGTCAGGCGGTCGGCGCGCTGGCGCGTTTTCATCGTATTGCGCCGGGCGAGATCCTGGTGGTGCATGACGAGCTCGACATTCCACCCGGCCAGTTGCGCCTCAAGTTCGGCGGCGGCATGGGCGGGCACAACGGCCTCAAGGACATCGCCTCGCATCTGGGCACGCAGGACTACTGGCGGCTGCGTATCGGGATCGGTCACCCGGGCGATCGCAACGAAGTCGTGAACTATGTCCTCAAGCCGCCGCGGCGCGAGGAGCAGACAGAGATCGACGCGGCAATCGATCGTGCACTCGATCTGGTGCCGCTGATCGAACAAGGCGAGTGGAATACGGCCACCCAGCGTGCCAACACCAATCCGTCCGTAAAAACCGCCTCAGTCAAACCTAAACTGGAAAACCCATGAGTCTCAAATGCGGCATCGTTGGCTTGCCCAACGTCGGAAAATCCACCCTGTTCAATGCGCTGACCCAGGCGGGCATCGCAGCGGAGAACTATCCTTTCTGCACCATCGAGCCGAACACCGGTGTGGTCGAGGTGCCGGACCCGCGCATCGCGCAACTGGCGGAGATCATCAAACCGCAACGGGTGGTGCCGGCGATCGTCGAGTTCGTCGACATCGCCGGCCTGGTGGCGGGTGCCTCCAAGGGCGAGGGGTTGGGCAATCAGTTTCTCGCCAACATCCGCGAAACGGACGCGATCTGTCACGTGGTGCGCTGTTTTCACAATGAAAACGTGATCCATGTCGCCGGTAGGGTCGATCCGTTGTCGGATGTGGAGACTATTGCGACCGAACTGGCGCGCGCCCCCCAGGGGGGGCCCGAGCAAGGCATGATTAGGGTATTAAAAGCGGCCCGCGGGGGGGGCAAAGAGGCGCAA
>JAIBEL010000050.1 GCA_019459285.1 Rhizobium sp. | reverse complement strand
CTCCCCCGCCCCCCCCCGCCCCGCCCCCCCCCGCCCGCCCGCGCCCCCCCCCCCCCCCCCCCACCCCGAAGGACTGGTTGCCTGCGGGTGTTTATGCCCTCCGGGTGTTTATGCCCTCCGGGTGCATTGCGGTGGTGCGGGTGACTCGTGGAGAATGACGCCACTTCGCCCCCCGCGCCTTGCACTGCATCCCGCAGGCAGCCGGCTCGGGGCATGATTTCTACTGGAATAGGCTCTACCCCATGTCTGAAACCCTTGAATACAAAAGCTGGATGTGCCTGATCTGCGGCTACATCTACCACGAGGAAACCGGTGCGCCAGAGGACGGAATTCCCCCCGGCACGCGCTGGGAAGACGTGCCGATCAACTGGACATGCCCGGATTGTGGTGCGCGCAAGGAAGATTTCGAGATGGTCGCGTTTTAAAGCCCGGATTTGTCATCTGTCGGCTCAAGTAAATCGTCGGGATGGGCGATAGTACGTAGGCCTATCGAATCCCACTATGCATGGTGGGATACTATATGGCACCCCTGTCAATGGTACGGTAAGACAAAAATCGGGGTACATATAAATCAGGAGACGATAATGATGATGCGGTGGATGACAACGTGGGTTCTGTTTGTTTTCTCAACAAGCGTATGGGCGATTTCCCCCTATCTTCAGGGCGATTCGGTAAAGGGAGGGAACGTGCAGGCGGTAGCGACGGCGGTCGAGTCCAAGCTCAAGGCCGGCGGTTTCAAGGTGGTTGGCAAGTATTTCCCCAAAACCCTGGCGGGATATGGCGTGGTCATCGCCACCGACGAGGCCATGCTCGACGAAGTGGGGGCGGTAGGAGGGAATGCCATCCTGGGCGCGGCGATCCGCGTGGGGGTGACCGCGGACGGCAGTGTGATGTACACCAATCCCGACTACTGGTATCGCGCCTATTTCCGCAAGGCCTTCGCCAAGAAGGAGGATGCGGTCAAGGCCCTGCAGGCGCGCCTGCAGGATGCGCTGGGCGCCGGCAAGGGCCTGGGTGGTGACGAATCGGCCGGCAGTCTGGCCAACTACCGCTACATGATCGGCATGGAACGCCTGGATTCCCCGAAGAACAAGCTGGCCGAATATGGCAGCTTCGCCGAGGCACTGAAGACCGTGCGCGACAATCTGGCCAAAGGCGCGGGCAAGACCGCCAAAATCTACGAAATCGTGATGCCCAATCGCAAGCTGGCCGTATTTGGCGTGGCGATGAACGATGGCGAGAACAGCGACGGCGACTGGATCAAGAAAATCGACATGCAGAACAATATCGCCGGCCTGCCCTACGAGATTTATGTGGTCGACAAGGAGGTGGAGTCGCCGCATGGCCGCTTCCGCATCGCCCTGGCGTTCCCGGATGTCGGGATGGGGCAATTCATGCGGATTTCCTCCCTGCCCAACACCATTCTCGAAACCATGAGCGCGGTGGCCGGGGTGGAGAAGAAGTCCAGCGGGGAAGCCTGGCAGCAGTAAGGATTTGATTCCAGGACATTAAAAAGGGCGTTGCAACGCAACGCCCTTTTTGCTGCCGGTCGTTTCCTGCGGCGCCCATGCACTAAAGAAGCCGATTTCGATGCCGTAATGCTTACCACACAGGGGCGGCAATTCCCGCCTGCCTGACGATCCTGTTGGAGAGAGCGTGTGGATAACGAAGCATTGAAGGGCGTCAAGGTGATGGTCATCGACGACAGCAACACCATCCGACGCAGCGCCGAGATTTTCCTGAACCAGGCCGGCTGCGAGGTCATCCTGGCGCAGGATGGCTTCGACGCGCTGTCCAAGATCACCGATCACGAACCGGATGTCGTGTTCGTCGACATCATGATGCCGCGCCTCGACGGCTATCAGACCTGTTCGCTGATCAAGCGCAACGCCAAATACCGCACCACGCCCGTCATCATGCTGTCGTCCAAGGACGGCCTGTTCGACCGCGCGCGCGGCCGCATGGTGGGGTCCGATCAATACCTGACCAAGCCTTTCACCAAGGACACGCTGCTGACGGCGGTGCGCGAGCACGCCTGCGCCGGGGCCTAATTTTTTTCGAGGAGAGACAACATGGCGATCAGCCGAATCCTGGTTGTGGACGATTCCCCCACCGAGCGCTTTTTCCTATCCGAGTTGCTGGTCAAGAACGGCTATCTGGTCAGTATGGCCGAAAGTGGCGAGGAAGCTGTCGCCCAGGCCAAGCAGACCCTGCCTGACCTAATCGTGATGGACGTCGTCATGCCCGGCATGAACGGCTATCAGGCGACCCGCATGATTACCAAGGAAGATGCGACCAAGCATATCCCGGTCATCATGTGCACCACCAAGGGCCAGGAAACCGACAAGGTATGGGGCATGCGCCAGGGTGCGAAAGCCTATCTGGTGAAGCCCGTGAAGCCGGAAGACCTGCTCTCGCAAATCAAGGCTTTGGGCTGAGCACACCGCCATGGCCAAGAAATTCAATCTGCGCGAATTTCAGACCCAGCTTTCGCAGCAGTTGCAGGCGGCGGCCAGCCGCGACAACTCCGGCTCCCGGCTGGGTTTTCGCGTGGGTGACGTGAACTGGCTGGTGAGTCTTTCCGACACCGAGGAAGTAATCCCGGTGCCGCCCATCGTCAAGGTGCCCGGTGCGTGCCGGTGGTTTCGCGGCGTCGCCAACATCCGCGGCAACTTGTTCGCCGTGAGCGACTTTGCGGATTTCATGGGCCAGGGCGTGACACCCGAACACGCCGACTGCCGCCTACTGATCCCGCATCACGATTTCGGCGTCAATGCAGCCCTGCTGGTGCGCAACACCCTGGGCCTGAAGAACATCAACCGTTACCAGCCGAGCAGTGCACGCGCAGCGCATCCATGGGTTGCGCGCCACTACGCGGACGAGGCTGGAGCCGACTGGTGCGACATGGACTTCGGACAATTGCTCGACAATACCGAGTTCCTCAAGGTCGAAGCGCAGATCGGCAATTGATTGATCATTAAAACCGGGCGCACAGGCGCCGATACAGTGGAAGGACTGGAGCGATGAACATGGCAATCACGATGAATGGCCTCAAGGGGCTGGCGGGCCGGATGACGGGTAAGGCGGCGGGCAGGGCCGGAACCGAACACACCACCCTGATCATGCAGACCGTGCGCAAGCTGGCGGACAAAGAGCCTGGCAAGGCACCCTTGATCGGCAGCCTGCCCGTCGAGAAACAATATCTCTATACCGGCGGCACTCTGATCATCTCTCTGCTACTGGCGGCCGGTTTCACCATCTACAGTTCGCTCCAGCTTGACAACCGCACCGGTTATGAAACACGCGCGGGCGAACTGAAAGTGTTGTCGCAGCGACTGCCGCTGACCGCCCAGCAGTCTGTCCTGGGTAATACCGCGGCCTTCAAGAAGCTGGCAGCGGGGAAAGCCTCGTTCGAGGCGACGCTGAAGGGCTTGACCGAAGGCGACGATACCGTGCCTGCGTCCACGGGTGCGGCGCGCGCGACGCTGGAGAAGATCGAGGCGCAATGGAAGACGTTCAATCCACAGGTCACACAGATCCTGTCGCAGCAGAAAAACCTGGTGGCGACGAGCGTTAGCATCAAACGCATCAACGACCTGAGCGTCGACTTGCAGGAAGTGGCCGAGCAACTCGCCAGCCAGCTGGCCGATTCCGGTGCCGGCGTGCGCGAAGTGTCGCGTGCCAACCATCTGGTCATGTTGAGCCAGCGTCTGCCGAAAAACGCCAACCTGCTGCTGTCGGCCGAACTGATCGACCCTGCCGTAGTGATGCAGCTGGAGAAAGACACGACGTCGTTCCGCGATACCGTGCAGGCATTGATGGCTGGCGGGGCCAGCCGCAACGAGAACAGCATGGCGACGCTGGAAGACCTCGGCAGCAACATGGGCGACATGGTCGAGGTGGTCGGCTCAGTGCTGGCCAATACGCAGCCGCTGCTGCAGGCCAAGGTGTCGGCCAAGAACCTGTTCACCGGCAGCGACACGCTGTTGGCGAACACCGATCAGCTGTCGAAGGACTATCAATCCGTCGGGGGTGCCGGCTATCTGCTGGCCGCCCTGTTCGGCCTGCTGGCGATCGGCTCGCTGGTGATGCTGGGGTTGGTCAACATCAACGAGACCAAATCGCGGGCGCGCCGAAGCGAAGAAGAAAACGGCCGCAACCAGGAGGCGATTCTGCGGCTGATGGACGAACTGGGTGAACTCGCCGAAGGCAACCTCACCATCAACGCCAGCGTGACCGAAGACATCACCGGTGCGGTGGCCGACTCGATCAACTACACGGTTGAGGAATTGCGTACTCTGGTGCGCGGGATCAACAATGCCGCGCAACAGATGGACCAGGCCGCCAGCCAGGCGGGCCAGGTGTCCGATTCTCTGCAGCAGGCGGCGCACCGTCAGACCGTGGAAATCGAGGGAACATCGGCTGCGGTGGTGAGCCTGGCGCAGTCCGTGCAGCAGGTGTCGGGCAATGCTGCCGAATCCGCCCGAGTGGCCGAACAATCGCTGGCGGCCGCCGAGAAGGGCCAGCAGGCGGTGGCCAACGCCATTGCCAGCATGAACGGCCTGCGCGAACAGATTCAGGAAACCTCGAAGCGAATCAAGCGCCTTGGCGAATCCTCGCAGGAGATCGGCGAAATCGTCGAACTGATTTCCGACATTACCGAGCAGACCAACGTGCTGGCGCTCAACGCCGCCATCCAGGCCGCGTCCGCTGGCGAGGCCGGTCGCGGCTTCTCGGTGGTTGCGGAAGAAGTGCAGCGGCTGGCGGAACGTTCGGCCGACGCGACCAAGCAGATCGCGGCGATCGTGAAGACCATTCAGTCGGATACCCACGATACCGTGGCGGCGATGGAGGTCTCGACCCAGGGCGTGGTCGAGGGCGCCAAGCTGTCCGACGCAGCCGGCCAGACGCTGGCCGAGATCGGCGACGTGTCGAAGAAACTGGCCGGCCTGATCGCCGACATCTCCTCCGCCACCCAGAGCCAGGCGGAATCGACCGCCAAGGTGGCCGAGACGATGCAGGACATCAAGTCCATTTCGGCGCAGACCAGCAGCGGCACGCAGCAAACCGCCGAGTCGATCGGCGGCATGAAGCAGCTGGCGCAGGATCTCAAGAACTCGGTCGCAGGCTTCAAGCTCGCCTGATCGGGCAGATAAGCACCGACTGCGGCCAAGCAAACAAACTCGGGAACACACACCATGAGCGCCTTACTCGATTACGATACCGGCCCGTTGAACTGGGTGCGCGGAGACATCGACGCCGCCCTGCAAGCCGCCCTTGGGCGCGTACAGGCCTACAGCGTGGATGCCGATCTCACCAATGCCCTGCGCCTGGCGGCCGACGATGCGCACCAGGTGACCGGTGCGCTCCGCATGGTGGGCCTCGAAGGCGCGGCCACGCTGGCGAGCGCGCTCGAATCCGCGCTGGGCGCTGTTCATGAGAACCGTCTGCAGCCGGGCGACGACGTGCTGCGCGCCTTGCGCAATGCCATCGAAGGCCTGCAGCGCTGGGTCAAGGACCTGGCCGACGGGCGCGGCAGCGGCGAGTTGGCGCTGTTTCCCCTCTACAAACGTCTGCGCGAGCTGCAAGGCGCGGAGCGGGTATTCGAAGGTGAACTGTTTTTCCCCGACCTGCGCACGCGGGCGCAAGGCAAGGCGGCCAACGATGCCCTGACGCAGGAGGCGCTGGCGGCGGAAGTCAAGACTGCGCGCGGCCTGTTCCAGCGCGGCCTGCTAGCCTTCCTGCGCAATGTCGAGGCCGAACAGGGATTGAAGCGGATGCGCGATGCGCTGGCCGCGATCGAACGTATTGCACCGTCGCAAGCCTCGCAAACCTTCTGGTGGGCCTGTGTCGGTTTTGTCGACAGCCTGATCGCGCACGGGGTCGAAGCAGATTTCCATGTCAAACAGCTGCTGGCCCGGGTCGATCTGCAGATGCGCCGTCTGATGGAGGGCTCGCCGCAGGTGGCCGAACGCCTGCTGCGCGATGCCTTGTTTTTCGTGGCAAAAAGTCAGACCCTGGATGGGCGCGCTGCCGAAGTCCGGGCGACGTTCGGCCTCGATCGCTATCTGCCCGGCCGCGGCATGCTCGACCCCGAGGCACTGGCACGCATGCGTCCGGTCCTGGATGCCCTGCAGACCAGCCTCAAGGCGGCACGCGATAGCTGGCATGCCTACGTGGAAGGCGATGCCGGCCAGTTGCCGCAGTTCCAGACACACCTGGAACGCATGCTGCCGCAGGCGCAGGCGCTGGAAGCCAGCAAGCTGAAACCCCTGATGGAGGAATTGGCTGCCGCAGCTGCCGCACGAGCCACCCGCGAGGGCGATGCACGCGAGCAGATGGATCTGGAAGTCGCATCGACGCTGCTGTTCATGCAGAACGCCGTCGATCAGGAGGACGTCCTGCACAGTGACTTTGCTGCTCGCGCAGAAGGCCAGCAGGCTCGCCTGCGCGCCTTGATCGAAGGTCGGGAGATGCCGGCCGTCGTCGTGGATGCCACCAGTCAGCGCGAAGCCGAGCGCGACATGCTGGTGCATATGGCGCAGGAAGTCGGCCAGAACCTGAAACAGATGGAAGAAGCACTGGATGCCTTCTTCCGCGACGCGGGCGAACGCGAGGCGCTGGCGGGTTTGCCCGCCCTGGCACAGCAGGCGCAAGGCGCGTTGACGATGCTGGAATTGCCCGACGCTGCCAGTCTGCTGGGTGCGGCGACCGCGACGGTACAAACCTTCGCCGAGGAGGGCTACCCGGACGATGCGAGCCAGCAACGCCTGGCCGATGCGCTCTCCAGCCTCGGACTGTATATCGAATCCTACTGCGCTGGCCGCGCCGACGCCGCCAGAATCCTGCGACCCGTGCTGATCGAGTTCGGCGTGATCGATGCCGACAGCGCCGACGACAGCGCGTTCGACGATACCGTCGAATCGGGCCTGCCCGCTCGCAAGACCGAAGTACAGGAAAACTATCTGGCGTGGCGCGATCAATCCGACGACGCCACAAAAAAAAAATTCCTTGATGCCCTGACCGAGCTCAGTCGCGACGCCGAGTTGATCGACGACGCCACGCTGAAACAGCAGACGCGCGCGGCACTCGATGCTTGCCGCGATGCGACGGAAGCCCCGCTGGCACTCGATGCCGACATGGCCGCCCTGACCGGCCTACCACTGTCCGAACGGGTTGCGGTCGACATGTCCGTAGCGCTTGAAGACGAGAGCGACTCGACCCTGCCGGCATTCGAACTGCGTGCAGACGAAGCGTTAGACAATGGCATGCCGGTCGAGGCGCAAGCCGACGAAACAGCCGTGTCCACATACGGCGTAATCATCGAGACGGCGGAGCCGCTGGCCGTGGCTGCAACGGAGGCCGCATCGGAGTCGGTGGCCCGTTTGCCTGACGACGACGCGCCTGTCGAAGCCCTGCTTCACGTTACGGTTCCCGAAGGATCCGAGGCGGAACTGCTGGAAATCTTCCTGGAGGAAGCCAACGAGGTGCTGGCGGCCATGGGCGAGGCCAGCGAAGCCTGTCAGGCCAATCCAGACGACCAGGCTGCCCTGACCGTCATCCGCCGTGGCTTCCACACGCTGAAAGGCAGTGGACGCATGGTGGGCCTGGACGAACTGGGCGAAACCGCGTGGCGTCACGAGCAGTTGATGAACGGCTGGCTGGCCGAGAACAAGCCCGTCAGTGGCGACTTATTGCGCCTGGTGGGACGTGCACGCGGGGTATTCCAGGACTGGGTGAACGCCCTGCAGAACAATCAGCCTGCGAGCTTGCCGGTTCCAGCCTTGCTGGCGGCGGTCGATCGCGTAGCACAGGGACACGCTCTGGATGTGACGCCAGTTCCGGTTGCTGCGCCGCCCGAGCAGGTTGTCGAAGTGCCGGCAGCGAATACGCCGGACTGGGCTGAAACGATTGCAGAAGCCGAGTCGTTGGCTGAAACCGGGACGGTAGGGGAAACCGAAGAAGCGGCAGCCGTGCCGGAAGGCGTGGCGGTGGCCGCAATCGAGATGGACGTTGCGGCCGATGCCGAAGCGGAAAGCGATTGGCTGGCCTTGTCAGAGAGCGAGCATGAGGGTGCTGTCACCGCACTGGAAAATGGTGGGACAGATGATGCCAGGGCTGCTGCCGCTGACACGCCAGTCGAGTTGATCGAACAGGCAGGCTGCGAAGCGCATGCCGATGCTGCACCGATCACGGTGGACGATGTTCAGCCTGAAGCCGAAGTAGTCCGTGCTGAACTGCCTGTGCTGGACGTTGGCGCGATCATCGAATATGCGATTGCCCCCGCAGCGGTGTACGACATCGATCAGCCCATCCAGGAAGAAGTGGCTTCGCCGGACGAAACCCAGGTAGAGCCGTTTACCGCCGTACAAGAGCATTCCGATCCGCTCGATGAGGCGATCCCTGCGGAACTGCTCATGCCGGACGAAATCTGCATCGGGTCGGTTTGCCTCTCCGCCGGGCTTTACGAAATTTTCATGGCCGAAGCCCACCAGCGCCTGGCCGTGTTGACGGAAGAGACCGAGCGTCACGCCGAAGCCGCGCACAGTTCGGTCAGCGAGCATGCGCGCCGTGCGATCCATACTTTGGGCGGCATTGCGGGGACTGCCGGCATCACTGCCCTGTCGGATCTGTCGCATGCCTTCGAACAGTATTGGAACCGCTTCGTGCATGTGCCCATGCCGTCTTCGCATCTCTCACTGGTCCAGGATACCGTTGCGCGCCTGCACGAGATGATCGCAAGCATCGAGAAGGGACACCTGCCCGACGCTGCAGACGATCTGATCGCAACGCTGGGCGAACTGGAGGATGAACAGACATCGTTGGTGTCCGACGCGGCGTCCGCTCCCGTCCATGAGGAAACGGGCGAGGTGAACGTGCCGTCCGCCGAGATCCAGGAACAGGAAGCGCCGGCCGAGCCGGAGCGTGCTGTGGAGCCGGCCGCCGCCGTTCAAGCCGAAACGGCGCCCGTCCTGCCGGATATCAGCGCGCTGGTCCCCGACATCAAACATACCGCGCCGGCACCCGTATTCGAACGGCGCGAAGTGGCCGATGAAATCGACCAGCAGCTATTGCCGATCTTCCTTGAGGAAGCCGATACGCTGGTGCCGGATACCAGCGCGCAACTCCGCGCATGGAAAGAGGCGCCCGCCGGAACAGGCCCGCGCGACGCGCTCCGTCGCAATCTGCATACCATCAAGGGCAGTGCGCGCATGGTCGGTGCGATGCGCCTGGGCGAACTGACCCACGTGATGGAATCGCGCGTGATCGCCGTGATCGAAGGCCATCTGGCAGCAAGCCACGACGTGTTCGATACGCTGGAAGCCCAGCTCGACCGGCTGGCCGATGCCGTGGAACACCTGAAACAGGGCGACCTTGCGCCGGCGCTCGAGGATGCACCCGCCCCGCTGGAAGCGCCAGTCGAGCCCGTGCTGGGGCGTGCCGAACCTGCGGCTGCCGCGGCGACCGATCCGCTTGCGCCTGCGACACCGGTCACGCGTGAAAGCAATGCCCTGACGCTGCGTGTGCGGGCCGACTGGGTCGACCGTATGGTCAACCAGGCGGGCGAAGTGGCGATCGCCCGTTCACGCATCGAAAGCGAGGTTTTTGCGTTCAAGCGTCACGTCAACGAATTGTCGGAAGCGCTGGTGCGCCTGCGTGGTCACATCCGCGAAGTCGAGATCCAGGCCGAGTCGCAGATGCAGGCGACCTTCCAGACGCAGGGCGCGACCGAGGAGTTCGACCCGCTGGAGTTCGACCGCTTCACCCGTTTCCAGGAAGTCACCCGTTTCCTCGCCGAAAGCGTGAACGACATCTCCACGGTGCAACATATCCTCTTGGCCCGCCTGGGCGAGGCGGATGCCGCGCTGATCCAGCAGACGCGGCTGAACCGCGAACTGCAGCAGGATCTGCTGCGAGTCCGCATGGTGCCGCTGTATTCGGTGGCCGAGCGCCTGTATCGGACCGTGCGTCAGACCGCGCGCGATGTCGACAAGCGCGCTCAGCTCGACATCCAGGGCGGCGAACTCGAAATCGACCGCTCGGTGCTGGAGAAGGTGACCGCGCCGCTGGAGCACTTGCTGCGCAATGCACTGGCACATGGTATTGAAGACCCCGAGGTGCGCCGGGCGGCGGGCAAGGCTGAGTTTGGCGAGATCGTGCTGTCGGCGCGCCAGACCGGCAACGAAATGATGCTGACCGTGAAGGACGACGGCGCCGGCCTCAACTATGCGCGTATCCGCGAAAAGGCGGAGGCCAACGGCCTGCTGTTGCCGGGTGTCGAGCCGACCGAGTCGCTGCTGGCACAGATGATTTTTGCCGCCGGCTTCTCCACCGCCGAAACCGTCAGCCAGGTTGCCGGGCGCGGCGTCGGCATGGACGTCGTCAAGAGCGAGATCTCCGCGCTGGGCGGCCGTATCGACATCACCTCCACGCCCGGCGCGGGCACCACTTTCAATATCTATCTACCGCTCACCCTGGCGATGACCCAGGCGGTGATGATCCAGGCCGCCAAGCACGATTACGCGCTGCCGGCCCCCTTGGTGCAGCAGGTGCTGGAACTCAAGCCGCATGATCTGGAGCAGGCCAGGGCAGCCGGCGAGCTGACGTGGCGCGGTGCGCGTTATCCGTTCTCCTATCTGCCGCATCTGCTGGGCGATACCGAAGCGGTGCACGAGGTGCAGCGCTACAACCCGGTGGTGCTGCTGAAAAGCGGTTCCAGCCAGGCAGCCGTGCTGCTCGACGCGATCGAAGGCACGCGCGAAATCGTGGTCAAGAACATCGGCCCGCAGATGGCGCGCATTACCGGCGTCGCAGGCGCCACAGTACGCGGCGACGGACGCGTGATCCTGATCCTCAACCCGGTGCCGCTGGCATTGCGTTGGGCCAGCCTGCCGCGTACCGCCGTGGAGCGTACGGTACCTGCCGAGACGGCCGAAGTCAGCGCCGCACTGCAACCGCCGCTGGTGCTCGTGGTCGACGATTCGCTCACCGTGCGCAAGATCACGACCCGCCTGCTCACCCGCGAAGGCTTCCGCGTCGATAGCGCGAAGGATGGCGTCGACGCGCTGGAAAAAATGCACGACCTGATTCCCGATGTGGTGCTGCTCGACGTCGAAATGCCGCGCATGGACGGGTTCGAGCTGGCCCGCGTGATGCGCAGCGACGCACGTTTGAAGACGGTACCGATCATCATGATCACCTCGCGCACGGCGGACAAGCATCGCAACCACGCGATGGAAATCGGCGTCAACGTGTATCTGGGCAAGCCATACCAGGAACAGCAGTTGCTCGATTCCATTGCCGAACAACTTGGCCAGGAAGCTGCGGTGCCGGCATAAAAGCGGGACGGCAAAAGAAAAACGGGCGCGTCTGGCGCCCGTTTTTTCGTCTAGAGCCGGAGGCCGGCGAGATCGCCATTGGCCAGCGCGTTGAGCTGCGCGTTGCCCTGCACCGGATCGTGATGGTAGGTCGTCGTCAGCAGGCGGGCAGCATCCAGCCAGTGGGATTCGGCCGCCTTCACCACTGAGGTCAGGCGGGCAGTGTCGCCGCTGCCGAGCCAGGCGTCGTATGCCTGCGGGAGTGCCGGGAACAGGGCGCGGCGCAGCCCGGACAGATTCGCCAGGTAGAAATGCAGCGAACCGATGGCTTCGCGTTCGAGCAGCGTCGGCAGCGTGATCAGGCAGTCGGCCAGATGGTCGCGCACCGCGCGCGCCAGCAGCTCGGCATGCCGGGAATTGAGGTGGCCGAGCATCGCATTCCAGTCCTCGCCCAGCAGCGTTTCTGCGCGCGCCTCGCCGATCTCGTGAAGGATCATCGCCTCGCTCTCCGCTTCGGCCATGCGATCAAGGCCGCGATCGATGTCGCGTTCGAAGTCGTAGTGGGCAAACGCGCGGCCCAGCGCCGTGTCCTTTTCCTTCCACTGCCATTCTTCGTACTTGTTCCACAGCAGGCGGCGTACCGCGTCCATGCGCAGGAAGATGGCGCCGTCGCGCATGGCGGCAGGCGGTGCGATCAGGTCGCGTGCATATTCGCAGCCGGCCACCAGCACCTGCACGCCGTCGCGCATTTCGGCGCGCTTGAGTTCGGCCAGCACGAAGTGCGGTTTGCGGAAGTGCCCCAGCCCACTGCTGTAGACCAACCCCTGCGGGATCAGCGTACGGTTGATGTCGTCGGCCTCGAAGGGGTCGATGCCGGCTTCGTTCAGCGGCAGGGGTGCGAAATCCTCCTCTTCCACCGTATCCCACAGGCTTTCGCGTGCGTTCAGCCAGTCGCCGAGTTCCTCCTTGGGCAGGCGCGCGCCATAGGGGATCTCCATTTCCCAGCGATAGTACTCGCGCATTTCCAGCAGGAAAGTACACATCGTCATGTCGCGCGCGTGGCGGGCGTCGGCGATGGTGCAATTCTTTTGCACCGTGTCGATGAGAGCAGAAAGTTCAAGCATCACGCACTCCTGAAGACAGCTTTATCTGGAGTGTACAAATAAAAACAGCCCGTGTAACCGGGCTGTTTTCAGGGGTATTGCGGGCGGTCGGCGCGACCATCCCATCGGCCGGGCGGCAGCTTAGTGACGGCGCGTGGTGCCGAAGAAATTCAGGTCGGCGCGCGAACGGCGGGAAAGCTCGAAGCGCGCGGCATCGGCACCGCTGAATTGTCCCGCAAGCTGGCCATACACCTCGGTTGCCCAGGTCTTGTCGTTGAGCGCGTCGGCGATGCCTTCGGCCCAGCGCAGCTTGTCGGCAGGCTTGCTCAAGTGGGCACCGCATTGGGCGTACCATTTTTTCAGCGTCTCGGCCGGGAGTGCGAATCCCTTCAGGCGATCGATGAACTGGATGCAGGCGTCGCCATTCGGGCAGGCGGCCGCGGCGGCTGCATAGAGTTCATCGGCCCGGGCGCTGTTGCCCATGGACGCATACAAGCGGCCGATGTGGGTGAGTGCAAAGTGGTCCTTGGCCTGGGCGCGCGCGGCCTCGAGCAGACGGCCTGCTTCGGTTGCATCCTGCGTTGCTGCGAAGCTTGCCTCGGCGAGTTTGGCGGTGTCGTAGACCGTGGCATTCGGGTCGGTTGCCAGCGCGGTTTCGCGCGCGGCGAGGTAGGCGCGGGCCTTGGAGACGCCCAGTTCGCGGTGTTGCAGATGGGCGGCGGTGACCACCAGATCCTTGAACGCGATGAAGTCGGTGGCGTTTTCTGCGGCGCGGTCGAGCAGGCGTGAGAGCCAGTCGGTGTCATCCAGATTCTTGTCCACCGCCAGCATGATGGGCTTGTAGCGCGAGAACTGGTAGCCGGTGCCGTCGAGCAGGGTTTCGGCCGACTCGATCAGCTTGGCGGCGTAGAACGGGTCTTCCAGTTCCAGCCGCACGCGGTCGGCCAGGGCGAGGAATTGCTTGACGCTGACGGCCTCCTTTTCCAGCTGCTGGAACTCCATGTAACGTGCGTGGTTGGCCTGGCGCTTCTCCAGCTTGATTTTTACACGGGCGAGGCGTTCGGCGTCGTCGGCCAGATGCGCTTCCACCGCAGTCACCAGCTTCTGCATTTCGTCCAGCCCGGCCACGGCGTCTTCGGCCTTGTCGAGCAGGGCGGCCGCCCCCGGCTTGTCGCCCACGCCGGCCAGACCTTCGGCGAGTTCGATGTAGTCGCCGGTGGCGCTCGCCAGGTCCCCCGCCTTTTTCAGGGCAGACTGCATGAATGCAGTGTCGCCCGCCTGCTTGGCCGACTCGATCAGCGTCTTGGCGGCACTGAAGTCGGTGGCGCCGGCCAGGGCACGCTCGTACAAGGCCTTGGCGCGTGCCGGGTCGCCCAGCGTCTTGGTGACCTCGCCAGCCAGCGACAGCAGATCGGGCACGCTGGAAAGCTTCTCGCCGGCCTTGTTGAAGATCGCCGCGGCGTAATCCTTGTCGAGCAGATGCTCGGCCGAGGCCGCCGCCAGTTTGCTGTATTCGACCGCACGGGAAATTTTCGCTTCGGCCTTTTCCAGTATTTTCTTGGCAAACGCGCCGTCGGCGATGACGCTCATCACGTTCTTCGCCAGGTCGATCAGCGGGTCGAGGTTGTTGGTTTCCTTCAGCGCCTTCTCATATGAGCCCACCGCGGCCGCCTTGTCGCCCAGCACCTTGAACTTGGCCTCGGCCAGGGCGATCTGTTCCTCGCCGCTCATGCAGTAGTCCTCGGCAGTCTGCAGCAGTTCCTCGGCGCGGCCTTGCTCGCCCAGCGCCTTGTAGACGATGGCGCAGGCCGCCAGGTCCTTGGTGAACTGGCAGTCGTCCGCCACGCGGTCCATCAGCTCCTTGGCGTAGGCCGCGTCGGCGGGTTCCTGCAAGGCTTCCAGCGCGAGTGCCGCGTAATCGGCGCCGCCGCTGCATTGGGCTTCTTTGGGGGTGAGGGTGTCGCGGGTGGCCATGGGGGTGTCTCCAGATAAACGTAACTTAACCGGGCAATTTTCCGCCTGCGGGGGTGGACAGCCAAATAAGTAATGTCGATGGAGGCATTAGCGGCGGCATCAGGTCCTGCCGGCGCTGCCGCGCCCCCGCGGTCAATGCCTTGCCGTCTGCGGCATCAGTTTGTCGATATACGCGATCGACACCGCCGACACGATGAACGCCATGTGGATGACCGTCTGCCACAGCAGCACCTTGTCATCCAGGTTGGGGGCGTTGATGAAGGTCTTCAGCAGGTGGATCGACGAGATGCCGATGATGGCGGTGGCGAGTTTGACCTTGAGGACGTTGGCGTTGACGTGTGACAGCCACTCGGGTTCGTCGGGATGGCCTGCGAGATTGAGACGGGAGACAAAGGTCTCGTAGCCGCCGACGATGACCATGATGAGTAGGTTGGAGATCATGACCACGTCGATCAGGCCCAGCACGATCAGCATGATCTTCTCCTCGGTCAGCGTGAAGGTGCCGACGACGAGGTGCTCCAGTTCGACCATGAAGTGCACGACGTAGACCAGCTGTGCACCGATCAGGCCGAGGTAGAGCGGCACTTGCAGCCAGCGGCTGCCGAACAGGATGGTGGATAGGAGCTTGTTGCGTGTCGCAACGGGTTGGATGATTTCTGGGTCCATGCGTTCAGAGTGTTATTGCAGAGTTCTAAGGAATAGTGCGTGAATTCACAACGCGCTACAGGACATAGCGCGCGAGGTCCTCGCGCGCGGCCAGGGCGGCCAGCCGGGTGGTGACGGCGTCGGCGTCGACCACATATTCGCCCGTGGTGCTGCCGGCGTCGAAGGAGATGTCCTCCAGCAGCTTTTCCATCACCGTGTGCAGGCGGCGCGCGCCGATGTTCTCGGTGCGTTCGTTCACCTCGAAGGCGATTTCCGCGATACGACGGATGCCGTCGTCGGTGAACTTGAGCGTCACGCCTTCGGTCGCCAGCAGGGCTTCGTATTGCCGCGTCAGGCAGGCATCGGTGGCGGTCAGGATGCGTTCGAAGTCCTCTACCGACAGCGCCTGCAGTTCGACGCGGATCGGCAGCCGTCCCTGCAGCTCGGGGATGAGGTCGGACGGCTTCGACAGGTGGAACGCGCCGCTGGCGATGAACAGGATGTGGTCGGTCTTCACCATGCCGTACTTGGTCGACACGGTGGTGCCCTCGATCAGCGGCAGCAGGTCACGCTGCACGCCCTGGCGCGACACGTCGCTGCCGTGGGCGTCGCTGCGGGTGGCAATCTTGTCGATTTCGTCGAGGAATACAATGCCATTTTGCTCGACTGCTTCGAGCGCCTGCAGCTTGGTGTCCTCGTCGTTGATCAGCCGGCCGGCCTCTTCTTCGGCCACGAGTTTCATGGCTTCGCGCACTTTCAGCTTGCGGCTCTGTCGACGGTTTTGTCCGAGGTTGGCAAACATGCCCTGCAGTTGCTGCGAGAGGTCTTCCATTCCCGGCGGGGTGAAGATTTCCATGCTGGGGTTGGCCGCGGCGACTTCGATCTCGATTTCCTTGTCGTCGAGCTGGCCTTCGCGCAGCATCTTGCGGAAGCGTTGGCGCGCCGCGCCTTCCTCGCGTTGGGGTTCGGCTTCGCCGAATCCCACGCTGCGTGGCGGTGGCAAGAGCGCGTCGAGGATGCGTTCCTCGGCGGCTTCCTCGGCGCGGAACTGCACCTTGGACGTGGCCTGTTCGCGCATCTGCTTGACTGCGGTTTCCATCAGGTCGCGGATGATGGTGTCGACGTCGCGGCCGACATAGCCGACCTCGGTGAACTTGGTCGCCTCGATCTTGATGAAGGGCGCGTTGGCGAGCCGCGCCAGGCGACGCGCGATCTCGGTCTTGCCGACGCCGGTCGGGCCGATCATGAGGATGTTCTTCGGCGTGATTTCCTGGCGCAAGGGTTCTTCGACCTGCTGGCGCCGCCAGCGGTTGCGCAGGGCGACCGCGACCGCGCGCTTGGCGGCGGCCTGGCCGACGATGTGCTTGTCGAGTTCGTGAACGATTTCTTTGGGGGTCATGAAAGGTGAGCGGTTAGCGGTGAACGGTGAGCGGAAATCGGGCTCACAGGGTCTCAATCACGTGATTCTGGTTCGAATAAATGCAGATGTCGCCCGCTATGGTGAGGCTCTTTTTGACGATTTCAAGCGGGGGCAGGTCAGTGTTCTGCAGCAGCGCTACCGCGGCGGACTGGGCGAAGGCGCCGCCGGAACCGATGGCGGCGATACCGAGTTCGGGCTCCAGCACGTCGCCGTTGCCGGTGATGATGAGCGAGTACTCGCGGTCGGCCACCGCCAGCATGGCCTCCAGTCGACGCAGCATGCGGTCGGTGCGCCAGTCCTTGGCGAGCTCGACCGCACTGCGCAGCAGGTGTCCGGAATGCTTGTCGAGCTTGGCCTCGAAACGCTCGAACAGCGTGAACGCATCGGCCGTACCGCCGGCGAATCCGGCCAGTACCTTGTCCTGGTACAGCCGCCGTATCTTGCGTGCGGTGGACTTGATGACGATGTTGCCAAGCGTGACCTGGCCGTCGCCGCCCAGGGCGACTTCGGCGCCCCGGCGAACGGAGAGGATGGTGGTGCCGCGATACTGTTCCATGTGCGGGATGCTTCCTGAAAAAGGCGATGAACCGTGGAAGACGCAAGCGGATGGATAGGGGTGTCCGGGATGGCGTCTTTCGCGGCTCGGTTCAAGTGCCGGAAATTATACGTGGGCAGGGTCCGACAGCCTGCACCAGCGGAAGGGGGTCAGTCCGGATGGTGCGGAATCAGTTGCGCCAGCTGATCGATGCCCATGACGCGGAAAAGTTCATGGATGAGTGCATTGTGGCCGCGCAGGGTGATGGCCTTGCCGCTGCCCAGACATTGCATCAGTACGCTGATGAACTGGCTGACGCTGCCGTAGTCGACCCGGGTCACCTGGGTCAGGTCGACCAGCACGTCGTTATGCGTGGCGGCATAGCTGCCGAACTGCTGCAGGACGCTGTCGTTGGCCGGGGTGATCTCGCCAGCCAGCCGCAGGGCATCATCTGCCGGTTCGGCGGGTTTGGCCTGGACCACCTCGGCTGCCTGTACTTCGCTCCAGGATGGTGGCGAGACCTCGAAGCGGACGGCATAGTCGACGGCCAGGTCTTCGAAATTGTCCTGCTGGCCGAGTATCTGGTAGAGCTCCAGCAGCAGCAGCCAGTGCACGGCGCGGCTGTGGGTGGCGCGATTGAGATCCTGCAGCAGGGCGATCAGACGGTCGACGCCGCTGACCTGGAGTTTGCGCTTGGCCTTGCGGGCCGCGCTTAATATCTGGGCGCATTCGTCCGCCCCGCTTTCGTCGACCATTTCGATGCGGGAAAAGTCGATCCGCACCACGGCCTTCTTGTCGGTGCCGGCGATGCCTTCGCGCAGGGTGGCCGTCGCTTTCTTGTCGAGCAGTCCCGGCAGTTCCAGGCTGGCCGCTTCGGCCTGCTGGGGCGCGCCGGTCGCGCCGTTGCTCCCCATTTTCTGCCAGACAGGGGGCGAGGTTTCGAAGCGCATCGCATAATCGAGCGCCAGTTGTTCGAACTCCTTCTCGCGGCGCTGGATGCAGTAAAGATCGAACAGCATGTGCCAGGCGCGGCGATCGCCGCCGCCCAGTATGTCCTTCAACAGACGCTCCGCCATGTCGGCCTGGCCGCTTGCATACAGGATGGCTGCTTCGTCCACCGGCGATTGGGGTGCACCGCTGGATTCCTCCACCACGATGCCGCTGGCCCCCATGTCCATGGTCAACAAGGTTTCGGTGGGATGCGATTCGACAGGCGCGGAGACAGGCGCCTGCTTGGGCGTGGGCGCCTTGTCCTTGCCTTTTTTGAAAAACGGAAGAGCCACAGAGTATGCGTGCGCGGGTCAGAGTCAGTGATGGATACTAGCGCTGTCGCCCCGTCCCGGCAACCGCAATAACCCGCCGCCAAGCAAGGCAACCGCGGCAAGTGCCATGACGATCGCCGGACCGGCGGGCCAGTCGAAGAGCGCCGACGCCGCCAGTCCGGCTGCGTAGGCCAGCGCGCCCAGCCCCCAGCCGATCAGCAATCCCGCCCGTGGCGGCCAGCCGCGCACCGCCAGGGCGGGCAGGATCAGGCTGGCAAATACCAGGTAGACGCCGACGAGCTGCACCGAGGCGGTGATGGCGAGCGCAAAGATCAGGTAAAAGCCCATCCGTCCGAGACGGATGCCCCGCAACCGCCAGAAACCGAGCAGCAACGCGTAGACCACTCCGATCTGGGCCAGCTGGGCCGATCCGACCCAGAGGATCTGACCGGCCAGCAGCTCGTTCAGGTGCTCACCGCCATGCGGATCGCCCGACAGCAGCAGCACGGCCAGGCTCGCCGCGACGGCGAAAGACGAGCCGATCAGTGCTTCCTGGATATCGGGCCAGCGCGATTCGCACCATGCCAGAAACGCGGCGCCGGCCAGTGCCGCCGTCGCCGCCGCCAGCTGGGTCTGCCAGCCCTGGGTTTCCCAACCCAGGGTGTGGGCGGCGATGACGCCGAGCACGGCGATCTGGGCAATGGCGAGATCGAGGAAGATGATCCCGCGCGCCAGGACCCGCCGCCCCAGCGGGACATGCGTGGCCAGTACGAGCAGGCCGGCGACGAACGGCCAGCCGAGCAGCCCGGGATCGAGTGCGGCCCAGTTCATCGTGCAACCTTCAGCAGTTGCGCGACGCTGTCGTCGAACAGGCCGAACAGGTCGTGGGCCCGGTCCGATCCGCCGACGGTGAATGGCATCGAGACGGCCGGGATGCCGGCGTGCTCGGCCAGCCATTCCGACGGGCGCGGATCCTGGTAGGCGGCCCGGATGACGACCCTGGCGGGTGTGGTTTTCAGCTGCGCGACGATTTCGGCCAGATGGCCGATCGAAGGTGCGACACCGGGTTTGGGTTCCAGCACGGCCACCTGTTTCAGCCCCAGCCAGTTCTCCAGATAGGGGAAGCCCTCGTGCTGCACGGCGATGGGCATGCCCTTCAGCGGAGTGGCCTGCGCCTGCCAGCGGGCCATTGCCGCATTCCAGCGCGTGTTGAAATCCGCCAGCCGCGTCTTGTACGCGGCGGCGTGGGCCGGATCGATCTCGGCCAGGCGTGCGCCGAGGGCCTGTGCCACGCGTGCGATGTTGCGCGGATCGGTCTGGATATGCGGATTGCCCGCGGCGTGGATGTCGCCCTGGGCGCGGTCGAGGACGGCCGGCTTTTCCAGCAGCGCGACCTGTCGCGCCGCCTCGAAATAGCCCGGCTGGCCCGGCTGGATCGCGGCGTTGCCGGCCTGCCGCAGCAGCACCGGCAGCCAGCCGATCTCGAGTTCGGCGCCGGTACAGACTGCCAGGTCGGCGCGCCGCATCTGTGCGATCAGGCTGGGACGCGCCTCGATGTGGTGCGGATCCTGGAAGGCCGTGGTGGCGGTATAGACCTTGACGGCGTCGCCGCCCAGCTCGGTGGCCAGTGCGCCCCATTCAGGCTCGCAGGCAAAGACATTGAGCGCGGCATGGGCGAAGACCGGCCATGCCGCGACGAGGAAGACGAATAAACGGAATGCTTTCATCGGGAAGTTCCTTTAAAAAGAGTGCGCGCCATGCGTGCCGAGGCTGAAGATGTACTGCACGTACCACTGGTTCTCGTCCTGTCCTTCAGCGGCCTTGTCTTTCGTGTACTGCAGGCGCCAGCGCGAGAACTCCGAGGGCGAGTAGTCGACCATCAGCGAATGGCGGGTGGGCTTGTAATCGCTGCGAGGCAGATTGGCGTTGTTGAGGCCGAAGTCCTGCGAACCGGGGTCGAGCAGGTCGTAGCGGTAGCCGGCGCGCCAGCGCGGCATGAACTGGTACACGCCTTGCGCGTAACCGCCGTACTGGGTGGCCTGGTACGTGCCAAGACTGGCTCCGCACATGCCACCCGTACAGTCCAGGCTGCCGTTTTCTTCGCGCCGGAATGCCTCGGCGGCGAACTTGAAGTTGTTGATGGTGGTGTTGCCACGCGGCGCCCATTTCCAGACGAAATCCGCCAGCCAGATCTTGCTGTTGCCGGTGAAGGCGGTGTTCACGTCGGCGCCGGCGAAGTCCGTGAGCGTGCTGCTGCGTTCGGCCGCGCGTGTCGACAGATAGGACACGCCGCCGCGCCAACTGTGCGAATCGCCGACATCGCCGCCGATGTGGCCATACAGCGCGTAGTTGCCGATGCCGTTTGTGTTGCGGTCGGTGCCGGGGAAGTTCGCCCCGCGCCCGATCTCGGCACCCAGTTCGGTGAAGAGATCGGTCGGCGCCACCCACCGCAGCTGCAGGCCGTCGTTGCCGTAGCCTTCGCCGAACAGGGCCTCGTACATCAGGTTGTTGGTGGCGAAATCCCAGGCGTGCGGGTGTTGTTCGTTCTGGTAGCCGATGCCGGAGCGGAAGCGGCCGCCCTTCACGGTCAGGCCCTGGCCCAGCGCCAGCGTCTGGAACCAGGCTTCTTCCACACCGACGGTACCGTCGTTCAGCGTGGCATTGAAATAGCCGCGGAAATACGGATCGATATTGGAGGCCAGAACCAGTTCGCTTTCGTCGACCGAGAAGCCGCGCGAGGTGCCGGGCGCCGTACCGTCAGGCAGGAAGCCCGTGATGCGGCGAGCAGGGAGATCCTTCAGATGGGCATAGCCGCCCTGCAGGATGAGCGAAATTTCGGGATTGAAGGCACCTGGATTGCTGGGTGTCGAGCTAGCTGTGTCTTGCGCAGGGACGGCGGGCTGAGCGGCATTGGCGGCAGCAGTCGCTTCGGCATGGGCAAGCCGCGCTTCCAGCGTCTGGATGCGTGTTTCGTAATCGGTTTTCATTTTCTGGACTTCGGCGCGCAGGGCGGCGAGGTCGGCATCGTCGGCATGGGCCGGACAGGGGGGGGCGCCCCCCCCCC
>JAIBEL010000022.1 GCA_019459285.1 Rhizobium sp. | reverse complement strand
GGGGTGAGTCAGCTTAATTATTCATCGGGGTGTACGCACAGTAAACGGGCGTTCCAATAATTGCCTGCCCCCTTTTTATTTTTGATGGACATCCGGAATTCGCCGCTGGCTGGCCCGGCCTCGCGGGCATCCGAAACGGTACTCGGCCGGTGTTTGAATGCAATACGCAGGACCAGGCGGCCTGCCTCCGAAAAATCCTGATTCCCCCAGCAGTGGCATGCCCATCTGCTATATATCGTTTATCCGCATACACAGCGCAGCCACTGCCTGGATGCCGCCATGACCATGGCGGGTTCGTCCTCTTGTGCGGATAAGCCACGCTCCCGGGCTCCTGTGGAGGCGTGTGCATCATTCGATAAGCGGAATACCCGAAGTGATACCAAGGAGGCACATCATGGATACCCAATGGAAAGTGGCAGGCACGTACTTTGAAGCCTGCAATTGCGAGGCCGCCTGCCCGTGCGTGTTCACGAGCCCGCCGACCGATGGCGATTGCAAGGCCCTGATCGGCTGGCACATCGATCAGGGCATGTTCGCCGGGACCGCCCTCGACGGGCTCAACACCGCACTGTTTGCCTACGCGCCGGGACACATGCTGGAAACCAAATGGAAAGTCGCCCTGTATGTCGATGAACGGGCCGATGCTCAGCAGACGGACGCCCTCACCAAAATATTCTCCGGGGCGGCCGGCGGCCACCTGTCGGCGCTGACGGCGTTGATCGGCGAAGTCCTCGGGGTCAGGAGCGCCGCCATCGATTATCGGCTCGACGGCAAGCAACGCAGCCTGACCATTCCGCAGGTGGCACAAATGGAAATCGAGGCCATGGCCGGTCAAGGCGGAGAGGATGTCACGCTTTCCGGTATCCCGTTCACGCCGGTGCCGGGTTACCCCACGGTGGCGTGCCGATCGAAGCGCCTGAGCTTCCACGATCATGGCTTCGATCTGGAAATTTCCAGGAAAAATGGGTTTTATTCCCCTTTCAGCTACCAGGCCTGATGGGCGATACGGGACCCGCGCCGCAAGCGTCGTAGCCGTCGCCAGCGTCGTCGGGATCACGGCGCTGGCGTGGGGGTATCTCGCCTATCAGGCCTGGGCCATGGACCACATGGACGTGGTGGACATGGCGATGCCCAATGCCCGGGAATGGGGACCGTTTGACCTCGCGTTGGTGTTCACGATGTGGGTCGTCATGATGATCGGCATGATGGCGCCATCTGCCAGCCCGGTGCTCCTGCTGTTTGCGCGCATCCGGCATGAACGCCGTTCCCGGGTCTCATCAGGGATGGCGAGCGGCCTGTTCCTGCTCGGTTACCTCCTCGCGTGGACGGCCTTCAGCGCGGCCGCGACGCTGATTCAGTGGGGATTGCACAGTGCCATGCTGATCTCGCCTGCGATGGTCGGCACCAGCCCCCTGCTGGGCGGCGCGGTGCTGGTCGCCGCCGGCATCTACCAGTGGACACCGGCGAAGCACGCCTGTCTCAACCATTGCCGCTCTCCGCTCGGGTTTCTCCTGAACGAATGGCGCGACGGTGCACGGGGCGCTCTGGTCATGGGATGGCGGCATGGCCTCTATTGCACGGGCTGCTGCGGGCTGCTGATGCTGGTCCTGTTTGTCGTGGGGGTCATGAATCTGCTGTGGATCGCCCTGCTCGCCGCTTTCGTGCTGCTGGAAAAAAATCTGCCGCAAGGGCGTTGGGTCAGCCACGCCACGGGTCTGGCCCTGGTCGCGTGGGGAAGCGGGATGGCGCTCGGGATCCCGCGCTGAGCGGGCGGAACAGCCCGGCTTCAATATGCGCCTGTTTTATTTCGCCCGGCTCGCCCTGAGTTCGGCCATCGCATCCTGCTGCAATTTCTGAAGTTTCGGGAACGTCGTGGTCATGCGTGCCTGTATGGCCTGCATGGTGTTCTGCATCACGAGGGGCATCTTTGCGATGACCGCCTGCCCCGGTTCAGACTTGTAGAAATCAAGCATTCCATTGACCTCCTTCTGTGTGAAGGACTGCTTGTAGATGTCAACGAACATCGGCTCCAGCGTCTCCCATTTCATGTCCTCCCTGATCAGGGCGATCATCTGCGTGCGCCTCCTGTCCATGATCGTCTGCTGATCGGCTGTAAGCGTCGACTGGCCTGCGAGAGCCTGCTTCATGGAACGCTGCATCATGGCATCGACTTGCCCCATGGTGCTGTCAACCAGCTTGCGGGACTGGGTGATGGCGAGCAGTTCCCTGACGGACGCTTCGCTGGCAGGCGGTTCCGCGGCGATGGCGGGGCTCACGACGACATAGGCAAGCAGGATGAGATGGCGCAGTTTGATCATGTTTTTCCTCATGGGTGGATTCGGCTGGCTGGCGACATGCCCGGTTGGCCGCACGGGAAACCGGACAGGATATCCGGGTAATGATACTTAACGTTCGAGCGTGACAACGTGTGCCTGGATCTTGCTGTCGACAGGACCTGGCCCGAACCGCTCGGCGATCGCTGCGGCTGCAAGTTCGGTTGCCTCGCCCAGCCGCGTCTTGTCGCGCGTCTCGATTTCGTTGCGCAGGGGGCTGCCCTGGCAGTAGGCGAGCGCGGGGATGCGCGGGGACGCCGCCGCACTGCGCTGTGAGACGGTATGGACGTGGGGTGAAGTGACAACGCCGCTGCTCCGGAGGTCACGCTCGATGCGTGCGAGGTCATGGTAGCCATGCGGCGTGCGCGCCATGAAGCGTGGGGGATCATGGGGAAAGAGGGATTCCAGGGCGGTCTCCACCGTATGGGCAAACTCGTTCTCCTCGATCCGGTCCCAGACGCTGAACAGCAGCACGCCACCCGGTCTGAGCACGCGGAACGCCTCGGAGAATGCCTTCGGCTTGTCGGGAAAAAACATGACCCCGAACTGGCACACCACCGCATCGAACTGCGCTTCCCCGAATGGCAGCTGCATGGCGTCTGCCTGGTGCCATTCCACCGGGCGGCTCGTACCGATCTTGGCGGCCATGTCCAGCATGGGACGGTTCAGGTCCGTGGCGACAATCGTGACGTCTTCCGACAGTGCGGATGCCAGTCGACGGGTCAGGACGCCCGTGCCGGCGGCAATTTCGAGTACACGGGAGAGGGGGCGTGCGGCCAGGCGGCTGGCAAGGTCATCGGCGTATGGCTGGAAGATCAGCGGGACGAGATATTCTTCATAGAGCCGGGGAATGGAGCCGGCGAAAATCGTGTCGGATTCAGGACTGCTCATCGCCGTCTCCTTTGCATCGCGTTGTGTGAAGTGACGTGAAACAAGGCGGCATTCCGGTGGTGCTGGGTCAAGCCCGCCAGACAATGCCACTTCTGCCGCCTTCCAGTCAATGACCGGTTCCACTCTGCCCCCCGCCTTGTCTGGCCAGGCATGCGAGGAACGTGGAATGCGGCCTACAGTTCCGCCAGCGTTTTGATGTGTGCCGCCACGCTGCGTCCGAGGGAACTGAGGTCGTACCCGCCTTCGAGCACCGAGACGATGCGCCGCCCCGCATGGCGTGCGGCCACGCCCATGACCTGCTCGGTGATCCAGACGTAATCCGCTTCCACCAGGCCGAACTGCGCCATGTCGTCCTCGCGGTGGCCGTCGAAGCCGGCGGAGAAAAACAGCATCTGCGGTCGGAAGGCCTCCAGCCGCGGCAGGATCAGGGTGGTGAAGGCTTCGCGATAAGTTGTACCCGTGGTGCCGGCAGGCAAGGGCACGTTGACGATATGCTCGCTAGCGGTGTCCGCGCCGCGGAAAGGATAGAAGGGATGCTGGAAGGTGGAGCAGAGCATCACGCGCGGGTCGTCGCGGAAGATGTCCTCGGTGCCGTTGCCGTGGTGGACGTCGAAATCGACGATGGCGACGCGCTCCAGGCCGTGCTGTTCGAGCGCGTGCGCGGCGGCCACGGCGACGTTGTTGAAGATGCAGAATCCCATGGCCTGGTTGCGGGTGGCGTGGTGGCCGGGCGGACGGGTGGCGGCGAAGGCGTTGGCTTCCGCGCCCTGGATCACCCGGTCGACTGCCATCACGGCGCCCCCCGCTGCATGGCGCGCGGCCTCCAGGCTATACGGATTCATGCCGGTGTCGGGATCGAGCATGTGCACGCCTTCGCTGGGTACGGCGGCTTCGACGGCGTCGAGGTAAACGGCGTCATGCACCCGCAGCAGCTGGCTGCGGTGCACGCACGGGGCTTCGTGGTGGGCCAGGAAGTCGAACAGGTGGGCGGCATGCAGCCGGTCGTCGATGGCGCGCAGGCGCGCGGGGCTCTCCGGATGCCAGTCGCCCATGTTGTGCAGAAGGCATGACGGATGGGTGATGTAGGCGGTGTGCATGGCGCAGGCAAGGGAAGAAATAAATCAACTATACGCCCGGCATGATGGCGCGGCAGCAGGGGATGGCCTAGCATAGGCTGATTCCCGCTCCGCTCGATCGACCGCGGCAATCCAGGCTGCCCCAACCATGCCCCGACACTATCTGCACCCCCTGTTCAACGCCCGCTCGGTCGCGGTCTTTGGTGCCAGCGAACGCGAGGATTCGGTCGCCGGCACCCTGTTCCGCAACCTGCGCCAAGCCGGCTACAAGGGCGAGGTCTATCCGGTCAACCCGAAGTATGCAACGGTGTTCGGCGAGCGCTGCTACGCGTCGGCCGGCGAACTGCCGACGGTACCGGAACTGGCCCTGATCGCCACGCCCGCGTCGACCGTGGGGTCGATCATGCAGGCATGCGGGCAACATGGGATCCGCCATGCCATCGTGCTGTCCGCCGGATTCCGCGAAGTGGGCGAGCAGGGGATGGCGTTGGAGGATGCCCTGGTGGCGATTGCCCGGCAATACGGCATCCGCTTCATCGGCCCCAACTGCCTGGGCATCCAGCGGCCGTCCATCGGCCTGAATGCCACCTTCAGCCAGGGCGTCACCCAGGCGGGCGATCTTGCACTGGTGTCGCAGTCCGGCGCGCTGTGCACGGCCATGCTGGACTGGGCGGAGACCAACGGCATCGGATTTTCCAGCGTGATTTCCACCGGCGCGTCGGCCGATCTGGATTTCGGTGAAATTCTCGACTACCTCGCCGTTGACACGCAGACCAAGGGCATCCTGCTGTATATCGAGGGCATCCGCGATGCGCGCCGCTTCATGAGTGCGCTGCGCGCGACCGCCCGTTTCAAGCCCATCGTCATGGTCAAGGTGGGACGCCATGCGACGGGCGCCAAGGCGGTGATGTCGCATACCGGCGCGCTGGTGGGCTCGGATGCGGTGTTCGATGCGCTAGTGCGGCGTGCGGGCGTAGTGCGGGTCAATACCATCCTGCAGCTGTTCGCCTCGGCGCGGGCGTTGTCCACGCACATCCGGCCCACCGGCAACCGGCTTGCCATCGTCACCAACGGTGGCGGCCCCGGCGTCATGGCGACCGATCTTGCGGTGGATATGGGCGTGCGCATGGCCGAGCTGTCGCCGGCGACGATCACAGCGCTCAATGCGGTGCTGCCGTCCAACTGGTCGCAGGCCAACCCGCTCGACATCATCGGCGATGCCACCGCAGCGCGCTATCGCGCCGCAGTGGACGCCTGCCTGCGCGACGACAACGTCGACGGCGTGCTGGCGATGCTGACGCCGCAGGCGATGACGCGGCCGACCGAGGCGGCCCAGGCGGTGGTGGACGTGGCGAAGACTTCGAGCAAGCCGGTGTTGACCTGCTGGATGGGCGAGGCGCAGGTGATCGAAGGCCGGCGGCTGTTCAAGCAGGCGGGGATTCCCTATTTCACCACGCCGGAGCCCGCGGTCGAGGTGTTCTCCTTCCTCTCGACTTTCTACGAGAACCAGCGGCTATTGATGCAGACGCCGGGGCCGCTGTCGCATCAGGCCGAGCCGGACGTGGAGGGCGCGCGGCTGATCATCGAGAGCACGCTGGCGCATGGCCGCCATCTGCTGAACGAAGTGGAATCGAAGGCGTTGCTGTCGGCGTTCCATATTCCGATCGCGCAGACCCTGATCGCGCGCGATCCCATGGAGGCGATGCTGCTGGCGCAGCAGCTGGGCTTCCCGGTGGCGATGAAGATCAACTCGCCGGACATCACCCACAAGTCCGACGTCAACGGCGTACGGCTGGGTCTGTCCAGCGGCCAGGCGGTGCGCGCCGCCTTCGGCGAGATGCTGACTGACATCAGGCGCCTGCGCCCCGACGCGACGCTCGACGGCATCGTCATCGAGCCGATGGCGGCGCGCCCGCATGCACGCGAAGTGCTGCTGGGCATGACCTCGGACCCGGTGCTGGGTCCGGTGATCGTGTTCGGCGCCGGCGGCGTCGACGTCGAGGCTCTGCAGGATCGTGCAGTGACCCTGCCGCCGCTCAACCACTATCTGGCGCGCGACCTGATCCGGCGGACCCGCGTCGCGACCTTGCTGGGCCCGTTCCGCAACCGCCCGCCGGTGGACATGGATGCGCTGGAGAACGTGCTGCTGCGCCTCTCCGAAATGGTCTGCGAACTGCCCTGGCTCGCGGAAATCGACATCAATCCCCTGCTGGTGGACGAGCACGGCGCGCTGGCGCTGGATGCGCGCATCGTGATCGCGCCGCGCGTGCCGACCGCCGACCGCTACGGCCACATGGCGATCCATCCTTATCCGGCGCATCTGGTGACGCGCTGGCAGCTGCCTACTGGCAACGATGTGCTGATCCGCCCGATTCGCCCGGAAGACGCCGAGTTGACCCAGGGCTTCGTGAAGAGCCTATCCGAGGAGTCGAAATATTTCCGTTTCATGGATGCGGTGAGCGAGCTTTCACCGGTCGCACTGGCGCGCCTGACGCAGATCGACTACACACGCGAAATGGCGCTGCTGGCGCTGACGGAGATCGATGGCAGGGAGGTCGAACTGGGCGTGGCGCGCTATGCCATCAATCCGGATGCCGAGTCCTGTGAGTTCGCTCTGGTGGTCGACGACCGCTGGCAGAAACAGGGGATCGGCCACAAGCTCATGGATGTGCTGATGGATGTGGCGCGCAGCAAGGGCCTGAAGGTGATGGAAGGCGAAGTACTGAAGACCAACCGCCCCATGCTGAAGCTGGTGGAAGCGTTGGGTTTCCACGTCGAGGCGCACCCTGAGGACGATACCGTTCGCAAGGTTTCACGCGCGCTTTAGCGGGCAGAATGGATTTGAGACAGGTGCCTGTCCGCAGGTGCGGACAGGGTCAATGGAATACGCTGTGCTGCCGGGTGCAGACTTTGTTGCGCCCCGCTTCCTTGGCGGCATAGAGCGCCTGGTCGGCGATGCTGACCAGCGCGTCGATGTCGCCGGTGACGGATTCGCGCGTGGCCACCCCGATGCTGACGGTGAGCGTTCTTTCCGTGTTTCCGATGGTGATCCGCTTGGCGCTCAGGTTCGCACGCAGGCGTTCGGCCGACTGCATTGCGGCGTTGAGATCGGTGTTGGGGCAAATGACCAGGAATTCCTCGCCGCCGATACGGCAGACGCTGTCCTCGCGACGCGCCGAGGCACGCAGGATGGCGGCGGCTTCGCGCAACACCCGGTCCCCGGCGGCATGGCCATAGGTGTCGTTGATATGCTTGAAATGATCGATATCGACCACCATCACGGCAATCGGCTGGCCTGAGCGAGAAGCGGCGCTCCAGGCCTGTTCGAGCTGGTCCATGGCCGAGCGGCGGTTCGGCAGCCCGGTCAGCAGGTCGGTGAGCGCCGCGTTGGCCAGCCGGCGGTTGGCCACCGCCAGTTCGGCTGCGATCTGGCGCAGTTGCGCACGGTCCTTTTCCCAGGCGGTTTGCAGATGGATCATGCGCTGTGCGGCACGCAGGCGGGTATGCAGGCCCTTGGAACTGAGGTTGCTGGGCAGATAGCCATCGGCATCGGCTTCATAGGCGCGGTTCAGCTGTTCTTCGCCGTGCTCGTCGGACGTCATCAGAATATGCATGCGTCGGCCTTCATCGGTGGCCCGCAGGGCCTGGCACAATTCCAGGCCATCGAGCAGGGGCAGCTCGTAATGCGCGATGATGACATGGGGCAGCACTTCCATCGCCAGGGCCAGCGCGGCGTTCCCGTTCTCGGCCGGATAGACCGTATGCTCGCTGTTCTCGACCAGCAAGGCCATGATGTGGCGACGGCGGGCGGCATCGCTGTCCGCCACCACGATGCGCAAGGGCATTTCGGTATCCGCCATGTCGCCGTCATGGGCCTGGCCTTCGGCTTCGTGGTGGCCGTGGCAGATCTCGGCAAACGACGGAAGCGCGACAGCCGGGATCTTCAGCAGCTCGCTCCATTCCCGCCAGTGATGGATGACGTCGTCGACAAAGCTGCCGGCCGTTTCCGGGAAAATGTCGAGCGCAACGGCCTTCGCCATCCAGTCCTTCAGCAGGTCGGGCCGTGCGCCGGCATCGATCTGCCCAAGGTCGGCCAGTTGGTGCGACAGGCGCAGCATCAGGACCAGACTGTTGGCGCGCGAATCATGGGGGAAGCCTGGATGGTCCGATTCTTCGTAATGGGTAAGCGGCTCGGTGAAGGTCCTGGGCATGCCCCAGTCGGCCATCATGACGGTACCCATTTCGACATGGTCGGTTTCCAGGCGGGACCGTTCCAGGGTGATGAGCGCTTGCGCGGGGTCGGCCTGCTGTGCCAGCAGGACCGCGTTGTATTCGTCGGGATAGGCCGTCGCCAGCGCCAGCTTTCCTATCTGCGCCAGCAGGCCGCAGACGAACAGTTCGTCCGCAGCCGCCACATGCACCCGCGTCCCGAGGGCCTGCATGCACAGCGCCATCAGCAGGGAGTGCGACCAGTATCCCTTGTAGTCGAATGCCTCGCAGGCGCCGTCGCGGTACTGGTCGACCAGCGAAAAACCCAAGGCCAGATGGCGCACCGTTGCCATGCCCTGGCGGACGACGGCTTCCTGAATCGAGACCACCGGTCGTGCGACGTGCGAAGCGGTATTGGCCAGTTTGATCAGCCGCCCGGACAAGGCGGGGTCGGTCTGCACGACGCGTGCAATTTCACCCAAGGTCGCATTTTCGCGTCTGGATAGCTCAAGTATCGCCAGTGCGACCCCGCGAGGCGAGGGCAGTTGGCCGCTGAGTTTCAGTTGTTCAGCCTGTGTCATCGTTTATTAGTGGCGAAGCAAACGTTAGTGGCGGCCCGTCTCTGGGCGGCCCCGAATCAAAACGGTCGAGTCAGAACCGACGCCAGCGGTGAGCTTTTTTCCGGCGGTGTCAAACTGTCATCAGTGATAACGACAGGATTTCGACAAAATGAAGGCCGCTTTCGCGGATTTGATATCGGCCGCCGGGGCCCGCTACGCGTCGCCGAGCTTGCGGTCCAGGCAGTCCAGGTAGGCTGCCGAATCGAACGCCGTCTGATGGCGCTGAACCTGCCAGATCATTTCCCCGAGGCAGTCCATGACGTCATGCTGCACGTCCATGGCGTTGCCATACCGCTTGAGCAGGCGCTGATAGCGTTCGCGGATGCCGGGCGGCTGGTCGACGGACACCTGCTCGGCGATCGCCAGGTGCATGGAAAGGTGCAGGAAAGGGTTGGTTTCGCCGGATTCCGGCAGGTAGTCACGCTCCCGGTAACGATCGGGCTGGTCGAGCAGGGCGTGGTATTCGGGATGCGCCAGCACGGCATCGAGCGCCGGCTGCTCCGCCCCCGCCAGCGGCTGGCCGGCCCGGTACTTCGCCCATACATCGAAGAAGAACTGGCGGACCTGGTCGCGGCTGGGATTGAACATCAGCCGCGGCGTGCCCGGAGCGGAGCCGGCGCAACCAGCTTGCCCTTGAATTCGCACAGATCCGCGATGATGCATTCGCCGCATTTCGGCTTGCGTGCCTGGCACACGTAGCGCCCGTGCAGGATCAACCAGTGGTGCGCGTCGACGCGGAATTCCGGCGGGATGGTCTTGAGCAGCTTCTTTTCCACTTCCAGTACCGTCTTGCCGGGCGCCAGCCCGGTACGGTTGGCGACGCGGAAGATGTGGGTGTCGACCGCCATCGTCGGCTGGCCGAACGCGGTGTTGAGGATTACGTTGGCCGTCTTGCGCCCCACGCCGGGCAGCGCCTCGAGGGCCGCGCGTTCGGCCGGCACCTGGCTGCCGTGCAGCTCGACCAGCATCCGGCAGGCGGCGATGAGGTGCCTGGCCTTGCTCTTGTAGAGTCCGATGGTCCTGATGTAGTCGGCGAGGCCGGCTTCCCCCAGCGCATGGATCGCCTCAGGTGTGTTGGCCACTGGAAACAGCCTGCGCGTCGCCAGGTTCACCCCCTTGTCGGTGGCTTGCGCCGACAGCACCACGGCCACCAGCAGTTCGAACGGCGTTTTGTACTCGAGCTCGGTGGTGGGATGCGGGTTGGCCGCGCGCAGGCGGCTGAAGATTTCGTGGCGTTTGGCGGCGTTCATCGTGGCGGAATCACTGGTCTTCCAGGCGTTTTCTCAGGGCCTGTTTTTCGGCCTGCCGCCGGGCGCGGGGCGTTTTGTCGTGTTTGCCGGCCTTGCGGGCAATGGCCAGCGCAACAAACGGGTTGCGCGGTTTGGGGACGCGCCTTTTCAGCGGCGGCTTCATGCCGCCATCGGCACGGCGGCACGGACGCGCTGGACGGCACGTGCCTTGTACCAATTGTTGGCCGCGATCAGCAGTCCCAGGGCGATGAAGGCGCCGGGGGGCAGGATCGCCAGCAGAAAACCCTGATAGTGGGGCAGGATATGCAGCACCCATCCCTGGGCAGCCTGGCCGAACACCATATCGATGCCGGAGAGCAGCGTACCCTTGCCGGCGAGCTCGCGAATCGCACCCAGCACGATCAGTACCAGCGTGAGGCCCAGCCCCATGGAAATGGCGTCGACCACGCTGTGCAGCGGGTGATTCTTGGCGGCAAACGCGTCAGCACGTGCCAGCACAATGCAGTTGGTGGTGATGAGCGGAATGAAAATCCCCAGCACCAGATAAAGCGGATGCACGAAGGCGTTCATCGCCAGGTCGATCACCGTGACCAGTGCCGCGATGATGAGGACGAACACCGGGATGCGGATTTCATTCGGTACGAAATGGCGCACGCTCGACACCGCACCGCTGGATGCTGCCATCACCATCGTCGTAGCCAGTCCCAGCGACAGTGCATTGACCACGTTGTTGCTGATCGCCAGCAGCGGGCACAGCCCGAGCAGTTGCACGAGACCGGTGTTCTGCTTGATAAGCCCGTTGTGGAACAGGCTGCGGAATTCGCTCATCGTCATCATGCCTTCTTCTCCTTCGTGGCGGGTGGAGCAGCAAAAGCCGCACGGTGCCGCGCAAAATAATCGAGCGCGCTCTTGACGGCCTTGACCACGGCGCGCGGGGTGATGGTGGCACCAGCGCGGGCATCAAACGTCCCCCCGTCCTTGGCGACTTTCCAGCGCTTGGACTCGGGATCGGTCAGCGACTTGCCGGAAAACTGGTCGATCCAGGCGCTTTTGGTGCGGTCGATGTAGTCGCCAAGGCCAGGCGTTTCATGGTGAGCCGTGACGCGCACGCCGATCACCTTGCCGTCGATGTCGATGCCGATCAGCAGGGCGATATCGCCAGCATAGCCGTCCGGCGCGACGGCTTCCAGCACCACTGCAGTGGCCTGTCCGCCGCGGCGGGCGATCCACAGGGCGGAAGGCTGGCGCGTGCCCAGGAGATCGTCCGGCGGCAGGTCCTGCCGGCTGGCCAGCAGATCGTTGTCGTAGGACGACGTGGGCAGCACCTGGTTGATGAGTGCGAGTTTCTCGGCCTGCTGGCTGCGGGTGATGACGGGTTCGGTCCGGTCGTGGGTGAATGCCAGCATTGCCGTACCGACGAGCGCAAACAGCAACAGGACGATTCCTGTGCGGAACGCGTTGCGGGTGGCAGCCGTCATGCTCACGCGCGCGGTTCCTTGTCGGCACCGCCATAGATGCGCGGTTGGGTGTACTGGTCGATCAGCGGCACGCACAGGTTCATCAGCAGGATGGCGAAGGCCACGCCGTCCGGGAAGCCGCCCCAGGTGCGGATGGCCATGGTGAGAAACCCAGCGCCCAAGCCGAAGACCAGTTTGCCGCGCGGCGTGGTCGCGCCCGACACCGGGTCGGTGGCGATGAAGAAGGCACCCAGCATGACCGACGGCGCGAACAGGTGAAACCAGGGCGGGCCGAACCGACCGGCGTCGAAGAAGTTCAGGAAGCCGGCGGTGAGCCAGATGCCGGCCAGAAAGGCCAACGGCACCTGCCAGCTGATGATGCGCAAGGCCCACAACAGCAGGCCGCCCAGCAGGAACGCGCCCGCCAGCCACTCGAAGCCGACGCCGCCGTAATGACCGAAAATCGGGTGCGTCATCACTTCGTCGACCGTCAGTTGCTGCAGCAGGCCGGTTCGCAACGCATCCAGCGGGGTGGCCATGGTGACGGCGTCCAGCGTGGCCCGGGGCACGTCGCCGCCGAAAATGACCGTTGCGCTTTGTGCCAGCGTGAGGTGCACCGACGTCAGTTCGTTCGGGCCGGCCCAATGCGTCATCTGAACCGGGAAGGACACGATCAGCACGGCGTAGCCGACCATGGCCGGGTTGAAGATGTTCTGGCCCAGCCCGCCATACAGGTGCTTGGCCACCACGATGGCGAACAGCGTGCCGGTAACGATCAGCCACCACGGCGCCAGCGAGGGCAGCGACAGCGCCAGCAGCCAGGCGGTGACGATGGCGCTCAAATCGGCGAGGAAGGGTTTGACCGGGTAGCCGCGCGTCTTCAGCATGGCCGCTTCGGCAGCCAGCGCCGTGGCGGTGGCGAGCGACAGCGTGACGAGGATGCCCGGCCCGAACAGCCAGACGTAGGTTGCGATGCCGGGCAGCAAAGCCGCCAGCACCCAGGCCATGACCTGGGTGACGCTGCTGCGGTCAAGAATGAATGGAGAGGGCATCAGGGGTTCTTCTCTTCGGGTTCCAGCGGTTTGCGCGCCAGTTCGCGGATTTTAGTCCGACGGGCCTCGATCTCCTCGATCTGATGCAGCTGCACGGGGGTCAATTGATCGACGTTTTTGGGCGCGGCGTCGGATTTTTTTGCCTGCGCGCGTGCCAGCGCAGCGGCGATCAACGCTTTCTTGGCGTCGGCATCGCTGACCGCGGCGCCTTCGGCGGCAGGGACGGCCGCGAGTTCGGCACGTTTGGTCTGTGCTTTGGCGGCGAGCTTCTCGGCCTTTTCCTTTTTCTCCCGTTCCTGCCGGAACTGCCGGAATTCGTGGCGCTCGCGTGCCAGGTCGGCAGCACGCTTATCCTTCTCGCGCGCCCAGATCTCGCTCTTGGCGTAACGATAGAAATCGACCAGCGGAATATGGCTGGGGCAGACATAGCTGCAGCAGCCGCATTCGATGCAGTCGAACAGGTGGTATTCCTGCGCACGCCCGAAGTCGCCCGCCTTGGCGAAACGAAACAGTTCCTGCGGCTGCAGCTCGGCCGGGCAGGCGTCGGCGCAGCGGGTGCAGCGGATGCATGGCAGGGCCTTGGGCAGGGGCGGGAACAGTTCCTTTGATTTGACCAGGATGCAGTTGGTGGCCTTGACCACCGGCACGTCTAGATCAGGCATCGGTACGCCCATCATCGGTCCGCCCATCAGCACCCCGGTGGTGCCGTCACGATCGCCCGCCAGGGTGATCAGCGTGTGCATCGGGGTGCCGATCAGGACCTCGAAGTTCTGCGGGCGCAGCACGTGGCCGGTGACGGTGACCAGGCGCGAGATCAGCGGTTCGCCATGGTGTATCGCACGCGCCAGCGCATAGCTGGTGCCGACGTTGAAGACCTGGATGCCGATGTCGGTGGAGAGTTTGCCGGACGGGACCTGCTTGCCGGTCAGCGTCTCGATCATCTGCTTGGCGCCGCCGCCCGGGTAGCGCGCCGGCACCGCGACTACCTCCACCGCGAAATCCAGCTTAGCGGCAGCGGAGCGCATTGAATCCAGCGCTTCGGGTTTGTTGTCCTCGATGCCGACGAGGATGTCGGTGCTGCCCAGCAGATGGCGCATGATCGCCACGCCCTGCAGGATTTCGTCGGCGTGGTGGCGCATCAGCATGTCGTCGCAGGTGATCCACGGCTCGCATTCGCCGCCGTTGATGATGAGCGTAGGGCAGTCGCGGGAGGCGCCGGGATCGAGCTTGACCGCGCTGGGAAAGACCGCGCCGCCGAGACCGGCCAGTCCCAGGTCGCGCAGTTGCATGCGCAGCTGAGAGGGTTCCATCGCCTGGTAGTCGAGCGGAGCATGCGCCACCCATTCGTCGCGACCGTCGGTTTCGATCGTGATGCACAGATCGGGCAGGCCGGAGATATGCGGGACCGGTTGCAGGTCGATGGCCACGACCGTGCCCGAACTGGAGGCATGGATGGCCGTCGAGATATAACCGTCGGCGGCTGCGATCATCTGGCCCTTCAGGACCCGTTCGCCAATCTCGACCACCGGCTTGGCCGGGTTGCCGATGTGCTGGCGCAAGGGGATGACCAGTTTCTTCGGCAGCGGTGCGGCATGAATCGGGCGCGAAGTGGATTCTGTCTTGTGCTCGGGGGGATGCACGCCCCCCTTGAACTTGAACAGTTCGCGGCTCATGCGACCGCCCCCTCTGTCAGATGGGTGTGTGGGCAGAGGACGTCGCGTCGGGGACTGCGTACATTCGCGGCCGCTCGCAGGTTCCGAGGCTCGTTGCTCATGCGACGCGCTTCATCATTACCACCGGATGCTTCCATTTCCAGTGGGGCAGGTCTTCGGCGATCGGCACCATCGAGATACAGTCGACCGGGCAGGGCGGCAGGCACAGTTCGCAGCCGGTGCATTCGGCGGCGATGATGGTGTGCATCTGCTTGGCCGCGCCGGAAATGGCGTCGACCGGGCAGGCCTGGATGCACAGGGTGCAGCCGATGCAGGTTTGTTCGTCGATGAAGGCGACCGACTTCGGTTTGGGCGTGCCGTGGGCCTCGTCGAGCGGCTTGGGTTCCACGCCCAGCAGTTCGGCGAGCTTCTTGACGCCTTCCTCGCCGCCCGGCGGACACTGGTTGATGTCGGCCTCGCCCTTGGCGATCGCCTCGGCATAGGGACGGCAACCGGGGAAGCCGCACTGGCCGCATTGCGTCTGCGGCAGGATGGCGTCGATCTTTTCCGCCAGCGGGTTGCCTTCCACCTTGAAGCGGATGGCCGACCAGCCGAGCACCAGGCCGATCGCCACGGCCAGGAGGGCCATCACCCCGATTGCGGCCAGCATTATTTGACCAGGCCCGAGAAACCCATGAAGGCAAGCGACATCAGCCCCGCGGTGATCATCGCGATACTGGTGCCCTTGAACGGGGAGGGAACGTCGCAGGTCTCGAGCCGTTCACGGATGCCGGCAAACAGGATCAGCACCAGGGTGAAGCCGATCGCGCCGCCGGCGCCGAAGAACAGCGATTCGACGAAATTGTGCTGCGCCTGCACGTTGAGCAGGGGAATGCCCAGCACCGCGCAGTTGGTGGTGATCAGCGGCAGGTAGATGCCCAGCACCTGGTACAGCACCGGGCTGGTCTTGTGGATGAACATCTCGGTGAACTGCACGATGCCGGCGATCACCACGATGAACGACAGGGTGCGCAGGTAGAACAGATCGGGGCCGAGCAGGTATTGGTTGACGAGGTAGCTCGCACCGGAGGCCAGCGTCAGCACGAAGGTCGTCGCCAGCCCCATGCCGATTGCCGTTTCCAGTTTCTTCGAGACGCCCATGAAGGGGCACAGGCCGAGAATCTTGGCCATCACGATGTTGTTCACGAACACCGTGGAAATGAGAATGAGGATGTAGGTTTCCAAAGCAGGCAGCCTGACGCAATGCCGCATTATCCGCCGCGGAAGGCGGGGGATTCAAGCCTGATATTGCAGATTGTATGGAAGGGTGGGCAAACCTTCGGCCGTCGATGCAACGCAGCAGTCAAACGCGGCCCGACCCGTCCGGGCGTTTAGTGCCCCAGACCGGTAGGCCCGCGCCGGACGCTGGCCGGCTTTAGCCTTGGGCGGGTCAGGGTTTGGACGCCTGTGCCACGCCCGCGATACGCGAGGCAGGCTGGACGCGCTTGCCGCCCCTCAGCAACCGCACTGCAAACAGGGCCAGAAAGAGCACGCCAACCGAGAACACGACGTCGCCCGGTACGCGCAGCCAGACGAGGGTTTCCATCAACGTCGAATGCACCACTTCCGGGGAGCGGGCAAACCAGACGCCGCGGCTGACGCTGGCCCATGCCTGGTAGAGGCCGGCCGGCACCAGCGACATGAAGACCATCATGGCGAGGCCGATGTTGAGCGACCAGAACATGGGTTTCAGCAGCCTGTCAGACCAGGCATGGCGGTCGCTCAGACCGCGCAGGCAGAACAGCAGCAGGCCGATCCCCAGCATGCCGTACACGCCGAACAGGGCGGCGTGGCCGTGGGCGGCCGTCATGTTCATCCCCTGCATGTAGTACAGCGCGATGGGCGTGTTGATGGAAAAGCCCAGCAGGCCGGCGCCGACCACGTTCCAGAAGCCCACCGCAATGAAGCTCAGGATCGCCCATTTGTACGACTGGACCCAGGGAGCGGATTGCGAACGCTTGTAGTTGCGGTAGGCCTCGGTCCCGATCATGGCGAGCGGGACCACTTCCAGTGCCGAGAACATGGCGCCAATGGCGATCACGTGGGTCGGCGTGCCGGTGAAATACAGGTGGTGCAGCGTGCCCAGGATGCCGCCGAACAGGAACACGATGGTCTCCAGCACGATCGCGCTGTTGGCGGTCGCGGCGCGGATCAGGCCAAGACGCGTGAACAGCAGGGCGATGACGGCGGTGGCGAAGACCTCGAAGAAGCCCTCGACCCACAGGTGGACCAGCCACCAGCGCCAGTACTCGATCATCGAATAATGGGTGTGCGGGCCCCAGGTCAGCGAGGTGGCATAGAAGCCGCCGATGCACAGCGCAGCCAGGAACACCATCGCGATCAGGCCGCGGCTTTCGGACGGTTTCTTCAGCGCCGGCCAGAGGCCGCGGCCGAGCAGGGTGGCCCAGAACAGCAGGCCGATGAACAGCAGGATTTGCCACACCCGGCCCATGCTGGTGAATTCGAGGCCCTGGTTGCCGATCCAGAAGCTGAATGTGGTCCCGAGGTGTTGCAGTGTGCCTAGCCAGCCGGTGACGGTGGAACCGACCACGATGAACAGGAGGGCATAGAAGAGCACGTCCACGCCCAGTTTCTGGAACCGGGGTTCATGCCCGGAGATGGCGGGCGCGATATACAGGCCGGTGGCCAGCCAGGCGGTGGCAATCCACAGCACCGCAAACTGAGTATGGATGGTGCGGCTGACCGTGAAGGGCAGAATCTCGCCCAGCGGGATGCCGAAGAAACTGTTGCCTTCCACCGCGTAGTGCGCGGTGAGGATGCCCATGCCGACCTGCGCCAAGATGAGGCCGATCACCACGAAGAAATACTTCTTGGTGGCTTTCATCGAGGGCGTGGGCTTGAGATCGAACAGCGGGTCGGACTTGGGCGGGACCGGGTCGTCTTCTTCCTTGTGGCGGCCATGGAAGAAAATCATGCCGGCGATTGCCGCAATCATGAGAATCACGCTGGCGATCGACCAGATGCCGATGGTCGCGGTGGGCGTATTGCCGACCAGCGGCTCGTGCGGCCAGTTGCTGGTATAGCTCAAGTCGGTTTCGCCGGGGCGATCGGTGGTGGCGGCCCAGGCGGTCCAGAAGAAAAAGGCAGTCAATGCCTGGCGGTCGGCCGGGTCGGGTAACGAGTCGGTCGCCATGGCGTATTGGGTGCGCAGGGTGTCGAGCGTGTTCTCATGGCCGAACAGGCCGCGATAGTGCGATGCCACCTGGCGTATCGCCGCAGCCCGGTCGTCGGACACCGTGAGCGTGGCGTTGGCACTGCTGTATGCGTTGTGCCGCATTTCAACTTTCAGCAGGCTGTTCACCTGTCCCTGCTGGCCCACGTTCAATTGCTCGAAGGGCATCCCGTAACCCCGCTGTGACCATATTTCGCGCAGCGCCAACGCTTCGCGATGCAGCCAGTCGGCCGACCAGTCGGGGGCGAGGTAACTGCCGTGGCCCCAGACGGTGCCCATCTGCTGGCCTCCAGCTGACAGCCAGGCTTGCTGGCCTTGCTGAATCTGGTCTGCGGTGAAGATCAGGTCGCCGCTGGCGCTGACGACTTTTTGAGGGATGGGCGGAGCCTTGAGGTAGATTTCCGTGCCGACCCAGCCGAGGGCGGCGAAGGACAATACACAGATGACGGCCAGCCAGGTCCAGAGCTTGCGTGTGGCGTTCATGGCGAATTTCCTTTCTTGACGAAGGGGACTACAAAAACAGATGCATTAAAGATGCATATTACATACATGATTAAAGTATGCAAATAAAAATATCTTCAGATCGGTTTGTTATGATGCATTCGTACAACACCGGTCGATTTTCTGGTCGCCATGTCATGAACATGTATGATTGGTACATGTTTTGTCGCGGACGAGCCGGTCAATAGCGGGTTGATTTATTACGGGATGCTGCTGCCATGAGACTGACTGCCTACACTGACTACGCGCTGCGCACGCTGATGTATCTCGCCAGCCACCGCGACCGGCTGGTGACGATTTCCGAAATTGCCGACGTACACGGAATTTCGAAAAACCATCTGATGAAGGTGGTGTATCAACTCGGACTGACCGGCATGGTCGAGACGGTGCGCGGGCGCAATGGGGGCCTGCGTTTGAATCGCGAACCGACCGATATCAACATCGGGGAGGTGGTGCGCAATACCGAAACCGATTTCAACATGGCCGAGTGCTTCGACCCATCCGGCAACCAGTGCCTGTATTCACCCGCGTGCGTGCTCAAGGACGTACTGCAATCGGCGACGGCAGCCTATCTGGACAAGCTGGACAGAGTGACGCTGGCGTCATTGACCAGGCGTCGCCCTGACAAGAAAACGCGGGCTACGATACAGATGCATCCCCGTGCCAGAAAAGTCCGGGCGACGGTCTGAGGGCTTGGCTCAGTCGGTGGCATTGGCGATTCCGGGCGTGCTGCTGGCCCAGAAATCGTAGCCTTTGCTCAGGAACTCGCCCCACGGCAGGTAATGCGAGCCGTCGCACGAGAAGGTGAGGCCGACCATGCCGTTGAAGATGTTGAGCGAACCGGCACGAAGGTAGAAGGTTTCGTCCATGAAACGCAGTGCGCGCAGGGTGTCCAGAACCGGGCGTATCCTGTCCTTGGGTACCACCGCATCGTCCGGATAAGGGCGGCGCGGATAGCTGAGGCAGGTGTCGGGGTCGGTCAGCGCATCGATATCCAGCAGACGGTAGCGATAGGGGTCGTCGACCAGCCAGACTGTGGCGCGGCTGCTGGAGAAATGCAGCTTACCGTGGAATACGCCGCGGTCGGTCATCAGTTCTTCCATCACGCCCAGCACGGTATCGAGGTTCAGGTCCAGCTGGCTGTCACTGCGGGTCTGATGGAATACCGCGCCGCGGATCGCCGGGTCGCCCTTGATCTGCCGCCAGGCGGTGGGTTCGTTGTAGAGCTTGGCGGTGATCGGCAGGTCGCGCAGGTCGAAATCGGCGCCGACGAAGCCGAGTACCTGGCCGTCGTCGTCGCGCACGATCTGGATCGCGGTCAGCGACGGTCGCCTGGCCCGCAGGCTGATGTAGGCCTGCGATAGCAGGAAACCCTGGTTCGGCACGGCTTCGTTCATGTAGGGGCGATCGGAGCGGTCGCGCCCATAGTCAGTCTCGATCAGGCCGGCATGGCTGATGTTGTCGCTGAGCTGCAGGGCGTGGGTATCCAGCGCATACATGTACTTGCAGGCAGGCAGCCCGTTCAGGGCGTGCGTCAACGCGGCGTTGAGGCCGGCCCGGCTGGGCCAGGCCCGGCTGCATGCCTGTGCCGCCAGTGCCAGCGGTTCGCGCAGAAGGTTGGCGAGGGCGTTGCGCTGCTGGGCGACGCTTTCGGCAAGCGTGGACGGCGTGGACAGGGGGGATCGGTCCGGGATGACGATGTGCATTACGTGTGTAGCCTATGGGTGCGGGTGTCCTTGCGGGGACGGGGAGCGTAGCGAGATTACCGGCCAGTTCCTGGCTTCGGCGTGCGCGCGCAGCGTGGAGTCGGGGTCGACGGCAACGGGGTGCCGGACTTTTTCCAGTAGCGGCAGGTCGTTGAGCGAGTCGCTGTAGAACCAGCTGGTGCTGAGGCAGTCCAGCCGCGTGCCGCGGGCTTCGAGGAACTGCTCGAGACGGACGACCTTGCCTTCGCGGAAACACGGCGTGCCGGCGACTTCGCCGGTGAAATGGCCGTCGATTTCCTCGGGGTCGGTGGCGATCAGGTGCGGGATGCCGAACTCCTTCGCGATCGGCCCGGTAACGAAGCTGTTGGTGGCGGTAATGACGGCCACCAGGTCAGCGCTATCCAGATGCTTGTTGACCAGGTCGCGTGCGGCCTGAGTGATCATCGGCCTGATGCGCGTCTCCATGTATTCGGCGTGCCAGGCGTCGAGTTGCGCGCGCGTATGGGTGGCAAGCGGCCGCAGGGCGAAGGCGAGGAAGGCATAGATGTCGAGCTGCCCGGCCTTGTAGTCTTCATAGAAGGCGCGGTTTTTGGCTTCGTAGTGCGCACCGTCGACCACGCCCTTGGCGATGAGGAATTGCCCCCATTCATAGTCGGAGTCGCCGGCGAGCAGGGTGTTGTCGAGATCGAACAGGACGAGATTCATCGGATATACGTTAGCAGGTTCAAATGACAGGAATTCAGGCGCGCGGGGCTTGACCGCGGTCGAGCCAGAATTCGCGCAGTTCGTAGGCGCCCCAGATGGCGAGGGCGACGTGGTCTTCGCGGCGGATGGCCCGTTCTTCCGGGCTGAGTTCGTCGAGCGGTGCGGCCAGCACGTAGAACGGGTCGAGCACCTCGTCGACGAAGGCTTCGTCCTTGCTGTCCACCGGTAAGTTCCAGTCGGCTTCCCAGTGTTCCACGACCAGCAGAAAACCGGCGGCCCACAACTGGGCATAGGGGGGGATGCCGGCCGCCTTCAAGCGTCCGGCATCGGCGGGTAGCAGCTCGGCCAGCAGCCCGTTCCAGTCCATGATCAGCGGCGACAGCGCCCTGGGGTCGGTGAGGTCCTCGATCGGCGCGGCCAGCGCACGGGCGATCTCGTTGCGGCGGCGCTCGAACAGCGCCAGGAACCGCGCCATGTCGGCCTCGTCCTCGAATATCGCATCGAGGCCGTCGTCGCGGTCGAACAGCACCGGAAAATATTCTTCGGGCGGAATGGCGCGCGGGCTGCAGGCCAGCGCAGTGACGAAGCCATCCAGGCCTTCGAGCGAGATCGGGACGTCGGTGCGCTCGTCGATGAGGTCGACGAGATCGGCCAGGGCGTCGATCTCGTCGTCGCTCAGCCGGGCGTGGAGGGATGGGGGTGCGGACATGGTCTGGGCTCGAAGTAAGGGTTCGGATCCGCGCATCGCGTAAAATCCGCCCATGAATTTTAACGCGCTGGGCCAGTCCGCATCACTGTTGCCCGAATCCTTTTATCTGGTCGGCTGGCTGGGTTTGACCTTTCTGGCCTGGCGCTGGTTGATGTCGGGCGACTGGCGCAGGCTGGCCGAGCCGCCGAGACTGAATCTGTTCCTCGGCGCCACGGTGGCCGTGCTGGCCTTGTGGCAGATCCGCACAGGCGTCAAACCCGGGCTGGCATTCCATCTGTACGGACTGGCGGCGTTGACGCTGATGTTCGGCTTCTGGCGCGCCACGTTCTCCGGTGTGCTGGTCCTGCTGGCGAACGCGGCATTCGGGCATGGCAGTTGGGAAGCCTTGGGTGCGGATGCGCTGCTGATGGCGGCGCTGCCAGCGGCCGTGAGCTGGAACGTCTATCGTTTCGTCGAGCGCCGTTTGCCGAATCACTTTTTCATCTACGTACTGGGCAATGGTTTTTTCGGCGCCGCGCTGTCGGTGGCGATGATCGGCGTGACGACCACGGCGCTGATGGCGCTGGCCGGGGTGTATCCGCTCGATTATCTGCTTGCCCAGTACACGCCGTATGCCACGGTATTGATCAGCTGGGCGGAGGCCTTTTCGACCGGCATGGCGGTGACGATGATGGCGGTCTATCGCCCTGCCTGGCTGGAAACCTTCGATGACGCCAAATATATCCAGAACAAGTAGTCCCTTGCTTATCAGCTATCCCGATCTGCCGGTCAGCCAGCGCCGCGACGACATACTCGCGGCGCTGCAGAAAAACCGCGTGCTGATCCTGTGCGGCGAGACCGGCTCGGGCAAAACCACGCAGATACCCAAGATGTGCCTGGAAGCCCGGCTTGGATTAGAGGCGGCGAGACCGGGCAGGCTGATCGGCTGCACCCAGCCGCGCCGCATCGCCGCGCGCTCGGTGGCGGCGCGCATCGCGCAGGAACTGGGCGGCGAGCTTGGCGGCCGGGTCGGCTACAAGGTGCGCTTCACCGACACCGTGCGCCACGACACCGCGATCAAGGTGATGACCGACGGCATCCTGCTGGCCGAAAGCCAGGGCGATCCACTGCTCTCACGCTACGACACGATCATCATCGACGAAGCGCACGAACGCAGCCTCAACATCGATTTCCTCCTCGGTTACCTGAAGACGCTGGTCGAAAAGCGTGCCGACCTGCGTGTGGTGATTACGTCCGCCACCATCGACGCCGAACGCTTCTCGAAGCACTTCGACGACGCGCCCGTGATCGAGGTATCGGGCCGGATGTATCCGGTGGAAATCCGCTGGCGACCGATCGAGCGCGAGGAGCCCGCCCCCCCGGCCAAGAGCGAGCGCGAGAAAAGGGACAAGGACGCGCCCGACCAGATCGCTGCCATCCTCGACGCCACCGACGAGCTCGCGCGGGTGGGACCCGGCGACATCCTGGTGTTCCTGCCGGGTGAACGCGAGATCCGCGACACCGCCGAGGCGCTGCGCAAGCACCATCCGCCCGGCACCGAGATCCTGCCGCTGTTCTCCCGCCTGTCCGTGGCCGAGCAGGACGCGATCTTCAGGCCGACCAGCGCGCTGCGCCGCATCGTGCTGGCGACCAACGTGGCGGAAACTTCGCTCACCGTGCCCGGCATCCGCTACGTGATCGACCCCGGCACCGCACGGGTGAAGCGCTATTCGGCGCGCAACAAGGTCGAGCAGCTCTTGATCGAGAAGGTGTCGCAGGCCTCGGCCAATCAGCGTGCCGGACGTTGCGGGCGGGTGGCCGACGGCGTCTGCATCCGCCTCTACGACGAGGCCGACTTTGGCAACCGTCCAAGATTCACCGACCCCGAGCTGCTGCGCTCGTCGCTCGCCGGCGTCATCCTGCGCATGAAGTCGCTGGGGCTGGGCGACGTGGTGGGCTTTCCCTTCATCGATCCGCCGAGTTCGCGGCTGGTGACCGACGGCTACCAGCTGCTGGCGGAACTGCAAGCGCTCGACGAGCAGGGGGGGTTGACCAAAATCGGCACCCAACTCGCCAGGCTGCCGCTCGACCCGCGCATCGCGCGCATGCTGCTGGCGGCGGAGCAGCAGCGCTGTGTACGTGAGGTACTGATCATCGCCAGCGCACTGTCGGTGCAGGATCCGCGCGACCGGCCGATGGAGCGTGCACAGGCCGCCGACGAGAAACACAAGCTGTTCGCCGACGAGCGTTCCGACTTCATGGGCTGGCTCAAGCTGTGGCGCTGGTACGAGGAGCAGGTGCAGCACAAGAAGACGAACCGCCAGTTGCAGACGCTGCTGCAGGATCATTTCCTGTCGCCGCGACGGATGCGCGAATGGCGCGACATCCATGGCCAGCTGCACGCCCAGGTGAGCGAGTTGGGTTTAAAGGAGAACGAAAAGGACGCGGGCTACGACACGATCCACCAGGCGCTCCTGACCGGCCTCCTCGGCAACATCGGTTTCAAGTCGGACGACGCCAAGGCGCGCGCCAAGCCCGGCGAAGGCAATTACCAGGGCGCGCGCGGCATCAAGCTGTCGATCCATCCCGGCTCGGCGCTGGCGAAGAAGGGACCGAAGTGGGTCATGGCCGCCGAGCTGACCGATACGGGCAGGCTGCTTGCGCGCACCGTGGCCGAGGTGCGGCCGGAATGGATCGAGGCGGCGGGGCGTCATCTGCTGACGCGTATGTATATCGAGCCGCACTGGGAGAAGGACGGCGCCCGTGTGGTGGCGTTCGAGCGCGTGAGCCTGTACGGCATCACCCTGGTGCCGCGGCGCAAGATTCACTATGGGCCCATCGACCCGGAATTATCGCGCGAGCTGTTCATCCGCGGCGCGCTGGTGGCGGGCGAATACGACACGCGCGCGCCCTGGTTCGCGCACAACCGCGCGCTGATCAAGGAGATCGAGGACCTCGAACACAAGGCGCGGAAATCGGGCGTGTGGCTGGACGAAGAGCACATCTTCCGCGTGTTCGACGCGCGCATCCCGGCCGGGCTTCACAACAGCGCAGCGTTCGAGACCTGGCGTGCGGAAGCCGAAGCAGCCAACCCGAAAATCCTGTTTCTGCAGCGCGAGGACATTCTCGGCGAGGGTCTCGGGGCCGATCACACGCTGTTCCCCGAGACGATGGCGGTCGACGGCGTGGCGTGCCCGCTGAAATACCGCTTCGAGCCGGGCCACGCACTCGACGGCGTGACGCTGCGCCTGCCGCTGTATCTGCTCAACCGTATCGAAGCCGCGCAGATCGACTGGCTGGTGCCCGGTCTGATCCGGGAAAAACTGACCGCGCTGCTGAAATTCCTGCCCAAGGACAAGCGCCGGCCGCTGATTCCGCTACCCGATACGGTGACCGCGTTTCTGGGGGTGACGAAGCCGGGCGAGCAGACGCTGACCGAGGCGCTGACCGGATTCATCCGCAAGAGGACCGGTGCCGACATCCATCCCGACGAATGGAAGGGCGATCTGCCCACGCATCTGAAAATGAACGTGAGCGTGATCGACGACAGCGGTCAGGAGCTCGCCAACGGCCGCGATCTTGTCGCATTGCGCCAACAGCTGGGCGGCGCGGCGCGCATCACCTACGGCGGCGGTGCCGAGGACAGCGAATTCGAACGCACCGGGCTCGTCGAATGGAATTTCGGCGACCTGCCTGAGCAGGTGAAATTCAAACGCGGCGGGCGCGAACTGATCGGCTATCCGGCGCTGGTCGACAACGGCGAGAGCGTCGACCTGCGGCTGCTCGATGCCGCCGACGTGGCTGAAAGTGAAACGCGACGTGGCGTGGTGCGGCTGCTGCGCATCGCGCTGGCGGCGCAGTTCAAGCAGCTCGACAAGGACCTGGCGCGAGAAACCGCGCTGGCGCTGAAATTCCGCAGCTTCGGCAGTCCCGAGCAGCTGCGCGCCGCGCTCATCGATGCGATCGCCACCCGCGCACTGCTGGGCGACGACGACACGCCGCGCGACGGGAAGGCCTTCGGCAAGCAGAAGGAGCGCGCCAAGCCGAAAATTGCCGTGGTGAAGCAAGCGCTGCTGCGCGACAGCGCGGAAATCCTCGACCTGCATGCGCAGGTGTCGGCGCGCTTGAATGCCAAGCCGCAGTTCACAGCGGTGATGCGCGACGAAACCGCGCATCTCGCCGCACTGATGCCGGCAGACTTCATCACAGCCACGCCGTGGGCGCATTTGAAGGATTTGCCGCGTTACCTGCGCGGCATCCTCAAGCGGCTGGAGAAGCTGCCAGCCGCCGAGCAGCGCGACGCGCGCGGCATGGCCGGCGTGCTGACGCTGCAGAACAAATATCTGGCGCGGCGAGGCCAGGTAGTGGGCACGGCATCCGCCGCGCTGGACGATTTCCGCTGGCAGCTGGAGGAATTGCGGATATCGCTCTTTGCCCAGGAACTGAAAACGCCGTTCCCGGTATCGGCGAAGCGGCTCGACAAACTGTGGAACGAACTTGCCAGACAGCCCCTAAATTGAGTAGCGTGCGCCTATGAGCGAACGCGTATTCAATCTGCCGAACGTCATCACCCTGCTGCGCCTGGCCGCCGTTCCGGGCGTGGCATGGCTGATCCTGCAGCAGCGCTGGGAAGCCGCATGCTGGCTGTTCCTGGCGGCTGCGGTATCGGATGGCATCGACGGCCTGCTGGCACGCTGGCTCAATCAGCTGACCCAGCTGGGCGCTGCGCTCGATACCGTCGCCGACAAGGCGCTGGGCGTGGTGACGCTGGTCATGCTGACCCAGGTGGGTGCGATCCCGCTGTGGGTGACGCTGGCGATCCTGTTGCGCGACAGCATCATCGTGCTGGGTGCGTTGAGCTATCGCGGCCTGGCAGGGCACCTGGAAATTCACCCGACCTGGCTCGGCAAGACGCACATGTTCGCCGAATTCGCGCTGCTGGCACTGGTGTTGGGTGGACTGGCCGGGCTGCTGGCGCTGGGCGACTGGCTGCATGCTCTGTTCGTCGCCGTCTTCGCCATCGCCGTGGCTTCCGGCGTGCAGTATGTATGGATATGGGGCGCCAAGGCGCGGCGTGAACGCGAGGCGATCCGTCTGAAGCCGCGCTGATTCGCTTTACTGAAACGGCAGACGACTCTGACGCTCGGACTCGCTGCCGGATTTGACCTGGTACATGGCCGCGTCGGCCGCCCGGATCAAGGCGTCTTCGTCGTTGCCGTCGTCGGGGTAGAGCGCCTGGCCGATGCTGGCGTCGATCTCCAGATGCAGGTCGTCGAAGCGGGTGGTATGCGCCAGACTCTGTTCGATCTTGAGCGCGGCGGCAATGCAGTCCTGGCGTCCCTGAACGCCTTCCAGCAATATCACGAACTCGTCTCCGCCCAGGCGCGCCACCGAATCGGATTCGCGTACGCAATCTTTCAGTCTTTGCGCCACTTCCATCAATACGGCATCGCCGACGTGATGGCCGTGCCGGTCGTTGATGTCCTTGAAACGGTCCATGTCCAGGTACAGGATGCCCACTTTGCCGCCATAGCGCAGGGCATGGCGGATCGCCTGCTGCAGCCGGTCGTAGAACAGCCGCCGGTTGGCCAGACCGGTCAGGGGATCGTGGGTGGCCTCTTCGCGCAGGGCTGCACGCGAATGTTCCAGTTCTTCCATCTGATCGTGAATTCGTTGCGACTTCAGTTTGATCTTGCGTGTCGTCTGCCAGGCAATCAGCAGCGCCAGCGTGATGGCCGCGAGACCGAAGGCCAGCGTGAGATAAAGCGCGTGCCGGTAGGTCTGCTGCGCCTGTTTCTGGGCGGCCAGATTGGCCCTCTGGTAGGCCGTGCGCATCGTGGCCAGCTGTTGGTTGAACTGTTCCTGAAGGGGAATGGCTTCGTGTACCAACACCTGGCGTGCCATAAGATTCTGATTGGCATGAAGCAGGTCGATCAGGTGTTCCTGTACCGCCCGGATCCGCATGATCAGCTGCGTCTGGGCATCGAAGTTGCGCTGCTCGGTGGCGGTGAGCCCCAGTTCACGCAGCGAGTTTCGCCCTTGCATGACAAGAAAGCCAGCATGGTTGAATTGCAGGAAGTGGGCGTCGCGTTCGAAGGGGTCGTCGGCCAGCACCATGCGGAACAGGCTGTCAGTGCGGATATGCGCCGCCACCTGGGTTTGCGTGATGAGGTCGATCTTGCGATTGTGAAGCTCGACCACGATGTTCAATTGCCTGCCCAGCGCCTTGAGCTGGAAAAGGCTGTTGAACAAAAGGCCGCAGATCAATGCGATCAGGGCAATAAAGGCAGTTCCGATAAGGGGAGAAAACCCCCTCTGTATAAGGCTGGGATTCGTGGGCGGGGAAGGGTTAGCCACGGCCCGCCGCCGCGAAAATGTGGGGCGCGCCGGAACCTTGCAAACTTCGCAGGGCATCCCTGACTTCTTCGGCGTGTCGCGCGGGGTCTACGTGATCGAACCGGGCTGCGATACGTCCATCCGGGGCAATGATGAACGTGTGGCGGCGGGCGAAGCGGATGATTCCGAGGTTGAGCAGGCTGTCATAGGCGCTGGCGGTGCGCCCGTCGGGGTCGGACAGCAGTGGAAACGGCAGGCCGTATTTGCGGGAAAAGTCGGCATGCGAACGCGTGCTGTCGACACTGACGCCGACTACGGCCGCATCGAGTTTTCCCAGGGTGCCGATGTCGTCGCGGAAACGGCAGGCTTCGCGGGTGCAGACCGGCGTGTCGTCGCGCGGATAGAAATACAGGACCAGCCAGCGCCCGGCGTAGTCGCCCAGACAGTGCATCCGGCCGTTCTGGTCCTTCAGGGCGAAGTCCGGTGCGGCACTGCCCGCCGTCCGTTGCGTACCGGGTCTCAGCATCCAGAACGCCACGCTCGCAACCAGCAGCAGCACCGCCAGTCCGCCCATTATCATTTTGAACATAGGTTCTCCTGAAATGCATCATAGACTGCCCCTGGCAGATACGGAGTGTATACGCGACAGTTCGTGTATACACACGGTATTCGGTAGAATGCGCGCCACGCCCCGGTAGCTCAGTGGATAGAGCAACCCCCTCCTAAGGGGTAGGTCGGACGTTCGATTCGTCTTCGGGGCGCCACGTTGGGTTCACCCGATGTGCGTCGCACACAGAAAAGCCAGCCGTCATTTCCCAGGCTGTATTCGGTTCAGTTTGATTTTTGCCAGCCCGGGAAGGGCTGGATATTGATCACCTTACGGATGTAAGGTGGCGTCCCCACGGGGATTCGAACCCCGGTTACCGCCGTGAAAGGGCGATGTCCTAGGCCTCTAGACGATGGGGACCCGGACGACGGTGTGAACCGCCAACTTTTACTACTCAGGCTTGCGCCCTTCCTGCTTGTTGTACAGCTGGGTCAAGGTGACGCCGACAAACAATCCGACGAAGCCCAATGGTATCAGCGAGAGCCAGAACTGTGCGTTCCCGTTGCCATGAAGCATTTCCCAAAACCCGACTGCCAAGCCCGTTACACTCAGGATCAACCCCAGCAGTGTGGTGATGACGCCAAGCTTGTGCATCGTACATCCTGTCAGTTGGTGGAGGTAAGCGGGATCGAACCGCTGACCTCTTGCATGCCATGCAAGCGCTCTCCCAGCTGAGCTATACCCCCAACGAAGCCGCGCATTCTATAGATGCATTTCGTGCTTGTAAAGCCTTCGCGGCGATCTCAGTCAGGAAAAAGTTTGCCGGGATTGAGCAGGCCGTGCGGATCGAATTGCCGTTTGATCGCGCGCATCAGTTCGAGCGTGGGAGGATCGATTTCCTGCGGCACGAAACGGCGTTTTTCGGTACCGATGCCGTGCTCGCCTGAGAGCGTGCCGCCCAGTGCCAGTACGTGCAGCATGATGGCATCGAGCGCGAGGCGCGCCCGCGCCATTTCGTCGACATCGTCGGGGTGCACCATCAGGTTGACGTGCAGGTTGCCGTTGCCGGCATGGCCGAATGAGACGATCGGCAGCTGTTGGGTCTGCGCGGTGTGGTCGAGGAAGTCGACGAGGTCGGCGAGCTTCGACACGGGCACTACGACGTCTTCGTTGATCTTGAGCGGCGCGATCTGCTTGACTGCGTGCGACAGCGATTTGCGCGCCGTCCACAGCCGAGTGATGTCGGCGCGCGCGAATCCGCTCTTCATTTCGAGCAGACCATTGCCGGCGAGCGCCTGTTCCAGCGCGGCGATCTGACGCGGCAGATCCTGCGCGACACCGTCGGCCTCGACCATCAGCAGGGCCTGCGTGCCAGGCGGCAGATCGTCCGCCGCGCCGGTCGGTCGGATGGCGTCGATGGCGTGCCGGTCCATGAACTCGAGCGCACTGGGTACCACAGCCTGGCGCATGACACGGCCGACCGCATCGAGCGCGGCCCGGTTGCTGGCAAAACACAGGCGCAGGGTGGCGATGGCCTCCGGCGCGGGCAGCAGTTTCAGCGTGGCCTCGGTGATGAGGGCAAGGGTGCCGCCGGACCCGATCAGCAGACGGGTGAGATCGTAGCCGGTGACGCCCTTGGTGGTACGGCAGCCGGTACGGATTTCGCGGCCGTCGCCGGTGACGGCGCGCAGCCCCAGTACGTAATCGCGGGTGACGCCGTATTTCACGGCACGCGGACCGGCGGCGTTCATCGCGAGGTTGCCGCCGATGCGGCAATAGGCGCTGCTGCCGGGGTCGGGCGGATAGAACAGTCCGGCGCCGCGCGCAGTGCGGTCGATTTCCTCGGTGACCACGCCAGGCTCGACGACGATGAGCCGGTTGGCCGGGTCGAATTCGAGCACGCGGCGCATGCATTCGAAGCTGACGACGACGCTGCCGGGCGCGGGCAGCGCGCCGCCGACGTTGCCGGAACCGGCGCCGCGCGGGGTCAGTGCAATCCGGTGTTCGAAGGCGGCGCGCACGAGTGCAAGCACTTCGTCGTGCGAAGACGGGAACAGCACGGCGTCGGGTTCGACCCGGCGCGGCGTTTCATCGCAGGCATAGAGCGCACACGTGGCGGCGTCATCAAAGACGCGATCGGCGCCGAGGGCGGAACGGAAGGCGGCAAGTGCGGGGTCGGACAACATGGCGAAGCGATGAGGCAGGGGGTGTGCGTCAGACCGGTTGTTCGGGCGGGAGTTGCGCCACCAGTTGCGCAATCATGTCGGCATCGAAATCCATGCCGATGTCCCAGCCCGGGTTCAACGCAATCGGTATGCCGCCGCCGATGCGGCGCAGCAGCCAGGAAAACTCGGTCAGCAGGCCGCCCGAGAAGTCGGGGAAATGTTCGACAAACGGCTTGGCGCGTTCGGGACTGGTGAACATCACCAGTACGCGTTCGCCGTCCTCGTCTTCGATGATCAGCGGCTCGGCCTGGGTCGAGCGCTGGAAACCCTGGATGGCGTCCTTCTCGTCGCGCACCGGCATGAACAGCTGCTGGTCGAGCAGGCGCAGCACGAAGGTCTCGGGATCGAGCGTGCCGGCATGGACGGCGGCAAGCTGTTCTTCAAGCGTGTTGTGGGGGGTGAAGTTCATGGCAGTCAGGCAGGGCGGAGCGAGGCAGAGGCCAGTGTAACGTATGCGGGGGCGCTTGCGCGCGGAAGCGCGCCGGCGTCCTTTTCAGGGTTCCCAGCGTTCGGGATGTGCCCAGAAGCGGGAATTGAGCCAGTCCGGCACCGTCTTGTAGGTCTCGAGGTCGTAGTAGTAGATGCGCGGACCTTCCGTCGGCCCCGTCGACGACAGCATAAAGCCGAGGGCGCGAAAGGCCGCGTCGTCCAGTGCGCAGTCGGGCAGCGCGGCAAGCAGGAGGCGCGGCGCGACATAGAGGCGCGTGCGGCTGATCAGGTGCCGGGCCTGCTGCGCGTCCAGCCCGTTCAGCGCGTCGACTCCCAGGGCCAGCGCGCAGGGCTGGGCGGGCGGATTGGTGGTGGAGGTGTGTAGCGGGATGTCATGCAACACGTCGCGAACCAGTTGCTGGGCGACCTCATCGAGTGCGCACACGCTGTCTGGCTGGATCTCCAGCAGGCGGGTCTGCAGATGGTCGCGCCAGTTCATGCCTTGCGCGGCACGCGAACCAGGCGGGTGCGTGCCAGGCGGTCGTGCAGGAACTGGCGGTCGCGGTCGAACAGGGCCCACCAGAAACCGGCGCCTGCCAGCGCGAGGCCGAGCAGTGCAAAGACGAAGCGCAGTGCGGACTGCCGGAGGGTGGGGCGGCCGCCGTTCAGATCGACCAGCCGGATACGCCAGGTTTTCATGGCCAGGGTTTGCCCGCTGCGCATCCAGAACGCGCTGAAGTAGGCGAACAGCACGCCGATCAGATACAACTGAAAGACATAATGCCGCCAGCCGGTCTCGGCATTGCCAACCAGATAGAGAAAGGGAAGCGAGGCGACGAACAGGACTGCGGTCACCAGCAGCAGTTCGTAGATCATCGCGGCGACGCGCGCCAGAAAAGTGGCAGAAACGGGGGCTATTGCGTTGTCTTGCATGGAGGCTCTATATTGCGACTTAGGTGCGACACTTTGCCACAGCGCACCGCATACAAATCAAAACCAAGGAGGGGGCTCGATGCACATCGTAAAGCAACTCATGGCAATCCCCGGCGTCATCGCTGCCGGCGAATATGCATATCGTGGCGACCGGTTCTCTTATCAAGGCGCACTGACCGACGAATTTGCGCGCATGGCGTCGATCCTCTGCCGCGCCAATACCCTGTCGGTCAACATGCAGGCCGAAATCCTCGATTCCTTCTCCGAGAGTTGCGGGTGCCGTCCGGTGCAAGGCTGGATCGTGCGCGGCGCACAGGTGACGGTGTGCGCGGTCGGCAACTATTTTTCCTTCATCGAAAACCGTGACGATTTGCTCAACGACGTCATGACCATCATGCGCGCCAAAGTCGGCGACGTGCAGGATGACCTGCTGGTCAATCTGTATGCCAGGCTGGGGGGCGATACCAAAGAAGCGCTGTACTGAAGTCTGATATTGATATGAAGGGGGGAGACAAGATGGATCTGCAGAAAATGATGGATTTGCCAGGCGCACTCGCGGCGTTTACCTACGCCGACAAGGGGGATCTGCAATCGCATGTGTTGCGCGAGGGTACCGAACTGACGCCGCAGGTGCTGGACTTGCTGGCGCGTTCGTGCGTGGCCAATCTGGCGATTGCCGGTATGGAAGCGCGTGGCTGGGAAGCACTCACGGGTCAAAGCGGATTCCAGCCGATCAAGGGATTCTCGGTGGTGGGGCTGGAATGGTCGGTGGTGGTGAACGGCAACTGCGGCGTGGTGGTCAGGAATCGCGACGCCGATTACGAAGCCACGTTCAATGCCCTGCAGGCCTGAGGAGCGCGTATGTCGCTGAGAAAAATCCTGGTGCTCGACGGCGTGACGGCCGTGTGCCGCTTTCGTGACGACGGCGTGATCATGGAGGCCGAAGGCATGCTGTCGCCCGAATTGATGGAGCGTTTGGCGAAATTCGCCCACTGGTATCGCCGCATGGTGTCGGGCAATACGGATCTGCTGTCCCTGTTTTCGCAAATGCGCGGCTGGTCTCCGTCGCAGGGCTGGATCGTTCAGGGGGTCGCGACGACTGTATGCAGCGTCGGCAACATGGTCTGCCTGTTCGAGAACGCGGAAGGGGCGTTGAGCGAAGTCATGCTGGCGCTCCGCGAAGCCGCACACGAGTAATACGCCCAGGCACGCCTGCGGCGTTGTGAATATTGAGCGGCTCGTCGCTCCGCCCCTCCGTGCCGGAGGGGTTTTTCATTGGCCGGGGAATGTTTGCCGGCCCGGCGTGAAAATCGTGAAATCAAGGTGCGGAAGTCTGCCGGATGGTTGCCATGGCATGATTTCTTGACCGTTACAGGGCAAAACGATTACCCTCACGGGTTCACCAACGAATTGATTTTTTACCAGTTTATGGAAGCCACGGGCGCCGAGATCGTCGTACGTTGTCTGGCCGAAGAGGGGGTCGAGTTCGTGTTCGGCTATCCCGGCGGGGCCGTGCTCAACATCTACGACGAAATCTTCAAGCAGAACAAGTTCAAACATGTGCTGGTGCGCCACGAGCAGGCCGCGGTGCATGCCGCCGATGCCTATGCGCGTTCCACCGGCCGTGTCGGCGTGGCGCTGGTCACCTCCGGCCCGGGCGTCACCAATGCGGTGACCGGTATCGCCACCGCCTACATGGATTCCATTCCCATCGTCGTGGTCACCGGCCAGGTGCCGACGCCGGCGATCGGCCTCGATGCCTTCCAGGAAGTCGACACCGTCGGCATCACGCGTCCCTGCGTCAAGCACAACTTCCTCGTCAAGGACGTGAAAGACCTCGCCGCGACGATGAAGAAAGCCTTCATCATCGCGGCCACCGGCCGGCCCGGCCCGGTCGTGGTCGACGTGCCCAAGGATGTGACCTATCACACCACGGATTTCGAATACCCGGCGACGGTCGAGATGCGTTCGTATAGCCCGGTGGTGAAAGGCCATAGCGGCCAGATGAAGCGTGCCGTGCAGATGCTGCTGGAAGCCAAGCGCCCGATGATCTACGCCGGCGGCGGCGTGGTGCTGGGCGATGCCTCGGAACAACTGGCCGAATTGACACGCCTGCTGGGCTTCCCCATCACCAATACCCTGATGGGGTTGGGCGGTTACCCCGCGACCGACCGGCAGAACCTCGGCATGCTGGGCATGCACGGCACCTACGAAGCCAACATGGCGATGCAGCACAGTGACGTGCTGCTGGCAGTCGGTGCGCGCTTCGATGACCGTGTGATCGGCAACCCCGCGCATTTCGCGCGCGAGCAGCGCCGCATCATTCATATCGACGTCGATCCTTCGTCGATCTCCAAGCGTGTCAAGGTCGACGTGCCGATCGTCGGCGACGTCAAGAACGTGCTGACCGACATGCTGGCCCTGTTGAAACAGGCCAAGGAAAAACCGGATGTGGCCGCGCTGAACGCCTGGTGGACGCAGATCGAATTGTGGCGCTCGAAGAACTGCCTCAAGTACAACCGCAACAGCCCGATCATCAAGCCGCAGTACGTGGTTGAAAAGTTGTGGGAAGTGACCAAGGGCGACGCCTACGTGACGTCCGACGTGGGCCAGCACCAGATGTGGGCGGCGCAGTACTACAAATTCGACAAGCCGCGCCGCTGGATCAACTCCGGCGGCCTGGGCACCATGGGCGTCGGCCTGCCGTATGCCATGGGCGTGCAGCTCGCGTTCCCCGACGCGCAGGTCGCCTGCATCACCGGCGAATCGAGCATCCAGATGAACATCCAGGAACTCTCGACCTGCAAGCAGTACCGCATCCCGGTCAAGGTCGTCACGCTCAACAACCGCTACATGGGCATGGTGCGGCAGTGGCAGGAGTTCTTCTACGGCAGCCGCTACGCCGAGTCCTACATGGAGTCGCTGCCTGATTTCGTCAAGCTGGCCGAAGCCTATGGCCACGTCGGCATGCGCATCGACAAGCCCGAGGACGTCGAGGCCGCGCTGAAGGAGGCCTTCTCGCCCGCGCTCAAGGAACGAATGGTGTTCATGGACTTCCAGACCGACCAGACCGAGAACGTCTTCCCCATGGTGGAAGGCGGCAAGGGCCTGTCGGAAATGATTCTGGCGGAGGAACTGTAATGAGCCGCCGCCATATCATTTCGCTGCTGATGGAAAACGAAGCGGGTGCGCTGTCGCGCGTGGCCGGGCTGTTTTCCGCGCGGGCCTACAACATCGAGTCGCTCACCGTGGCGCCGACCGAGGATGCCACGCTGTCGCGCATGACTATCGTCACCGTGGGGTCCGAAGACATCATCGAACAGATCACCAAGCAGCTGAACAAGCTGGTCGACGTGATCAAGGTAATGGACCTGACCGAGGGCAGTCACATCGAGCGTGAACTGATGCTGGTCAAGCTCCGGGCGATGGGGGCGGATCGCGAAGAGATCAAGCGCACCGCCGATATCTTCCGCGGCAACATCATCGACGTGACCGAGTCGACCTACACCATCGAACTGACCGGTGCGGGCTCCAAGCTCGACGCCTTCCTGGAGGCGATCGATTCCGCCTTCATCCTCGAAACCGTGCGCACCGGCGCGTCTGGCATTGGACGCGGCGAGCGCAGTCTCAAAATCTGATTTTTCATTTCTTCAGGAATTCACCATGAAAGTTTTCTACGACAAGGACGCCGACCTTTCCCTCATCAAGAAGCGCAAGGTCGCCATCGTCGGCTACGGCTCGCAGGGCCATGCCCACGCCAACAATCTGAAGGATTCCGGCGTGAAAGTGACCGTCGGCCTGCGCAAGGGCGGCGCCTCGTGGGACAAGGCCAAGAAGGCCAAGCTCGACGTCAAGGAAATCGCCGACGCCGTGAAGGCCGCCGACTTCGTCATGATCCTGATCCCCGACGAGCTGATGGCGGGCACGTATTACAACGACATCGAACCCAACCTGAAGCAGGGTGCGACGCTCGCTTTCGCCCACGGCTTCAACGTGCACTACAACCAGATCACCCCGCGCGCCGACCTCGACGTCGTGATGGTCGCCCCCAAGGGCCCCGGCCATCTGGTGCGTTCCACCTACACCCAGGGCGGCGGCGTGCCCTCGCTGATCGCGGTCTATCAGGACAAGTCCGGCAAGGCGCGTGACCTCGCTCTGTCGTATGCGGCTGCCAACGGCGGCACCAAGGGCGGCGTGATCGAAACGTCCTTCCGCGAAGAGACCGAGACCGACCTGTTCGGCGAGCAGGCCGTGCTGTGCGGCGGCTGCGTCGACCTGGTGAAGGCCGGTTTCGAAACCCTGACCGAAGCGGGCTACGCGCCGGAAATGGCCTACTTCGAGTGCCTGCACGAACTGAAGCTGATCGTTGACCTGATGTACGAAGGCGGCATCGCCAACATGAACTACTCGATCTCCAACAACGCGGAATACGGCGAATACGTGACCGGTCCCAAAGTCATCAACGCGCAGTCGAAGGCCGCGATGAAGGAATGCCTGGACAACATCCAGAACGGCAACTACGCCAAGCAGTTCATCCTCGAAGGCCGCACCAACTACCCCGAGATGACCGCCCGTCGCCGCCTCAACGCCGAGCATCAAATCGAAGTCGTCGGCGCCAAGCTGCGCGCGATGATGCCGTGGATCAGCAAGAACAAGCTGGTCGACCAATCGAAGAACTGATGCACGCGTAAGGCCAGGGGTGAGGCGTGAGGGCTGGTTGGCCCGCGCGCCTCACCCCTTTCTCCTCACCCCTCACCGAATTTATGACACATCCTCTCATCGCCCGTGAGGGCTGGCTGGTCCTCCTGGCCGCGTTTGCGGCCGCCCTCATCGCCACCTGGCTCATCGGCTGGTGGTCGATTCCGTTCTGGATCTGGGCGGTGTTCGCGCTGCAGTTCTTCCGCGATCCGGCGCGCGTACCGCCGGCCGATGCCAATGCGGTGATCTCGCCTGCGGATGGTCGCATCGTCTCGGTGGAGAAGGTGCGCGATTCCTACCTGGAACGCGATGCGTTGAAGATCAGCGTGTTCATGAACGTGTTCAACGTGCACTCCAACAAAAGCCCGGTCGACGGCGAGATCAAGGGGCTCTGGTACATGCCCGGCAGCTTCGTCAACGCCGACCTCGACAAGGCATCCACCGAAAACGAACGCAACGCGATCTGGATCCAGACCGCGCGCGGCGATGTGACGAGCGTGCAGATTGCCGGCCTGATCGCGCGGCGCATCCTGTGCTACGTGCGCACCGGCGACAAACTGGTGCGCGGCCAGCGCTACGGCTTCATCCGCTTCGGTTCGCGGGTCGACGTCTATCTGCCGACGACGGCGCGTGCCGAAGTCTCGATCGGGCAAAAGGTCACGGGCGGGCGTACCATACTGGCTCGCTGGTAACCTTGGTTGGCCATGCTCGACTTCCACCACCGCAAGACTGAATCGAAGCGCTCCCGGATGCGTGACCGCGGCATCTATCTGCTGCCCAACCTGTTCACCACCGGTGCACTGTTCGCCGGTTTCTTCGCGATCGTGCAGGCGATGAATGGCCGCTTCGAACTCGCGGCAGTAGCGATTTTCATCGCCATGGTGCTCGATGGCCTTGACGGCCGCGTCGCCCGCATGACGCATACCCAGAGCGCCTTCGGCGCCGAGTACGACAGCCTGTCCGACATGGTGTCGTTCGGCGTGGCGCCGGCGCTGGTGATCTACGAATTCGCCCTGCAGGGCCTGGGCAAGTTCGGCTGGATCGCCGCCTTCGTCTATTGCTCGGGTGCCGCGTTGCGGCTGGCGCGCTTCAACACGCAGATCGACACCGTCACCGACAAGCGCTTCTTCCAGGGGCTGCCCAGTCCCGCGGCCGCGGCGCTGGTCGCCGGCTTCGTCTGGGTGATGGTCGAGTATGGCGTGGCAGGCCACGACATACGCTGGCTGGCTGCCGTGATCGCGTTGTTCGGCGGCCTCACCATGGTCAGCAACTTCCGCTATTACAGCGGCAAGGAAATCAACCTCAGGAAGAGCGTGCCGTTCTTCGTCATCCTCTTGATCGTGCTGGCCTTCATCCTGGTGTCGACCAGCCCGCCCGAAGTGCTGTTCGTCGTGTTCCTGCTGTACGGGCTGTCGGGCTATGTCGACGCGCTGTTGCAGCGGATTCGCCACAAAAAATCGGTCGAGACGGCTGCCCCCTTGCAGGGCGGCGAAAAATAGATAGAATTTGGGCCATGTCTAACCAGTCGCACCCGTCCTATCTTCTCTGCCTGTCGAACGTCCTGTTCGGCAGCCTGCTGCTGCGCGTCGCGCGCACATACTGAACCCCCTCCCCCGCAGTACCCCGCGCCGCCTGCTTCTCGCGGCAACCCGATATAATGCGTCGGCTTGACGCCGACCCTCCATGGAGCCTGCCATGAACGACCGTTTGTTTATTTTCGACACCACCTTGCGCGACGGCGAGCAAAGCCCCGGCGCGTCGATGACCAAGGAAGAGAAGCTCCGCATCGCCCGCCAGCTGGAAAAGCTCGGCGTCGACGTGATCGAGGCCGGCTTCGCTGCCGCGAGCCCGGGCGACGCCGATGCGATCCGCACCATTGCCGAGACCATCCAGAACTCGACCATCTGTTCGCTGGCGCGTGCCAACGAACGCGACATCCATGCCGCCGGCGGCGCGATCAAACCCGCGAAGTCGGGGCGCATCCACACCTTCATCGCCACCAGCCCGATCCACATGGAAAAGAAGCTGCGCATGCAGCCGGATCAGGTGGTCGAGGCGGCGGTCAAGGCCGTGAAGCTCGCACTCGAATACACCGACGACGTCGAATTCTCGGCCGAGGACGCGGTGCGTTCCGACATGGATTTCCTCGTCCGCATCTTCGACGAGGTGATCAAGGTCGGTGCCAAGACCATCAACGTGCCCGACACCGTCGGCTACAGCATCCCGGCCTTGTGGGGCGAGCGCATGAAGCAGCTGATCGAGCGCGTGCCCGGCTCCGACAAGGTCGTCTGGTCGACCCACTGCCACAATGATCTCGGCATGGCGGTCGCCAACTCGCTTGCCGCGGTGATGAACGGCGCGCGCCAGGTCGAATGCACCATCAACGGGCTGGGCGAACGCGCCGGCAATGCCTCGCTGGAAGAGATCGTGATGGCGGTGCGCACCCGCAAGGACGTGTTCCAGTGCGACACGCGCATCGACGCCACGCAGATCGTGCCGGCGTCCAAGCTCGTCTCCACCATCACCGGCTATCCGGTCCAGCCCAACAAGGCCATCGTCGGCGCCAACGCCTTCGCCCACGAATCCGGCATCCACCAGGACGGCGTCCTCAAGCACCGCGAGACCTACGAAATCATGCGGGCCGAGGACGTGGGCTGGAATGCCAATCGCCTGACGCTCGGCAAACTTTCCGGCCGTGCCGCGTTCAAGAGCAAGCTTGCCGAGTTGGGCATTGTTCTGGAAACCGAAGAGTCGCTCAATACCGCGTTCGCCCGCTTCAAGAATCTGGCCGACAAGAAGCGCGAGATCTTCGACGAGGACCTGCAGGCGCTGGTGTCCGACGAGGGCTATGCCACCGAGCACGAACGCTTCAAGCTGGTGTCGATGAAAGTCTGTTCCGAGACCGGCGAGACGCCGCTTGCGCAACTGGTGTTCACCGACGATGGTGCGGAATGGCGAGCCAGCGGAGAGGGCTCGGGCCCGGTCGACGCGACCTTCAAGGCGCTGGAATCGGTGGTCCACAGCGGGGCGGACCTGCTGCTCTATTCGGTCAACAACATCACCAGCGGCACCGATGCGCAGGGCGAGGTGACGGTGCGGCTGGCGCAGGACGGGCGCGTGGTGAACGGGCAGGGTGCCGACACCGACATCGTGGTGGCCTCGGCCAAGGCCTATCTGCATGCGCTCAACAAGCTGCACAGCAAGCGTGAACGCGCGCATCCCCAGGTGTGAGACCGGCTCGATGGAAATGGCCCCGCCGGGGCGTTTCCATTGACCCGGCCGATCCGTCCCGGTAGGCTCCATGTCCATGAACGCGCAACACGTCATTTCCGCACCATACTTCGCCAAGCGACTGTGGCTAGGGTTCTCCCTGTGCCGCAGTCCGCTCCACGCTTAACTTAATTTCATTCACGGGGCACTGCGGGTCCGACCGCCTTGCACCCCGTTTGCCGTCGACCCGCCGTATCCCTCAGGGTCTTGAACATGGCAAATACTTCACAAGCTGGATTGATCAATCAGGATGCGCTGGTCGGCGTGGTCTTTGCGCTGCTCGCAGCGGTGGGTTTTTCGGCCAAGGCCATCCTTGTCAAGCTGGCCTACCTCGACCGTGTCGATGCGGTGACGCTGCTGGCCTTGCGCATGGCGTTTTCGGTACCGTTCTTCATCGGGGTGGCGCTGTGGGTCCGACGCCAGCATGCCGAGCCGCTCAGCCGGCATGACCGGTTCCTCGTGCTGGTGCTGGGCCTGGTCGGCTATTACCTGTCCAGCTTGCTGGATTTTCTCGGACTGCAAACGATCTCCGCCGGCCTGGAGCGGCTGATCCTGTTCCTGTATCCGACGATGACGGTGATCCTGTCGGCACTGCTGTACCGGCGCTCCATCGGCAAGTCGGTCATGGCTGCGATGGCCGTGTGCTATGCGGGCATTGCATTGGTGTTTGTCCACGACGTGGGAACGATGCAGGGCGGGATCGTGCTGGGCGCGTCGCTGGTGTTCGCCAGTACTCTGTCCTATTCCGTCTACCTGGTGGGCGCGGGCCATGCCATCGCGCGGATCGGCGCGGCACGCTTCACGGCCTATGCGATGATCGTGGCGACCACGGCCAGCCTGCTACAGTTCGCATTCACGCATCCGCTCCATGCGCTCGATGTGCCGGCGCGGGTCTACGAACTCGCCCTGGCCATGGCGATCTTTTCCACGCTGCTGCCGGTGTTCCTGCTGTCGCACGCCATCCGCCGTATCGGTTCCGGCAACACCTCGCTGATCGGCTCCATCGGGCCGGTCAGCACCATCCTCATGGCCTATGTGTTCCTGCAGGAGGGCCTGTCGCCCTTGCAGGTTGCCGGTTCCGCGCTGGTGCTGGCGGGCGTGCTCATCGTCAGCCTCGACAGCAGGCGTGCCGGCACGTAGCAGGCGGGACTACATCAGCTGCTGAGCAGGATAGGTCATGTCCCAGTACAACCACAGCCACCCTCCCAGGCTGGCGAGGACGAAGACCAGGCACCAGAACGTGTCGAGCCAGTCGGCCGTTTTGTTCATCGCGCCGCGCGGTGTCATCTGCCGGCGAGCTGGTCGCCATGCTTCTGCCGCAGGTTGTCCAGCAGTTGCTGGGCTTCCTGGCGGCGGCCGGCATCGGCGTCCTCACGACCGGGCCGGGCGGGTGCGGCCAGGGCGCGCTTCAGGTGATCGGCCGCCTGTACGTAGTCACCCTGGTCGGCGAGCAGGTCCGCATAGAAGTAATTGGGGTCGATGCCGTCGGGATTGATGGCGAGCGCCTTTTCAAGATAGGCCTTCGCATTCTGCTTGTCGCCGAATCCGATCGGCCATCCCGGGACCTTGGCGTAGAGACTGCCCAGCGAGTTGTAGACGGAGCCGTTCAGCGCAGTCGGATTGATCTTCTCGGCTGCCAGCAGCAGGGTGCGCGCCTGCTTGACCTTGCTCAGTGCACCCAGGCCGCCGTCGGCCTTGGCCGCGCTGGCGAGAACGATGGCTTCCCAGATCATCGGCTCGGCCCGGTTGGGGTAGGCCTGGGCCACCTGTTGGGCATGCGCGATCAGGGTGTCGAATGCGGCTTCCTTGCCGGCTTTGGGCGTCTGGTAGGACACCTTCGCCCAGCGATGGCCGAGGTCGGCGATGGCGTCATCCAGCGTGGGCGTGGCGGCGAGGCTGGCTGCATTCAGACTGGCGAACAGGACGAGCGTGGCGAGGGACGTGCGGAACATGGTCGTTCTCCGGGTGGCAGGCTTAACGGGTGGATTCGGTGGCGAAGGGGCGCATCAGGGCAGCCTGTTTGATCAGGCTCGGGTCGACCAGGTGCGGGAGGATCGAATTGATGCGCACGAACAGCTTCTCGGGCCAGCCGAGGTAGCGCTCGCGATCGTCGCGTTCGATGGTGGCGATGACGCTGGCGGCCACGCTTTCCGGCTCGTCCTGGTTCATCTTCAGGGCGTTCGCCATGCGCGCGACCACGTTGCGGTTGAAGGCGGTCTTGGTGAAACGTGGGGCGACGTAGGTGATGCCGACGCCGGTGCCCGCCAGCTCGCGCCGTAACGCTTCGGAAAAACCGCGCAGCGCGAACTTGCTGGCCGAATAGGAGGCGAAGCAGGGAAAGCCGATGGAGCCGAAGATCGAGCCGATGTTGACGATCTTTCCCGTGCCACGCGCCAGCATGTGGGGCAGAACGGCATTGACCAGGGCGATCGGCGCGATGGTGTTGACCTGGAACAGCGTGGCCGTGTCGGCGGCGCGTTCCTGGGCAAAGAATCCGAAGTTCTGCACGCCTGCGCAATTGATCAGGATGTCGATGCTTCCCGCCTGCTCGAGTGCCTGCTCGATCAGGCGGGCCGGCACGCCGGGCTGCGCGATGTCGCCGGTCAGCGCCAGGACCTTGCCGCCCGAACCGCGGAGTTCCGTGGCGAGGCGCTCCAGCCTGTCGCTGTCGCGATTGACGAGGATCAGAGATGCGCCGCGCCAGGCGAGTTCGCGTGCGATGGCGCCGCCGATGCCGCCGCTGGCGCCTGTGATCAGAACCGTGCTACCGGATATGTTCATGTGTTCTCCTGAAGATCGATGCTGCGAAAAACGTTGCCGTAGAGACGGAAGAACGCGCGGGCGTTTTGTACGACGCTGTCGCGCTCGTCCTCTGTGTCGAGCCGGTTGACCAGCCGCTCGAAATCTCCGATGTGCTCGACGTCGAGTGCGCCGTGGCTGCTCAGGTAAGTGAAGGCAGACGGGGGCAGGTCGAGTGCCGTCTGCAGCGCACGCGCCGCATTCGAGGCGAGGCTGACGCTGGTGCCTTCGAGCACGTACACCATGCCGAACAGGCCGACCGGATTGCGCCGCATCACCGTGTCGTAGGCATAGGCGACCATCACGCCGGTATCGAAATCGGGCTGGCTGTCGCGGACGGCGTCCGCATCGCCGCCGGCAGCGGAAATGTCATTGAGGATCCATTCGTGATGGCCGAGTTCTTCCTCGATGTAATGGGCCACCGCGCTGCGCAGCCATTCCTGGCGGTCGGTCAGGCGCGCGCCGCAGGCCATGAGCAGCGGAACGGTGTGCTTGACGTGGTGGAAGGCGCGGGTGAGGAAGGCGAGGTAGTGTGGCCGCTTCACCTGGCCCGCCAGGGCGGCCGTGATCAGGGGCGTCGACAGCAGGGCCGCGCGTTCGGCGGCGGTGGCGTGCTGGAGGTGCGGGTAGAAATCCATAAGGGTCCGGTTCAGGTTCAGGATGGATACAAGGCGTCGATCTGCGCGGCGTAGCGCCCGAGGATGGCGCTGCGGCGCAAGCGGCCGTTCGGCGTCGACAGCCCGTTACCTGCGGTGAAGGGTTCCGCGGCGGGAATCCAGGCGCGCACCCGGGCATAGTCGGGCAGCCGTCGATTGACCTGTTCCAGCGCCGCCTCGATGGCCGCCTGCGGGATGCCCGGGCGGTGCACGATGACGGCGCAATTGAATGGCCGGGCCTCGCCGAAGCAGGCGGCCTGGGCGATCGCCGGGTCGGCCGCCAACTCGCCTTCCACCCACTCGGGCGCGACGTTGCGTCCGAAGGCAGTGACGAACATGTTCTTCTTGCGTCCGGTGAGGAACAGGAAACCGTCTGCGTCCCGATAGCCGAGGTCGCCCGTGGCGATGACGTCCGGCTCGGCTCCTGCGTCGTCCTCGCCCAGATAGCCGCGCCAGCGGAGGCCGCGAACCAGGATCTCGCCGTCGTCGGCGAAGGCGAGTTCGAGATGCGGCAGAAGTTTGCCGACACTGCCGAGCCGGCTGTCGTCGGGGCGGTTGACGGCAACGACGGACGCGCATTCCGACAAGCCATAGCCTTCGTGTACGGGCAGGCCCAACGCATGGGCCGCCTCCATCAGCCGCACCGCGACCGGCGCGCCGCCGACCGCCAGATAGCGCAGGCCATGTGGCCGGGCGGTTCCCGTCTGGATCGCCGCGACGATCTCCCGCAGCATCTGCGGGACCATGATCGCAGTGCTCGCGTGCCAGTCGCCCAGTGCGGCCAGCAGGCGCCCGGCATCCAGCCCGGAACTGCCGGAGAGCCCCACCGAAGCCAGACCCGGCAGGCAGATCGTCGCGCCGGCCAGCAGCGGCGTATAGAGCCCGCCGATGTTTTCCAGCAGGGTACTCAACGGAAGCAGGCCAAGATGGCGGTCGTCGCGGCGGGCCGCGCTGGCGATGCGCAGCGACTCGGCGACGGTCTCCATCGTGTCGCGCCCCAGGCAGACGCCTTTCGGCTCGCCCGTCGTCCCCGACGTGAACGTGACCTTGCGCGTCCCGGCGGGCAGCGCTGCAGTAGGCGCGGCGGATGGCAGGCGTACCCGCCGCAGCGGGCCGTAAAAGGACTCGACTGCAAGGTCGTGATGCTGCAGCGCGGTCAGCAGTCGCTGGGGCTGGTCGGTCAGCACCAGGTCGATCGCGGCGGTCCTGAGTACGTGGGCCAGCTGGGTCGGCGAGAAAAACAATGGCAAGGGAATGCTCGGGATGCCTGCTGCGTGCGCAGCCAGATCGGCCAGTGCCCAGGCCTTGCCGTTGTCGGCAAGGATCGCGACCGCACGCGGGGACGCGGCGCGCAGCAGGTCGGCCAGCCTTGCGATTTCAGCCGGCAGTTCGCCATAGGTGAGCGCACCGTGTTCGTCCTGCAGGGCCACCTTGCCGGGATGGCTTGCCGCATGGCGGTGCAGGGCGGCGAGAATCAGGCTCATGCCGGTTCTCCGGCCAGGCAGCAGCGCGGCGGCACGGGCAGCCGCATGGCTCTGTAGCCGGCCTGGACGTTGCCGACCAGCACGCGCGGTGCATGGTCGTAGTAGCGTCCCCAGGCGGCGCGTTCGTCCGCCGGGATACGGTCGGCCGTGGCCGCCTGGACGTCGAGGGGGAACAGGCCCAGCCGGCAAAAGGCGTTGCGCAGCCCCGTCGTGCCGGTGAACACCACCCACTCGTAGCCTTCCTGGTGGAGGCGTGCCGTCAGCAGACCGATCATGGCGCGGACCGCACCCGGAAACGTCCCGGAGAAATGGCCGACCTCGACGATGACGTGACGCTCGATGCGTTTGCCGGCGCGTGCCGCAATGACTTTTTCTATCGGCGCGTCGAGGTATTGTTCGAGAAACAGGTTGCGGCTGGCCGAGCGCAGGCCGAATGCGCCGCAGAGATCGCCTGCCTCGTTGCGCACGCTGAACAGGCGCGGCATGAAGGCCTCGATGCGGGAACCGAAGCTTTCCGCAAAACACTGGCTGATAAAGGCTTCGACCGTGGCCCGGTTGCTGCCGATATGCTCGAACAGTTCAAAGCGCGGCTGGCCGGCCGCCTCGTCCGTAGCAGGAGCGGCGCGTTCCACGCTGCGCAGTGGAGGCTGCAGGGTCGGAATGGCCGGCGGCGTATCGATCGTCGGCAGGCGCGCGGCAGGGTGGGACGGCATCGGCTTCCTTGGCATGATGTGCGGCAGATGCCACACGACAGGCAGGGAATTGCAATACCGGTGCCAGCTGGCGAACGCGGCTGGAAAAATCGCTCAAGCGTTTGATATGACAGGTGTTGAGCGATCAAGCCGGCGGTCTTCAAGGTCCGCCCGGTCCACCTTCCCGTCGCGCATCCTGCAAGTCTTGTCGACCAATCTTGCAGTCGCCGGCTATTTGGGACAGGCGGGCACCTCGCCGACGGTGAAGACAACCGAGACCCCGTGTTCCGGGACGCAGGTCGAGACATAGCCGATCGCACCCGGCGTGGCCCGCACGAACAGGATGACCGCCTCCTCCGAGGCCAGCACGTGCGGCGGCAGCACACCGTGGAAATACATCTCGCGCCAGTAGTCTTCCAGCGCTTCCGGCGCGTGGCCCAGGATGGTTCGCGAGAACGCGCGGCGCAGCGGGTGGGCCGGCGGCAGGTTGACGGGCTGGATGCGGGTGCCGTTTTCCCAGTAGTTCTGCTTGCGCTTGAATATCAGCGCGACGGATTCGCGCGTCAGGTGCTGGTCGGTGGCACCCGGCGCGGCGATGATCGCGAACGGCAGGTCGGCCGCCGCGGCGGGCAGGGCAAGGGCCAGCCAGAGCGCCAGCAGGGACAGGATCGTCGGCATGCGGCGCGTCAGAACAGCAGGCTGAGCGAGGACATGAAGCCTTCGGGCGCGTCGATGGTGTTGTGCGTGGCGCCGTTCCATTCCGCCTTCAATACGATCGCCGGCGTGACCCGATAATTCAGGCCGGCGACCCACAGCCGGGTGGCCTGCGCTTCCTGTGCCTTGCGGTAGAGTTCATAGCGGCCGACCGCATAGAGCTTGGCGGTCAGCGGGACCACCAGCTGGCCGAAGGCGCCTTTCTCGTCCCAGTCGCTGCCGTTGTCCGAGAATCGGTAGATGCCTTCGCCGCTGATCTCGTAGCGGTTGCGCGTCCACACGAAATCGACGCCGAGCAGGCGTTTTTTCTCGTCGCGGGTCTTGCGTTGCTCGAAGGCGGCGTAGGAAAAACCGATCTGTCCGTCCGTGAGCAGGGGGAAGGCCACGTGCGCGCCGATGGCCTCGTAGAACGGATCCAGAACCGGATTGGGGCGCAACTCCCCGCCTTTCGATGCGTAGAGGGAATACTCGGTGCCGTGCGCCACGTTGGGCAGCGTCCCGTTGAGCATCAGCCCCGTCGCGTTGGTGGGAAACGTCTCGGTGGTGACGAGCGGACGCGATGTCGTCCAGACCAGCGGCGTCGCATGGATGAGATTCCAGCGGCCGATGGGGGTGAGGAACTTGCCGGCGCGGATCGTGGTGGTGTCGGTGATCGCATAGTCGAGATAGAGCCGCTCCAGCGCCAGGTAGCGGGTCTCCCCTTCGCGGTCGGACACGGGCGTCGCCAGCACGTTCTCGTAATCGAGCTCGGAGAAGAATTTCCAGCGGCTCTCGCCCTGCCACCAGACGAACAGGCTCAGGTTGTCGAGGGCGGTGCGGGCGGGCGCATGGCGCAGGTGTTCAAAGCTGGCCGTGGCATAGCCGCCCAGCGAGAAGCCGGTGTCCGCCAGCTGGAGGCCTTCGCCCAGACGGTAGTTGATGTCGGACAATGCGCCGTCCCCGGCGGCGGCCTGGGCGCACGCGAACGCCAGGACGAACGCGGCGAGCCGCCGCACGACAGCGCGCAGGGACAGGCACGAAGTCGGCGGGGGCGGACTGGATTTTTCGTGTTCTTGTCGCGTTCCGGCCTCATTCCAGACTTTCATTCGGCTACCATCCTCAGTGTGACCATACGCAAGACGCTACTCGTCGCCTTCCTCAGCGTCGGCCTTTTGCCCGCCATACTTCTGGCCAGCCTGGCTTTTGTCAAGGCGCGCGAGGCCGTGCAGGCGGAGATCGAACGCAACCTCGCCATCCAGGCGACCGGGGTCGCCGCGGACATCGACAAGATGATGTTCGAGCGTCTGCAGAACGCCGCCACGTGGAGCCATCTCGACATCATGCAGGACCTGCAGGTGCGCGACGTCGACAAGCGGCTCTCGCATTTCCTGTCCGACCTGCATGCCGGCTACAAGGATGTGTATCTCGCGCTTGCGTGCGTCGACCGCGACGGGCGGATCATCAGCAGCAGCGACGCGGCCGAGGTCGGCCGCCGGGTGACGGACCGGCCGGTCTGGCTCGGTGCCGCGCTGTCGGGCGCGGACGTAGCGCTCGAGTCGCCGACCGGACAGGAAGACGGCGCGCTGGTGATGCGGGTGCCGGTGGCCTCGGCGTTCGCCGGCGGCACGCTCGGCCAGCTGCGTCTGAAACTCGACTGGACCGAGATCGACGACGTGCTGGACCAGGCCACCAGCGGCGGCGGCCGCATGCTGGCCGTGCTCGATCGCGAGGGCCGGCTGATCGCAGCATCGAAGGAACTCCGTGCGCGCGGCATGCTGCTGGGCAAGGCGCTCGCCGCGTGGCGCACCGGCGCGACAGGCCCGCCCGTATCGGTGCGGCCGGGCGCGCCGGTGGCGGATTCCGACGTCATCGTCGGCGCCGCGCGCGCGCGTGGCTATGCCAATTTCGCCGGCTTCGGCTGGACCACGCTGATCATCCAGCCGGTCGACCAGGCGCTCGCGCCGGTCCATCGCATGGCGCTCATCTTCCTCGGCCTGCTCGGCCTCATCATGCTGCTGACCTTTTCCATGGCCAGCTGGGTCAGCCGCGAGATCGCCCGGCCCGTCGCCGCGCTGACCGGCTTTGCCCGCGGCTACATGCGCAACAAGGTCCTGCAGGCGCCGCCGGTTGCGCGCGGCGGCGAAGTCGGCGAACTGACCGACGCCTTCGTCCAGATGATGCGCGACATCGACCAGTCGCAGCAGAACCTGGTGCGCGCATCGAAACTGGCGGTGGTCGGCGAGATGTCCTCGGTGATCGCGCACGAGGTACGCACGCCGCTCGGCATCCTGCGTTCCTCGGCGCAGATGCTGCAACGCGAATCCGGCATCAGCGACGAGGGACGCGAGCTGGTCGGTTTCATCGAAAGCGAGACCGAGCGGCTCAACCGCCTGGTGTCGGCCATGCTCGACACCGCCCGGCCGCGCGCGCCGTCGTATGCCGCAGTGGACATGCACGCGCTGATCGAGAAGAGCATCGCCATGCTGGGCGCGCAGGCCGACAGGAAGCAGGTCAGCGTGACCGCCCGCCTGCGGGCAGCGAAACCGGTGGTCGAGTGCGACGCGGAACAGATCACCCAGGTCTTGCTCAATCTGTTGATGAACGGCCTGCAGATCCTCGATCATGGCGGGCAGATCGAACTGGCGACTCATGACGACGACGCATTCCTGACCATCGAAATGGCCGACGACGGGCCGGGCATCGATCCGGCCGAACGGACCCGCGTGTTCGAGGCCTTCTTCTTCAAGCGCGAAGGCGGCATCGGGCTGGGACTGGCCATCGTGCAGCAGATCGTGGGTGCCCATGGGGGCGAAATCGAAGCGGCGGAAAGCAAGCTGGGCGGGGCGCTGTTCCGCATCCGCTTGCCGCGCAGGCAATCGGGAGAGACATGAAAGGCAGACAGATCCTCGTCGTGGACGACGAACCCAAGATGCGCCGCGTCCTCGAAATCATGTTGCAGAAGATGGGCCACCGGGTGCTCGCGGCCGGCAACGGCATTGAAGCGCTCGCGCTGTTCCAGGCGAACAGCGTCGACCTCGTCATCACCGACCTGCGCATGCCCGAGATGGACGGCATCGAACTGCTGGCTGCGCTGCGGGCACAGGCGTCGGACGTGCCGGTGATGGTGATCACCGCGCACGGCACCATCGAGACCGCGGTGGCCGCGATGAAGCATGGCGCCTGCGACTACATCCTGCGGCCGTTCGACATCGACGTGGTGGAACTCGCCGTCGAGCGTGTGCTGAACGGTGCCGCGGTGGCACAGCAGAACGCCTTCCTGCGGCAGGAGATCGAGCGCGGCTGGGATGCCTTCGTCGGCACCAGCGAGCCGATGCGGGCAGTGTATGAACTGATCCAGCGCGTCGGGCCGAGCAAGGCCTCGGTGCTGATCACGGGCGAAACCGGCACCGGCAAGGAACTCGCCGCGCGCGCGCTGCATCATGCCTCGCCGCGCCGCGACAAGCTGTTCGTGCCGATCAATTGCGCGGCGATCCCGGCCGACATCCTCGAGAGCGAACTGTTCGGCTACGAGAAGGGTGCCTTCACCGGCGCGGTCAAGGAACGCGTCGGCAAGTTCGAACTGGCCGACGGCGGCACGATCTTCCTCGACGAGCTGACCGAAATGCCGCTGCCGCTGCAGGCCAAGCTGCTGCGCGTGCTGCAGGAAAACACCATCGAGCGCCTCGGCGGCAACCGCGTCATCGAGCTCGACCTGCGCGTCATTGCCGCCACCAACCGCGATCCGCTGGAAAGCGTGCGGGAAGGCACGCTGCGCGAAGACCTCTACTACCGGGTCAACGTGTTCTCGATCGAACTGCCGCCCCTGCGCGCGCGGACCGAAGACATCGCCGGCCTGGTCGAGCACTTCATCGTCAAGCACGGCCATTCGACGGCGCAGACGCGTCTCGCCCCGCAGGCGCTCGAG
>JAIBEL010000005.1 GCA_019459285.1 Rhizobium sp. | reverse complement strand
AAAAACCTAAAATCATGGTTCACCAACCCCCGCTTTTATGGCCCCGCACGCCTTCACACACACGGGCCGTTGCGGGCCCGCCATTCGTTCATCTGCCATTACCGGCGATCCTGTCCGCGCTCTTCATGTTGGTTTCCCCGGCCCTTGTCTTGCGGTCCCTTCTGATTCTGGTCACGCTGATTCTGGTCACGCTGCCGCTGATAATGCTGCTGCGTCACCGGTTCGCGTGGCTGGTAGCGATAACGCTCGGATCGGATCGATTGTTGCCGTTCCTGCTCACGTGGGTAGCGGTCGCCCGAATAATTGCGCTGGTAGCTCGGCAACGGCGCGGCGCGGGGCGCTGAATGCGGGTCCCAGTGATCCCATCCGCTTCGACGCTGTTCCCAGTCGCGGCCCCAGTGATCGCCCCAGCGCGGCGGCGCGTCGGCACGCCAGCCGTGGAAATACGACGGTGGATGACGGTAATAGCGGACCGGAACGCGCAGTACATACAGCGGCACGTCATAACGATCCACCAAGTCCCACGGCCCGTTGTACCAGCTGCTCGCATACCAGTTGTCATCCTGGAATACCCAGTACAGACCATCGTAAAAGAAGAAATTCACATTCACGCCAGGATCGTAGTAGACGGGGTAGCCTGGCACCCGGACGAGCCGCGGATACGCCGGAAGATTGATGCCGATGCTGACGCCGGGCACGTGGATGCCGACGCCGACGCTGACCTCGGCGCGCGCCGGGGTCAGCGGGATAAACAACATCGACAATGCAATTAGCAGGTAGCGCATTTTCTGTCCTCCTGTTTGGAGAGCGCCGCAGTACGGTCATTCAGACCGGTTTGTATACGCAGCGGCATGGGGGAACACTCGAAGCGGGCTAGAGACGCCGACCTTGAATGACGCGAATCAGGACCACGATGATCGCGATGACCAGCAGAATGTGAATGAGTCCGCCCATGGTGTAGGACGTCACCATACCCAGCAGCCATAGGATCACCAGTACGACAATGATGGTTTCAAGCATGTTGCGCTCCCCTCATAATGGGTTTGGAAAATCGTTCGACAGACCCGACATTCATCGGGCCACCCTGTTCACCGGGCCAGACGGGAATCCAGCGGCAGTTACAGGCGGCGAACGACTGAGACTTTTACTTCACATGCATGTTGTTCTTGACGCTGACGACGCCTTTTACGCTACGTGCGACATCGACCGCTTTGTTGATGTCGGCCTGGGAACTGACAAAGCCGCTCAGCTGAACCGCGCCCTTGTAGGTCTCGACGTTGATCTCGGTCGACTTCAGGCTGGGTTCATTGAAAATGGCGGCTTTCACCTTGGTGGTAATGACGGCATCGTCGACATATTCACCCGTGCCCTCCTGCTTGGACGTCGATGCGCACCCCACGACGGAAACCAGCAGAAAAGCGGAAAGGGCGGCGGCGATAAGACTCTGTTTTTTCATGGTCATGCTCCTTGATTAATGATGTACCTGCGATTTCTCTTGATGTTCAAGAGGCCCTGCTTGCAACACCTTGCAATCCAACAAGTCGACTGTGAATCAGCGATTCACCATCCGACACTTCGTTCGTTCAACGTCTGAACAATCTACGACCGACCTGCCACCCCACCCAGGCAAACCGGGTCAATCTGCCTGCTCGCCCCGGCCGCAAGGCCACAAGCAGCAGGGTGGCGCCCAGCAACCAGGCGGGGTGGCGCCTGATGGTACGAAGCGCTTCCACGCCCCTGTCTGCCAGCGCCAGGGGCGCGCGCCAGGGCGCCGCGTTTTGCGCCAGCGCAGTACGCTGGACCGCAGCCTGCGCCACCAGATGCTTACGACGCTCGGCCAGTTCGGTCAATTTGCTATTCATGATCGATCCATCAGGTTTTGCCTGTCCTTGGACAATTCAGCGAGACTCGCCGCGAACAATCTCGGCTTGGCTCTGAACTTGCGTCGCGCGCACCCGAATGTCACCACGCCGCTGACCAGGAAGAATCCGGTCAACCCGCCCAAGGCCATGAGCCGGTGGCTATCCCAGAAGACGACTGCAATCAGGATCGTCAGCAGCACCACGCCGATACCGAGGCAAAACAGCGCCACGAACAGCATCAGCAACACCGACGCCAGTCGCGTCCGCTCTTCCTCCAGATCCGTCGACAACAGATCGAGCCGGGTATGTACAATGGCAACCAGACTGGCTGCGAACCCTTTCAGGGAATCGAATAATCCCGATCCGCTACCTGGCGTTTCCGTGCTCATGAGCGGACGACTAGCGGCGGCCCATGATGAAGCCGACAAGCAGCGCGAGACTTGCAGAGATGCCGATCGCTTTCCACGGATTCTCGTGGACGTAGACATCTGTCGCCTTGGCAGCCGCCTTGGCCCGAACCAGCAGCGCTGCTTCGGCGTCGGCCATCTGTGCCTTCGCCTTGGCAAGCGACGCTTCGGCCTTGGCGCGAACCGAGGCCAGTGCCTCGCCACCCTGGTTGGCCGTAGCCTTGATCAGGGCCTCCGCATCCGACACCACTGTCTTGAAGTCAGCGATCAGCTGTTCCTTGGTCACGTCGGGGAAATCCGGTTCGTCAGGTACGTTTTGAGTGCTCATTCTTGATTCTCCATGAAGATGTCGAGGCAAAAAGACATGACTGCAGACTGTAGGTGCGTCGGGATACATCACACACTTCAGGCCTTTCGATCAGCCAAATCAAAACCACACTCTCTTTATAGGATAAACACCTGGATACCGTCTGTACGGTGTCGAACATAGTGGCGACGAAACCCGTTCGGTTTTCTATTCCCGCTGCAAAATGCTTCCGTGCGATGGCGTACAGACGGTCGGCGTTTCCTTCCTTAGCCTGTGTGGTATGCCTTATCTTTGTTGCCATTTTCCAAAACTCCTCTGCAATCGCGCCTGGGATGGTCCATGAAGGACATCCGATGCTGATGCAGGCCACCAACTGGCTGCCGGCCTCCAACAAACTGCTGGCCGCGCTTTCGCGTCCGGAATACCGGCGCTTGCTGGCGAGCCTGGAGCCGGTCACGCTGGCATTTGGCGAGGTGCTGTATGAGCCAGGGGACGTGGTCAGGTACGTCTATTTTCCCAACGACTCGCTCATATCCTTACTCACATTGGTCGATCCACCCCTCGCACTCGAGGTGGGAATGGTCGGTCACGAAGGCATGGTGGGCGTTTCGCTTGCATTGGGCGTGAGCATGAGTCCGGTCCGTGCGCTGGTTCAAGGCGCCGGCACGGCGATGCGGATGAAGGCCGTACCGTTTCGCAAGGCACTCCGGCATAGCCTGACCCTGCAGCGTCAGGTGGGACTCTATGCCCATGAATTGATGATTCAGATCGCGCAAACCGCCGCGTGCAATCGCTTTCACGTCGTCGAGGCGCGCCTCGCACGCTGGCTGCTGATGACACGCGACCGGGTAGGCTCGGATCATTTCCACCTGACCCATGAATTTATCGGGCACATGCTGGGCGTGCGTCGGGTCGGCGTCACCCATGCCGCGCACGCCATCAAGCAACGCGGACTGATCGACTACAGCCGAGGAAACATCGACATCATTGATGGTCCCGGCCTGGAAGCCTCGGCCTGCTCGTGCTACAGGCGAGCCAAGGACAGCTACCAGGCCTGAAGCTAGCGAGCGATTGGGCATCCTGCATTGGCGCGGGTGGCCGGTCCAGAACGGCACGGCGCCGGAGAGTTGGGGCGTATTGCTTATTTGCCGACCTGGTTGCCGATGACGCCACCGACGGCTGCGCCGCCGACCGTTCCAACCGCACTGCCGCCCGTGAGGACGGCACCCCCGACAGCACCGACGCCGGCACCGATTGCGGTACTCTTGTCACGCGTCGACATCCCGCTACACCCCCCCAAACCGAGCAGCACCGCCATGGTCAGCGTACTGACTGCAAACATTTTCGTCGTTTTCATTGGAACACCTCTGTTTCGAACGTCAGATTAACCACGCTGCGTGTTGATCGCGTTCCGATATCAGCATGCCATCACGTGTCGAAGCATCACGGGGCAATTGGCATCCATGACCCCTGAGCACGCATCCATAATTTTCAGGCTAACGATTGTCCCTGGGGCTGTCTGTGCGCTGTCGCACCCAGATCAGTCGTGCTACGCTGCCCGCATACGACCCTGTTTTGCCCGCTCCCCGCTACGGGATTGCCAGAACACAATACTGGAGCTCACTGATGGCCACGCCCCCTAGCCCAACGCAAAACCATCTGCTCGCCGCCCTGCCCGCTGCCGAGTTTGAACGCCTGTCTCCTCACCTGGAATCGATTCCGATGCCGCTTGGCGAAGTCCTGTACGAGTCCGGGGCCCAGTTGCGTCATGTCTATTTCCCCACCACCTCCATCGTGTCGCTACTGTATGTGCTGGAGGACGGGGCATCGGCCGAAATCGCGGTCGTCGGCAACGAGGGAATCCTCGGCATTTCGCTATTCATGGGCGGTGACAGCACGCCCAGTCGGGCCGTGGTGCAGAGCGCGGGCCATGGTTATCGCCTGAAAGCGGAACGGCTGAAACAGGAATTCAACCGGGCCGGGCCGGTGCTGCGTTTGCTGCTGCGCTACACCCAGGCGCTGATCACGCAGATGACGCAGACCGCAGTATGCAACCGGCACCATTCGATCGAACAGCAACTGTGCCGCTGGCTGTTGTTGAGCCTCGACCGCCTGTCCTCGGATTCGCTGACCATGACGCAGGAACTGATCGCGAACATGCTCGGCGTGCGTCGCGAAGGGGTGACCGAGGCCGCCGGGAATTTGCAGCGCGCCGGATTGATCCGCTACAGCCGGGGACGGATCGAAGTGCTCGACCGGGTGGGACTGGAAAAGGCGGTATGCGAATGCTATGCAGTGGTCAAAAAGGAATACGATCGCCTGCTTGCGGACATTCCCCGTGGCGACCCTTTCCACGTCCTTGGCCAATCCGGCAGCTAGACCCACCGCGCAGGCCGGAGCCGGGCCTGCTGGCAGGGTGTGCACACTAAACTGGCAGGTCGTCGCCAGTCTGGCATCGGCGTATAGAGAACAACGGAGAACGACTTGGAAAGATGCCACTTAATGGCGGGGTTGCAACAGGCTTGCGGTCAGCGCCTGCAGGCACTGATGCGGCGCGGCCTGCTCCTGGCTGCCATGGCGCCCCTTCTGCTTGCGGGCTGTGGTTCGCTTCCCAGAATCAATCCCGACCTGACCATGCGTCCGTCCCATCCCATTCAGGTGGAAGGTGCACACGGCCCTTTATCCAGTCAGCAGAGCAAGGCTATCCTGGCCCGGCTCAAGCTCGGTGCCGATGACACCCATATCTTTGAACGCCATCTGGCGCTGGTGCAGGAAATGGGCGGCAGCCCGCTGGTGGTGGGCAACAAGGTTGAACTGCTGCTGGATGGGCCGGCCACCTATGCTTCCATGTTTGCCGCGATCAACGCAGCCAGGGACACCATCAATCTGGAAACCTACATCCTGGAGCCGGATGAGATCGGCCAGAGCCTCGTCGATACGCTGCTGGTCAAGCAGCGCACCGGGGTGCAGGTCAATCTGCTCTATGACAGCGTCGGATCGCTGTCCACGCCCAAGGAATTCTTCCAGCCGCTGGTGGATGCCGGCGCCCATGTGCTGGAATACAACCCGGTCGACCCGCTCAAAACCCGCAAGGACTGGGCGCTCAACGAACGCGATCACCGCAAGCTGCTCGTGGTGGACGGCAAGATCGCTTACGTCGGCGGCATCAATATCAGCAGCGTGTATTCGGCCGGTTCGTTCGGAGGTTCGTCTTCACGCAGCAAACAGGCCCGGCATACCCTGGACGGTCCGACCTGGCGCGATACCCATCTGCGCATCGAAGGACCAGTGGTAGCCGATTTCCAGAAGCTGTTCATGAGTACCTGGGAACGGCAGAAAGGCGATGCGCTGGGCGGCCGTAACTATTTTCCGCAGCTCGGCAACAAGGGGCGGGAAGTCGTGCGCGCCATCGGCAGCTCGCCTGCCGACCCATACAGCCTGATGTACGTCACCCTGATCTCCGCCATCGAGAGCGCGGAAAGCCAGGTCTATCTCACCAATGCCTACTTCCTTCCCGACCCGCAGCTATTGGCCGCGCTCAAGGGTGCCGCAGCGCGCGGCGTGGACGTGCGGCTGCTGCTGCCCGGCAAATCGGATTCCGATCTGGTGCTGTATGCCTCGCGCTCGTTTTATCAGGAACTCCTGGATAGCGGAATCAGGATCTATGAACGCCAGGATGCCCTTCTGCATTCGAAGACCGCGATGATAGACGGCGTGTGGTCCACGGTCGGCTCCACCAATCTGGACTGGCGCAGCCGCCTGAACAACCAGGAGATCGACGCCGTGATTCTGGGTCAGGACTTCGGCAGCCGCATGCAGGCCATGTTCGATCAGGATTTGCAGGCATCCCGGCAAATCACCCGGGCCGATTGGGCACACCGTTCCCTGCTGTCGCGTCTGAAGGAAGCTGGCGCACGTGTGTGGGCACGCCTGCTATGAGCTGAACCCGACAGGCCGAGTCAGATCTCGAAAGGATCTTGTGTGCATGCGTGGTCTGCATCTCCCAGGTATCAGCAGTCGCAGGGGGAAGAAATCGCAAACAGCATCAGCCATGGGCTGGCGCTGGTCGCCGCACTCGTCGGGACGCCTTATCTCATTCTGACTGCAGTACGGCACGGCGATGCCCGTTTCGTCGTCGGCGCAAGCATCTTTGCGGCGACCGTGATCATTCTGTATTTGTCCTCCACCCTCTACCACGCCTTACCCGTCGGCAAGGCCAAGCGCGTGTTTCGGCTGATCGAGCATTCCGCGATCTTTCTGCTCATCGCGGGCACCTACACACCGTTTACGCTTGGGGTGCTGCGTGGCACATGGGGCTGGACGCTGCTGGGGATTGTCTGGGGCCTTGCCGCAGGTGGTGTCGTATTGAAGGTCTCCAACAAGGGCGACCATCCCATTCTCTCCACCAGTCTATATTTGTCGATGGGATGGCTGATCGTCGTCGCCGTCAAACCCATGGTTGCCAGCGTGCCAACGGCGGGCTTGCTCTGGCTGCTTGCGGGTGGCCTGGCCTACACGCTGGGCGTGGTCTTTTTCGCCCTCGATTCGCGTCTGAAGTACGGCCACCTGATCTGGCATCTGTGTGTCATGGCGGGCACCACATCCCATTATTTCGCCGTGCTCGGGTATGCGGCCTGACACGCCAGTCGTTGCTTGCATGCCTGATGGCGCTCCCTTGATCCACTCTTTTTGTCTTGCGAATCCGGATAGAGAGAAACATGAGAGACGAACTCGAGAAACTGCGCGCTGCGCATCAGACCATGAAAAAGGCGGGGGTGTTCAAGAAGACCCTGGCGGCGGAAGACGTGCTAGAGGCCGCCCTGATCTTCATCGAGAAAATGGTGGAAGAGATCGAAAGGCTCAAAACCGACAAGGGCGAGGTGAATCAACCGTAAAGCAGCCGACCGGCAACAGCTTGATTTGGCTCCTTGCAGCCTTGCCGGCACGGCGCCTGCTAGCCGAAGGTCAGCCCCATCGATTCCCGCACGTCACGCATGGTGTCGCGCGCCAGCTCCTGCGCCTTTTCGCAGCCGTCGGCAAGGATGTTGCGCACCTGGTCGGGATGGTCTTCGTAATACACCGCACGCTCACGGATCGGCGCGAGTTCGGCCAGCACGGCGTCGATTACCGGCTGCTTGCATTCGAGGCAGCCGATGCCGGCACTGGTGCAGCCCGCCGTGGCCCATTGCCGAGTTGCGTCGTCCGAATAAACCAGGTGGAACTGCCATACCGGGCAATTGGCCGGGTTGCCGGGATCGGTGCGGCGGACGCGCGCGGGGTCGGTCGGCATGGTGCGGATTTTCTTTGTGACCGTCTCGGGGTCTTCGCGCAATGCGATGGTGTTGCCGTAGGACTTGGACATCTTCTGCCCGTCCAGCCCCGGCATTTTCGAGGCCTCGGTCAGCAGCGCTTCGGGTTCGACGAGGATCATCTTGCCGGAGCCCTCGAGATAGCCGAACAGGCGTTCGCGATCGTTCATCGACAGGTTCTGCGCATCGTTCAATAGCGCCTTGGCCGATTCCAGCGCCTCGTCGTCGCCCTTCTCCTGATAGGCGGTGCGACATTCCTCGTACAGCCGGGCCTTCTTCGAACCGAGCTTCTTGACCGCGGCGCGCGCCTTGTCCTCGAATCCCGGCTCGCGCCCGTACATGTGGTTGAAACGGCGCGCCAGTTCACGGGTGAATTCGATGTGCGGAATCTGGTCTTCACCGACCGGCACCCGGTTGGCGCGATAGATCAGGATGTCGGCGCTCATCAACAGCGGATAGCCCAGGAAGCCGTAGGTCGAGAGATCCTTGCTGGCCAGCTTTTCCTGCTGGTCCTTATAGGTGGGCACGCGTTCCAGCCAGCCGAGCGGCGTCATCATCGACAGCAGCAGATGCAGCTCGGCATGCTCGATCACGCGCGACTGCACGAACAGCGTCGCCTGCGCCGGGTCGACGCCTGCGGCGAGCCAGTCCACCACCATGTCGCGCACATTCTCGTCGATCCCCTGGGGGGTGTCGTAGTGCGTGGTCAGCGCGTGCCAGTCGGCGACGAAGAACAGGCACTGGTATTCGTTCTGCAGGCGCAGCCAGTTTTTCAGGACGCCGTGATAGTGGCCAAGATGCAGGCGCCCGGTGGGGCGCATGCCGGAAAGAACGCGATCGGAATACATGTTGGGTGAGTGGTGAGTGGTGAGTGGTGAGTGGTGGCGGTCAGGACAGTACGAGCTGGATCAGGCCGACCAGCTGGGTGGAATCCAGGCCGGTGACCAGTGCGGTCAGGCCGATGAAAACACTGATGAGCGGCCACAGGATGTAACCGAGGATGCCGGTGAACATCAGGCCGAGCAGAATGAACAGGCCATACGGCTCCAGCCGCGCAAATTGCATGGCCTGCTTCACCGGCAACAGGCTGACGGCGATGCGGCCGCCGTCGAGCGGCGGCAGCGGGATGAGGTTCAGCGCCATCAGGATGACATTGATGAACACGCCCGCCGCCCCCATCAGCATCAGCGGCGCGCTGACAAAACTGCTGCCCAAGGCATGCCCGAGCTGGATCATCAGCGCCCAGAACACGGCCATGATGAAGTTCATGCCGGGTCCGGCAAGGGCCACCCATAACATGTCCTGCTTGGGGCGACGCAAGCGACCGAAATTGACCGGCACCGGTTTGGCCCAGCCGAACAGGATCATCCCGCCGCCCAGCAGCTTGCTGGTCAGCAGGATCACCAGGGGCACCAGAATGGTTCCCACCGGATCGATGTGCTTGAGCGGATTGGCGGTGATGCGGCCCGCCGCCGCCGCGGTCATATCGCCGAAGAAACGCGCCACATAGCCGTGCGCGGCTTCATGCAGGGTGATCGCAAAGATCACCGGCAGGGCGAACACGGCAATTTTCTGAATCAGCGTGAGTTCCATGCGCAATCAGGCCTCGAAGTCCGACGTATCGCCCTTGCCGAAACGCAGCACGGACGGCGTGTCGGTCGTGAGATCGACGACGGTGGTCGGAGTCAGGCCGCAGGCGCCGCCGTCGATGACCAGATCGACGAGGTGTTCCAGGCGTTCGCGGATTTCCCAGGGCTCGGTCAGCGGCACGTCTTCCCCATACAGCAGCAGCGTGGACGACAGGATGGGCTCACCAAGTTCGGTCAGCAGCGCCTGCACGATGGGATGCGCGGGAACCCGGAGGCCGATGGTGTCGTGCTTCTTGTGCAGCAAGCGCTTCGGCACTTCACGCGTGCCGCGCAGGATGAAGGTATAGGCGCCCGGGGTATGCGCCTTCAGAAAACGGAACTGGGCGTTGTCGACCTGGGCGTAGCGCCCGAGTTCGGACAGGTCGCGGCAGATCAGTGTGAGGTCGTGCCCGGTATCGAGCCCGCGCACCGAGAGCAGCCGCATCGCTGCTTCCTTGTCGCCGATGTGGCAGCCCAGCGCATAACAGGAATCGGTGGGATAGACGATCACGCCCCCCCGCTTGAGGATGTCGACCGCCTGCTGGATCAGGCGGGGCTGCGGGTTTTCTGCGTGAATATTGAAGAATTGCGCCATAAATCGTCAGGTCGGGGAAAGGGAAAAATGCGCTTCAAGCTCGGGCCAGCCCTGCCAGACCGGCTGGCAGTAGTGCGGCAACGCGGGCAGGCGGCCGATGTCGATGCCCTCGCCCGGCGCATGAAAATCCGCCCCGCGTGAGGCCTTGAGGCCGAATGCACGGGCCAGGTCGGCAAACTTGCCGTATTCGGATGGGTGGTGGCTGCCGGTGATGACCTCGATGCCTTCACCACCCAGCGCTCGAAAGGCGTCCAGCAGCAGATGCAGTTCGCGCGCATTGAAGGCGTAGCGCCCAGGGTGCGCGATCACCGCCATGCCGCCGCTGGCGCGAATCCAGCCGACGGCGTTTTCCAGGCTGGTCCACTGGTGTTCGACATAGCCGGGATTGCCGCGCGTCAGGAAGTGCCGGAAGGCACTGCGCATATCGGGCGTATGCCCCTGCGCCACCAGCCAGCGGGCGAAATGCGTGCGACCGACCATCTGCTTGTTGGCGGCATAGTCGTAGGCGCCTTCATACGCACCGACGATGCCGGATCGCGCCAGGTCCTCCCCCATGCGTTGCGCGCGCTCGATGCGCCCAAGGCGGATGCCGTGCAGGCCGGCGGCGAGTTCTGGATGTGCGTGATCGATGCGCAGGCCGACGATGTGGACCGTCTGTCCGCTCCAGGTCACCGAGATCTCGACGCCCGGGATCAGCGTCAGCCCCGTTTCCTCGGCCGCCGCCTGCGCATCGGCAAGCCCTGCCACGTCGTCGTGGTCGGTCAGCGCGAGCACATGCACGCCGTTCGCGGCCGCGCGCGCAACGACTTCGGCGGGCGGCAATACGCCGTCTGACACGTTGGAATGGCAATGCAGATCGATATTGAGCATCGATGATCGGGTCTGGCGACCAGCGCCAAAAGCGCTTGGTCAGGAGGGGGAATCATAGCAAAATAAGGAATCGCCCGAATTACGGCTGACTGCGCGGCCCCACCATAATGAAAAAACTGCTGTTCGACCTCTTCCCCATCATCGTCTTTTTCATCGCCTACAAGCTGGGCGACGCCAACGCCGACGCCACGCGCACCTTGTTGGCCGGTCTCGGCCTGCCCCAACCGACAGGCGTGGGCGAGAAACCCGGCATCTACCTCGCCACGCTGGTCGCCATCGTCGCCAGCGTCGGGCAGATCGCCTGGGTCAAGCTGCGCGGCCACAAGGCCGACACCATGATGTGGGTCAGCCTGGGCATCATCGTGCTGTTCGGCGGCGCCACGCTGTGGCTGCACGACGAGAGCTTCATCAAGTGGAAGCCGACCGTGCTGTACTGGATTTTCGCCGGCATTATTTTTGGTGCCGCCGCCTTCGGACGCAACGTCATCAAAAGCGTCATGAACGAACAGATGGAACTTCCCGACGCCGCCTGGGGTCGGTTGAACGCGAGCTGGGGCGGATTTTTTGCCTTCATGGGGGTTGCAAATCTGTTTGTCGCCTTCAACTTCTCGACGGATACCTGGGTGGATTTCAAGCTGTTCGGCAGCCTGGGTTTGATGCTGGTATTCGTAATCGGTCAGAGCATGATGCTGACCAAATATCTGGATAAAGCCGATATGAACAAGGAAGAAAAGCAATAATGTTCTATGCCATCGTCGGCCAGGATACGGCCGACAGCCTCGAGCGGCGACTGGCCGCCCGCCCTGCCCATATGGAACGTCTGCATGCCTTGCAGCAGGCTGGACGGCTGTTGCTGGCCGGCCCGTTTCCAGCCATCGACAGCAATGACCCGGGCGCTGCGGGATTCACCGGCAGCCTGATCGTCGCCGAATTCGACACGCTCGCCGACGCACAGGCATGGGCCGAAGCCGATCCCTATGTCACGGCAGGCGTCTATGCCGGCGTCAGCGTCAAACCCTTCAGGAAAACGTTTCCCGCATGAGCACGCCCGATCTGATCCGCCAGCGCCTTGCCGCGCTGGAGCCCGAAACCTACACGCTGGAAGACGAAAGCGCCCAGCACAAGGGCCACGCGGGGGCAGCCTCGGGCGGCGGGCACTTTCGCCTCACCCTGGTGTCACATAAATTCCGTAATCTTTCCACCCTCGCCCGGCACCGGCTGGTATACGAAGCCATGGGCGAGCTCATGCAACGCGAGATCCATGCGTTGTCGATCACTGCCTTAACCCCGGAAGAACTCTGAAAGGAATCCGAATGCGTCTTGCCCTTCTCCCCGCCCTGATCCTGCTGGCCCTCACCCCGCTGGCCCAGGCACAGAACGCAACACCTGCTGCGGCGGCCCCCGCTCCTGCAGCCGCCACCGACAAGCCGCTGGCCGTGGTCAACGGCAAGGAAATCCCCGCCCTGTATGGCGACCTCGTCAAGCGCGAAATGGCCCAGGGCCAGCCCGACTCCCCGCAACTGGATGCCCGCGTACGCGAGTCCCTGGTCAATCTTGAACTGCTGTCGCGCGCCGCGCTCGACAAGGGACTCGACAAGGAACCGCATCTGGCCGCGGCACTGGACATCCGCCGCAAGGATCAGCTTGCCAAGGCCTACCTGGAAGATTACGTCAAGGCCCACCCGGTCACCGACGCCGAAATCCAGGCGATGTACGACAAGGCCAAAACGGAGCCGATGGAGCCGGAATACCAGGCCCACCACATTCTGGTGAAAACCGAGGCCGAAGCGAAGAAACTGATCGCCGAGCTGAGCAGCAAGAAGGCCAAATTCGAGGATCTGGCGAAGAAATACTCCAAGGATCCCGGCTCGGCCAAGAATGGCGGCGCGCTGGACTGGTCCGATCGGCGTGCCTACGTGCCCGAATTTTCCGATGCGCTGGCAGGCCTGAAAAAAGGCGAATTCACAAAAACTCCGGTGAAGACGCAATTCGGCTACCACATCATCCGTCTCGACGATACGCGTACGCCCAAACTGCCCCCGCTGGACGCCGTGCGGGGTGAAATCGTCAAGCAGTTGCAGCAACAACGCATCCGCGACGCCATCACGGCAGCGCGTACCGGTGCAAAAATCGAGTAATCCGCTAATAATATTAAACGGGGCCTCGCCCCGTCTTCACCTGAAGGGAGCCGATCATGGCCAGCAAAGAATACAACCACCTGCAAGACGTTTTCCTCAACACCCTGCGCAAGGAACGCATCCCGGTTTCAGTGTTTCTCGTAAACGGGATCAAGCTCATGGGGCGAATCGAATCGTTCGACCAGTTTGTGGTGCTGCTGAAAGGTCAGGATCAGGCCGCCCAGATGATCTTCAAGCACGCCATCTCGACCATTTCGCCTTCGCGCGAAGTGGTCCTGCCGCAACGCGACCCCGAGGCCTGAGCCGCCTTATTTCGTCGGGGCGGCCAGCAGTGCGGCCGCCGTTTGCGCGTTCACCAGGACCGCGCCGCCGCCGCGGTAGGGCTGCTTGTAGCGCGCCGAAACCCCGGCCAGCTGGCGGCTGTTGTCCAGATACACCACGGCATAGCCTTCCGGATGGGCGGCCAGCCATTGCGTCGCACTGGCCCCGGTCACTTCGGCCAAGGGCGTTACCAGTCTGCCGAGAAACTGGTATTGCGCGTGGTAGGTCGCGATATTCGCCACCGGCCGTCCTTCATCCTGTACCTGTTTGATCGCCCGCGCCATCGACTTGACGTCGTACATGGGCTCGATCGAATGCATCGCGGCGATCTGCACCAGTGCCAGCAGGGCCGCGCCGAGCAGGGCCAGATTCGGTATCGGCGCCACACCCCGCCGGCCCGCCACCCACACGGCAAAGGCCAGCGCAATCAAGACCGCACCCGGCCAAACCGGCGGCGATGCCGCCACCTGACGATGCAAGGCGGCAATATGTCCTGTGGCGACCAGGATCAGCACACCCCCGAGCGCCGCCGCCAGCAAGGCCGGCAGCCCGACGCGCGCGTCCGTACGTCCCGTCCTCAGCCGCGCCGTCAGCAAGGCAAAAGCGGGAAACAGGGGAACCAGATAATGCGGCTGCTTGCCGCTGATGAAGCAAAAGGCCACGAACACCGGCAGCATCCACGCCAGGCAGAAGCGTGAACCGCGATCCAGGCCCTCGCGACGGTGCTGGATCAGCGCCTTCCACCATGCCGGCCAAAGGAACCAGGGGAACAGCAACAAGGGCAGCAGGGGTACATACCACCAGAACGGCCGCCGGTGCGCGAAGGACTCGACCATGCGGTTGGCGGTCTGCCCCCAGAAAATCGCATTGCGATACGCCTCGCCCCCGGAAAACCCGGCCGGCAGCGCCCACGCCAGCGCGATGGCCGCGCCCAGCAGCACCGCCAGCAGCGTGCCGCCGAACCAGCGGCCCCATTTCAGGCCCGGATTCCACCACGGCGCCAGCGCGACGACAGGCAGCAGATGCAGCAGGACGACCGGCCCCTTGGTCAGCACCCCCAGGCCGATCGCCACCCCCAGCATGGCAAAGCCGCCACGCTTTCCATCGGTAGCCGCCAACACGCCATGAAGGCCGATCAATACCCAGAAGGCCAGAATCACATCGAACATGACCGACGTGGAGAAAATGATCCACAACAGTGCACCCGCCAGTACCAGTGCAGCCTGTCCGCCAAGGCCCGCATGCTGCGGCCACAGGCGGCGGGCGAGGCTGAACGTCAGGAGCAGCCCGCCTGCGGAAAACACGGGCAATACCAGACGCGGCCACCAGTCGTTGACGCCGAACACTGCCCAGCCGGCCTGGAACATCCAGAACAGGAAGGGCGGCTTGTCGCTGTAGGGCGCACCGTTCTTGAACGGCACCAGGAAATCGCCGCGCAGCCACATTTCCCATGCCGCACTGACGTAGCGCGTTTCGTCGATCGGGGTCAGCGGGCGCGTCAGGATCGCCACTGCAGTCAATGCGGCCAGCAGCATCAGGCTCAAAAACAGCAGACCGCGTCCGGTGGAATCAGGATTGTGTCGTGGAGTCATGGTCATCATCGCTTGTCAGTTTCATCCAGCGCCGCATCGATCTGCGCGTCGAGGCTCTGGCCGTGGCGGAAATGTCTATACAGGTAGGCGCCCAGCGCGCCCGAGATCAGGAACAGACCGATGGCGAGCGCGAGTTTCAAGGCCGGCGCGATGTGGACGCCACTACCAACCAGCGCGAACACCAGCGTCTGCGGCAGGTAGCCGAGCAGCGTGCCGGCAAAAAAATGTATCGGCCGGATGCTGGAAATCCCCGCCGCCAGGTTGGTCAACAAATTGTTGCCCACCGGCAGCAGGCGGACCAGCACCGTCATGGCAAACGGATGCTCATGTATGAAGCGATCGAAGCGACCGGCGCGCTCGCCCAGCCGCGCACGCAACAGCCCTTTGCCGAACAGGCGTGCGTAGCCGAAGCTCAGCATGCAGCCCAGCAACGCGGCCAGCGCGCCGAGCAGCGTGCCCAGCCCGACGCTGAAGGCATAGCCGCCGAGAAAGGCAATGATCTGGCGCGGCAGGCCGATGGCTGTAAAAATCCCGCCCATCAGCAGGAACAGCAGCGCCCCATTGACGCCGTGCCCGCGCACCCGCGCATCGATCCAGGTTTCGTTGATGCTGTTGCCGAGATCGCTGGACTCGAACAGGTAGCCCAACAGCGCCAGGCTCAATATCAGCGCCAGGCCTTTGACGATGACGCGCGCCCTCATTTACAGATCGGAATCGGACTCGATGACCGGCAGGCGCACGCGCCGCTGGAGCCAGGCGACACCGAACAGGTCGACGATACCCACCCATAGCCGGTTGTGCACGCCGTACTTGGAGATGCCTCGCTCGCGCGCACGATGGTGAACTGGAACCGACACCACCGCGCCGCCATTGCGCATCGCCAATGCCGGCAGAAAGCGGTGCATATGGTCAAAATTGGGGAGCTGCAGGAAGGTCTCGCGGGCAAACACCTTGAGGCCGCAGCCGGTATCCGGCGTGTTGTCCTTGAGCATGCGCGAGCGTACGCCATTGGCGATTTTCGACGATAACCTGCGCAGGAAGGTGTCGTTGCGACGGGCCCGCCATCCCGCCAGCAACTCCAGATTGGCAGGCTGCGCAGGATTGGTCAGTTGGGCGAGCAGCGCTGGAATGTCGGCCGGATCGTTCTGGCCATCGCCGTCGAGCGTCGCGATCCACTCATGGCGCGCTGCAGTCACGCCCGTCGTCACCGCCCGGCTCTGCCCGCACGAGGCGCGATGCCGGATCACCCGCAGCATGGGAAATTCAGTTTTCAGCGCATCTAGTCGTGCCTGCGTGGCATCGGTACTGCCATCGTTGACATAGATGATTTCGAACGTAGTGTTTCCGGACAGCGCGGCCACGATTTCCCGCACCAGCGATTCGACGTTGTCCTGCTCGTTCTTGACCGGAACGACTACGGAAAGCCTGCCATGGTAGGCGTGTTTGGGCATTGCTGTATTTATATGGGTCGCTTAGTGTTGGCGGCCAACGGAGATATCTCCAGGCTGGGTCGCATCGACAGGCTTCCGAAGCTTGAAATTTCAGAAGCTTGGCATTCTAATTTATTTTCAACGCCGCGTATGCTCCGGGCACACCGGCATGCCCGCCCCGTGCGCCGGCCCGCGACCCATGCTGCCAGGACACAAAAAAACAGCCTGACAGATGTCGATTCCCCCCGGCCTGCTTCGTCGTAGTGATGGAGGACTTGCGCCGACCTCAGGCAAGGGCCCGAATCCCACCCGAAACAACCAGGAGAAACCCATGCGATTCATGATTGTCGTCAAGGCCACTGCCGAATCCGAAGCGGCAGCGCGCCCGGCTCCCGATGAAGCCCTGCTGGCCGCAATGGCCGATTACCACGAGAAACTGGCCAGGGCAGGCGTGCTACTGGATGCATCCGGCCTTAAGCCGAGCGCGCAAGGCTGGCGTATCCGCTATGACGGCGAGTCACGCAGCGTGATCGACGGCCCGTTCACCGAGACCAAGGAGTTGATCGCGGGCTATACGCTGATCCAGGTGAAGACGCGCGAAGAAGGCCTGGAATGGGCGCGCCGGTTCCCCAATCCGGCCGGTGCGGGCAAGCCGGCAGAGATCGAAGTGCGGCAATTGTACGAACTGGACGACTTCGCGCCGTCGACCGCAATCGAGCGTTTCCGCGACATGGAAATGGCAAGGCAATAACGCCGCCCGCACGAACGACGCACCCGTGCACCCCCGAGCGGCAACCTGTCGATTTGGCAGCACGCCGTTCGTCGTACGAAGTGAAGCACCGGATCGGAATACGTTTCCGCCCCCCAATCTGACAGGAGAAATGAACATGAGCCCAACCCAAGCAAACCCCATCCCGAATGGCATGCAGACAATCACGCCTCACCTGGTGTGCCGCGGCGCCGCCGATGCCATCACATTTTACGGCAAGGCCTTCGGCGCTGTCGAACTGGCCCGGCTGCCCGGCCCGGAAGGCAAACTCATGCATGCGATGGTTCGTATCGGCGATTCCAACCTCATGCTGGTCGACGAATTCCCTGACTGTGGCTCGCTGGGACCGCAACCTGGCCAAGGCTCGCCCGTGACGATCCATCTCTATGTCACGGACGTCGACGCAACGGTCGAACGGGCCGTCGCCGCCGGCGCCAAGGTCACGATGCCCGTCGACGACATGTTCTGGGGCGACCGCTATGGCAGGATCGAAGACCCCTTTGGGCATCAGTGGTCGATCGCCACCCATATCCGCGACCTCAGTCCGCAGGAAATCCAGGCTGCGGTGGCGGCGCTCGGTAGCTGATCAGCGCACCCGCATTACATTAGTCGACATGTGGTGGAAAACCCTTCCCGCATCGTGGTCCGAGCCGGCAGGCCACGGGCAAAAGGGAGCGTTCGCCCGTACCCATATCCACCAAGGAGAAACCATGGCTTATCTGCTTTTGATCGTCGAACCGCGCGGACAGCGCGATACGCGCACCCAGGAAGAAGCCCGCCAGCTCTATGACGACATGGTGCGCTACGGCCAGGGACTCGCGGCGCGCGGTTTGCTGCGCGCCAGCGAATCGCTGCGGCCCGACCAACATGGCGTGCGAATCCAGCAACGCGACGGCAAGACCGTTTTGCGCGACGGACCTTTTGCCGAGGCCAAGGAGATGGTCGGCGGCTTTTTCCTCATCGACTGCAACACGCGCGAGGAAGCCATTGCCATCGCCAGCGCGTGCCCTGCCGCGCAATGGGCCACCGTCGAGGTGCGCGAGGTTGCGCCCTGCCATGTCGGCTAGGTCACTGGAAAAGCGTATGCGTTACGCATGCCCACTTTCCACGGATGGCATCCGTCCTTCGCCTGGTTGAGCTTCCCTGTTTAGGAGAATTCCATGTCCACCCAGATATTCGTCAATCTGCCCGTTGCCGACCTCAGGCGTTCGATCGCTTTCTTCACCCGGCTCGGCTTCAGCTTCAACGAGCAATTCACCGACGACACCGCGACCTGCATGGTCATCGGCGACAACATCTTTGTCATGCTGCTGGTGCGCGAACGCTTCCAGAGCTTCACGCCCAGGCCAGTATGCGATGCCATGCAACATACGGAAGTGCTGGTCTGCCTGTCGCGCGACAGCCGGGCAGCGGTGGACGCCATGGTATGCGCTGCCGTTGCTGCAGGCGGCTCCACCTACAATGAACCCCAGGACCATGGCTTCATGTACGGTCATGGTTTCCAGGACCCGGATGGGCATATCTGGGAACTGGTCCACATGCAATCCGCATAACAAGGAGATACCCATGCCCTACGTAGACGGTTTCATCCTCCCCGTCCCCACCGACAACCTGGCGGCCTATCGTCGCATGGCCCGCAAGGCGGGCAAGATTTGGCGCGAGCACGGCGCGCTCGAATACATCGAATGCCTCGCCGATGACGTCCAGCCCGGCAAGCACACGTCGTTCCCGCAGAGCGTGAAGCTCAAGGACGGCGAAACCGTGATATTTGCCTGGATCGTGTACAAATCCCGCAAGGAGCGCGACCGCATCAATAAAAAAGTCATGGCCGACCCGCGCCTGGGCAGCATGATGGATCCGGCGGCCCTGCCTTTCGACGGCGAGCGCATGTTCTGGGGCGGATTCAAGACCATGATCAGTCTCTGAGCCCCCTGGAGATCCGGAGAAAACCCATGCATACCTTGACGACCTGCCTGTGTTTTAAAGACCAGGCCGAAGAAGCCGTCCGATTCTACGCGTCGGTTTTCAGCGAATTGAAGATCACGGGACTCACGCGCTGCGGTGCCAACGAATTCGGCGGTCCCGCAGGCAGCGTCCGTACCATGAGCTTCGAACTGTTCGGCCAGGCCTGGCTGGCAGTCAACGGCGGACCGCACTTCGCCTTCAACGATGGCGTCTCCCTCGTCGTCAACTGCGATACGCAGGACGAAATCGACCGCCTGTGGACCGCGCTCACGGCCGACGGCGGTGCGCCCGTGCAATGCGGCTGGCTCAAGGACAAATTCGGCCTGCCCTGGCAGATCGTGCCGCGCATAGTGGGCGACATGATGAGCGATCCCGATGCCGACCGCGCCAATCGGGTCATGCAGGCGCTGCTGCAGATGACCAAGCTCGACATTGCCGCGCTGAAACAGGCCTATGGGCACGCCTGATCCGGGCAGCGAAGCCGCCCGGACCATCGAGGCGATCTGGCACATCGAAGCGGCCAAGGTCATCGCCAGCGTTGCACGCATGCTGCGTGACGTCGGTCTGGCCGAGGAATTTGCGCAGGATGCGCTGGTCGCCGCGCTGGAACACTGGCCGGCTGCAGGCGTGCCGGACAATCCCGGCGCCTGGCTGATGACCACTGCCAAACGCCGTGCGCTCGATCACCTGCGCCACGAAAAACTGGCCGCGCCGAAACGCGAGGAGCTCAGCCGCGAATTCGACGCGCAGCACACAATAGCTGCCGCCGACTTCAATGACAGGGTCGACGACGCGCTCAGCGACGACGTTGGCGACGACCTGCTGCGCCTGATCTTCACCGCCTGCCATCCCGTGCTTTCGCCCGAAGCACGCAGCGCACTGACGCTGCGCATCATGGGTGGCCTCTCCACCGACGAGATCGCTCGCGCCTATCTCAAGCCCGAAGCCACCATCGCGCAACGCATCGTGCGTGCCAAACGCACGCTCGCGGCCGCGCACGTGCCGTTCGAAGTGCCGCGCGGCACGGAACTGGCGGACCGTCTCGCGTCGGTACTCGAGGTCGTGTATCTCATCTTCAACGAAGGCTATTCGGCTACGGCAGGCGACGACTGGGTACGTCCGGCGCTGTGCGAAGAGGCGCTGCGCCTGGGGCGCGTGCTCGCCGGGCTCATGTCGTCCGAGCCGGAAGTCCACGGTCTGGTCGCCCTGATGGAAATCCAGGCTTCGCGGCTTGCGGCACGCGTCGATGCGAAAGGCGAGCCCATCCTGCTGCTCGACCAGGATCGCGCGCGCTGGGACCTTCTGCTCATCCGCCGCGGTCTGGCCGCGCTTGAGCACGCCGAATCCCAATCCGGACCGCTGGGCCCCTACACCCTGCAAGCGGCTATTGCGGCCTGCCACGCGCGTGCCGCCACCGCCGATGCCACCGACTGGGCACGTATTGCCGCACTCTATGACGCGCTCGTCCAGGTTGCGCCCTCGCCGGTCGTCACGCTCAATCGCGCCGTGGCGGTAGCCATGGCCTTTGGTCCCGTAGCCGGGCTGGAAATCGTGGATACCTTGCTTGGCGAACCCAGCCTGGAAAATTACCATCTGCTGCCGAGCGTACGCGGCGACCTGCTGGCCCGTCTGGACCGTATCGCCGAAGCGCGTGCCGAGTTCGAACGCGCCGCCACCCTCACCCGCAACGCGCGCGAACGTGCGTTGCTGCTTGCCCGGGCTGCCGCATGCACCCGCGGTCACCGGCCGGGAGCCGTCGACCCCTAGGTCCCGCGGGCTGGGTTGCTGATAAGGGAAATGAAGGGAATTCTGGCGGAGAGGGGGGGATTCGAACCCCCGTCAGGATATTATCCTGAACACGCTTTCCAGGCGTGCGACTTAAGCCACTCATCCACCTCTCCGAGAGCGGCGCATCATACCGGAAGCGCCCACGCCCGGCAAATTGAAAGCGGAATCCGCGGTTTTCCGCCACAGGGGCAGAAAAAATGACTTTAGCCCCTTGAATCCCGGTCATTCGTCCCCAGTTTTCCGCCAGTACCAATTGGGAGCCCACATGCAGGACGAACTCAACACCGATGCAAGCCCGGCCGCAACCCCGGCCGAGAAAGAAACCATGCCCAGCCTGGAAGAGATGCTGAAAGCGGCCGAACTCCAGGCCGCCGAACATCACGACGCCTGGCTACGTGCCAAAGCGGAAACCGAGAATATGCGCCGCCGTGCGGCGGACGACGTGGAGAAGGCGCGCAAGTTCGCAGTGGAAAACTTCGCCAACGAGCTTCTGGCAGTCAAGGACAGCCTGGAAGCCGCGCTGGCGGTGGAGTCGCCGAGCGTGGAAAACCTCAAGGATGGGGTCGAGTTGACCCTGAAGCAGTTGGTTTCCGCATTCGGCAAGTTCAACCTGAACGACATCAACCCGATGGGCGAGAAATTCGACCCGCACCAGCACCAGGCGATCCAGATGATCGAGTCCGACCAGCCGGCCAATACGGTGGTCACGGTGCTGCAGAAAGGTTACCGCCTACACGATCGCACCCTACGACCAGCGCTGGTGATGGTCGCCAAGGGCAAGGATTGAAACGGCCTTGAAATAGGCCTTGCCTCCCCCACATTCGAATCAATTCAATACTCTTTTAGAAGGAACGCATCATGGGACGCATTATTGGCATTGACCTGGGCACCACCAACTCCTGCGTGGCGGTGATGGAAAACGGCACGCCGAAGGTGATCGAGAACGCCGAGGGCGCGCGCACCACGCCGTCCATCGTGGCCTACACCGAAGACGGCGAAATCCTGGTCGGTGCACCCGCGAAGCGCCAGGCCGTCACCAACCCGAAGAACACGTTGTATGCGGTGAAGCGTCTGATCGGTCGCCGTTTCGAAGAGAAGGAAGTGCAGAAGGACATCGGCCTGATGCCCTACAAGATCGTCAAGGCCGACAACGGCGACGCCTGGGTCGAAGTGCGCGGCCAGAAAATGGCGGCGCAGCAGGTGTCGGCCGAGATCCTGCGCAAGATGAAGAAGACCGCCGAGGACTATCTGGGCGAGGAAGTGACCGAAGCCGTCATCACGGTGCCGGCCTACTTCAACGACAGCCAGCGCCAGGCGACCAAGGACGCCGGCCGCATCGCCGGCCTCGACGTCAAGCGCATCATCAACGAGCCGACCGCGGCCGCGCTCGCCTTCGGCATGGACAAGAAGGAAGGCGACCGCAAGATCGCCGTGTATGACCTCGGTGGCGGCACCTTCGACATTTCCATCATCGAGATCGCCGAGATGGACGGCGAGCACCAGTTCGAAGTGCTGTCGACCAACGGCGACACCTTCCTCGGCGGCGAGGACTTCGACCAGCGCCTGATCGACTACATCGCCGAAGAATTCAAGAAGGAGCAAGGCGTCGACCTGAAGAAGGACGTGCTCGCGCTGCAACGCCTGAAGGAAGCCGCCGAAAAGGCCAAGATCGAGCTGTCCTCCAGCCAGCAGACCGAAGTCAACCTGCCCTACATCACGGCCGACGCTTCCGGTCCCAAGCACCTGGCGGTGAAGATCACCCGTGCCAAGTTCGAGGCACTGGTGGAAGAACTGATCAAGCGCACCATCGATCCGTGCAAGATGGCGCTGAAGGATGCCGGGTTGACCACCTCACAGATCGACGACGTCATCCTGGTCGGCGGCCAGACCCGCATGCCCAAGGTGATGGATGCGGTAAAGGACTTCTTCGGCAAGGATCCGCGTCGTGACGTCAACCCGGACGAAGCCGTGGCCGTCGGTGCTGCGATCCAGGGCGGCGTGCTGCAGGGCGAGGTGAAGGACGTGCTGCTGCTCGACGTCACCCCGCTCTCCCTCGGTATCGAAACCCTGGGCGGCGTGATGACCAAGCTGATCCCGAAGAACACTACGATCCCGACCAAGGCCTCGCAGGTTTTCTCGACCGCCGACGACAACCAGAGCGCGGTGACGGTGCACGTGCTGCAGGGCGAGCGCGAAGTGGCTTCGGGCAACAAGAGCCTCGGCCAGTTCAACCTGTCCGACATCCCGCCGGCGCCGCGCGGCATGCCGCAGATCGAGGTCACCTTCGACATCGACGCCAACGGCATCCTGCACGTGTCGGCCAAGGACAAGGCCACCGGCAAGGAAAACACCATCCGCATCCAGGCCAGTTCCGGCCTGTCCGAGGAGGAAATCCAGCGCATGGTGAAGGATGCCGAAGCCAACGCCGCCGAGGACCACAAGGCTGTCGAGCTCGCGACCGCGCGCAACGCCGCCGACGGCATGATCCATTCGGTGAAGAAGTCGCTGGCGGAATACGGCGACAAGGTGACGGCGGACGAAAAGGCCGCGATCGAGGCGGCCCTGAAGGAAGCCGAAGACGCCGTGCGCGAAGGCGACAAGGACACCATCGAAGCCAAGACCCAGGCGCTTGCCACCGCCAGCCACAAGCTTGCCGAGCAGATGCATCAGGCCGAGCAGGCCAAGGGCGGTGCACAACCAGGCGCAGAAGCAGGCGCGGGCAGCCATGCCGCGGACGACAACGTGGTCGATGCCGAGTTTGAAGAGGTGAAAGACAAGTAAGCAGTGAGTGGTAAGCGGTGAGCGGCAACCCCGTTCACCGCTTTTTGCTTTTCTGCTCACCGCTCACTGTTCACCGTTCACCACCATGTCAAAACGCGACTACTACGAAATCCTCGGCGTCACCAAGAACGCTTCGGACGAAGAAATCAAGAAGGCCTACCGCAAGCTGGCCATGAAACACCATCCCGACCGCAATCCTGACGACAAGAGCGCGGAGGACAAATTCAAGGAAGCCAAGCAGGCCTACGAAATCCTGTCCGATTCTGACAAACGGGCCGCCTACGACCAGTTCGGCCATGCCGGGGTCGACCAGCAGGCCGGCATGGGCGGTGGCTTTGGCGGCGGCGGGTTCTCCGACGCCTTCTCGGATATCTTTGGCGACATCTTCGGCGGGGGTGGCGGCAACCGTCGCGACCGTGTCTATCGCGGTGCCGACCTGCGCTACAACCTGGAAATCGACCTGGAGGAAGGCGCGCGCGGCACCGAAACCAAGATCCGCATTCCCACCCTGGAGGAATGCGGCACCTGCCACGGCAGCGGCGCCAAATCCGGCACCACGCCGACCACCTGCACCACCTGCGGCGGACACGGTCAGGTCCGTATCCAGCAAGGTTTCTTCTCGGTGCAGCAGACCTGCCCGCGTTGCGGCGGCACCGGCAAGATGGTGGCCGACCCCTGCCCCAGCTGCCATGGCGAAGGCCGCGTCAAGAAACACAAGACGTTATCGGTGAAGATTCCTGCGGGGGTCGACAGCGGCGACCGCATCCGCCTGGCCGGTGAAGGCGAAGCCGGCGTCAATGGCGGCCCGCCGGGCGACCTCTATGTGGTGATCCACCTCAAGGAACATCCGGTGTTCAAGCGCGACGGCGACGACCTGCATTGCGAAATGCCGATCAGCTTCGCCACCGCGGCGCTCGGCGGCGAGGTCGAGATTCCCACGCTGGATGGCCACGCCAAGATCAAGATCCCCGCCGAAACGCAGTCAGGCAAGGTGTTCCGCCTGCGCGGCAAGGGTATCAAGGGCGTGCGCAGCCACGCGCCGGGCGACCTCATGTGCCACATGCTGGTGGAAACGCCGGTGAACTTGTCCGAGCGCCAGCGCGAATTGCTGCGCGAGTTTGATGACTTGAGCCCGGGACGCAACAATAATCCCCGCGCACAGTCGTTCATGGATAAGGTGAAGTCGTTCTTCGGACAATAATTTGGTTCACGCCGCGTGCGGCGTCCTTTCATCCGGAGAGAACCAGCCTGCGGCCCCTTCCCCGAGGCCGCAGTACATTCCCCACTTTAACCAACTGGAGGAAATCCCCATGCGCAAACTCCCTTTGATCGCTGCAAGCTGTGCCGTATTGTTCGCCGCGCCTACGATCGCCGCGGAAGAACCTGTCATCGTCAAAATTCCCAGGCTCACCGTCGAGGCATCAGGAAAACTCGCCCATGCCGCGATGGAGGCCTGCCGCAAGCAAGGTATCCAGATCGGGGTGACCGTGGTCGATCGCAGTGGCGATGCCATGGTGGTGTTGCGCGACACGCTGGCGCCACGCATCACCCTGGAGATCAGCAAGCAGAAGGCCTATACGGCGGTCAACTTCAACGCCGCCACGTCGGCGATGGTTGATCGCTTTACCCAACCGTTCTCGGTCGGCAAGGTCGAAGGACTCGTGTTTTCTGCCGGCGGCGTGCCGATCGAAGCTGCCGGCAACATCGTCGGCGCGGTCGGCGTCTCCGGCGCAGCAACGGGTGAACAGGACGAGGCCTGCGCCCGCGCCGGCATCCAGGCGATCCAGTTCGAACTGGAAACTGCAGGCCTCTGACGCGATGGCTGGGGTTCGCCCCCAGCTACTTGAGTCAAGCCGGCCCGGCTTGCCCCTATTTCTTGCGCCCGGGTTGTGGGCCTCGGCCACGCAATACCGGAAATGGGGGGATCAGGGTCGGGCGGCGGCAAACAGGTGAAAGAAATTCCGCGTCGTGGCCTCGCCCACCGCTTCGGCCGTCATGCCGCGCACCCGCGCGATTTCTTCCGCCACGTGCTTCACGAATCCAGGCTGGTTGGTCTGCCCGCGGTGCGGCACCGGCGCCAGATAGGGCGAATCGGTCTCGATCAGCATGCGCTCCAGCGGAATGGCCGCCGCCACTTCGCGCAGCGTGGCGGCGTTCTTGAAGGTGACGATGCCGGAAAACGAGATGTAGAACCCCAGCTCGATCGCCGCTTCGGCCACCGCCAGGCTCTCGGTGAAGCAGTGCATCACGCCGCCCGCCTCGCCTGCCTGTTCCTCGCGCATGATACGCAGAGTGTCGTCGGCCGCGGAACGGGTATGGATGACCAGGGGCTTGCGACAGGCACGTGCGGCACGGATGTGGGTGCGGAAGCGTTCGCGCTGCCATTCGAGATCGCCGGTCAGCCGGAAATAATCCAGCCCAGTCTCGCCGATCGCCACGACCTTGGGATGATCGGCCAGCGCGACCAGTTCCGCCACGGTCGGCTCGGTGCAGTCTTCATGGTCCGGGTGCACACCCACGGATGCATAGACGTTCGGATGCACCTCGGCCAGCGCGCGGATTTCAGGGAATTTTTCCAGCTCCACGCTGATGCAGAGCGCGTGGCTCACCTGGTTGGCCGCCATCAGGTCGAAGACCTCGGGCAGTTTGCCGGCGAGATCGGGGAAATTGATGTGGCAGTGGGAATCGATATACATGCGGCTCGGGAACGCCGCAGACGGCGTTACATGGTGTGAGTGGGACGCACCGATTTTAACGAACCGCCGAGCAAACCTTCAATCTTGTTTTGCGCCGCTTTGCCGCTTTCGTTGAAAGCGAACTGCACGCCCACACCCTGGGTACGGCTGCCGTGGGCACCAGAGGGCGTCACCCATACCACTTTTCCGGACACCGGCAGCTTGGCGGGATCATCCATCAGTGTCAGCAGCATGAACACTTCCTCGCCCATCTTGTATTGCTTGTTAGTGGGAATGAACAGTCCGCCGCCCTTGATGAAGGGCATGTAGGCGGCAAAAAGCGCGGATTTTTCCTTGATGGACAGGGACAGCACGCCGGGGCGTACCTGACCTGTGACATCGTTGACTGCTGCATTCATCATCGATCCTTTTTCAATCAAACACGTGCCGGTACTGGATCAGCCAGGCCTCGAGCTGCAACGTCCGGTTGAGCGGGTGTGCCAGCGTCCGGCCTTCGTTCGCCTGCGTTCTGGCAAGCGCCAGCAGTCTGGCCAGATCGGCCTTCTTGCCCAACTGCGCCAGCACTTCCGCAAAATCGCGGTTGAACTGTACGCTGCCCTGCAACCTGACCGACAGCAAATCGCCCAGCCACTTGTACGCCACGTTGTGCCAGGTCCGCGGATCGACCGTCTTCCAGCGCTCGCCCAGGGTTACCGGATCGAGCCGGCCGGGATCTGCCAAGCCTTCCAGTACGCCGCGGCGCTCGTCCAGCTCGGGCCCCTCGGCCCAGCGTTGCGCGTCGAGCGGCGTACCGCCGGACAGCGCCAGCAGGTCCATCGCGTCATCCACACCCTGCCCGGCCAGCCACCGCGCCGCCTGATCGGCCGGCGGCAAGCCGATGTCGATCCGGGTGCAGCGGCTGCGTATGGTCGGCAGCAGCCGGCGCGGTTGATCCGAAACCAGCACGAATACCGTATTTAACGGCGGTTCCTCGAGCACCTTTAACAGCGCGTTGGCTGCAGCCAGGTTGAGGCCATCCGCCGGATCGACCAGTACCACCCGGAACCCTGCGCGGTAGGTGGACATCTGGACGAAATCGACCGCCTCACGCGCCTGGTCGACCTCGACCGCCGTGGCCATGCGGGTTTCGCCTTCCTTGCCGGTCTTCTCCTGCAGCGTCAGCAGCCGGAAATCCGGATGGGTGTCCGCCTCGTACCAATGGCAGGCCGGGCACTCGCCGCAGGCCGCACCATCCGGCCGCGGCGCCTCGCACAGCAGCGCCTGCGCCCATGCCCGCGCCAATACGCCTTTCCCCACCCCACGCGGCCCTGCCAGCAGCAAGGCCTGCGCCGGGCGCGCCCGGGTCGCCAGCAACCGCTGCCAAGACGCTTCCAGCCAGGGATACGGCGCGCTCACCCCAGCCCTTCCAGCAGGTGGCCGATCTCAATCTGCAGCTCGGCGATGCTGTGACGCGCATCCAGCACCCGGATGCGCGCGGGTTCGGCCCGAGCCCGCTCGAGATAGGCATTGCGCACGCGGCTGAAAAAGCTGTCGGCTTCGCGTTCGAAGCGGTCGGCGGTACGTGCAGCCGAGCGCCGCGCTTCCGCCACGTCGGGCGGGACGTCGAACAGCAGGGTGAGGTCGGGCGCAAAACCGCGCTGCACCCAGGCTTCCAGCGCGGCGATACGTTCCGCGTCGATGCCGCGGCCGCCGCACTGGTAGGCGTAGCTGGCATCGGTGAAACGGTCGGACACGACCCAGGCGCCGCGCGCAAGCGCAGGCCGGATCAGTTCGGCCAGATGTTGCTGCCGCGCGGCGAACATCAGCAGCAATTCGGTGTCGGCATCCATGTCGCGATGCAACAGCAGTTCACGCAAAGTCTCGCCCAGCGGCGTGCCGCCCGGTTCGCGGGTGACGACGACCTCCCTGCCCTGCCGGCGCAGCCAGTCAGCGACGAATCCCAGGTGGGTGCTTTTGCCGGCGCCGTCGACACCTTCGAGCGTGATGAATTTTCCGTGGGTCATCGTTGATCGCGTTGGTAGCGGTTGACCGCGCGGTTGTGCGCGTCGAGCGTGCTTGAGAATACATGGGTGCCGTCGCCCCGTGCAACGAAGTACAGCGCATCCGTCTTGGCCGGATTGAGTGCAGCCTGGATGGCCGCCTCGCTCGGCATGGCGATTGGCGTGGGCGGCAGCCCGGCGCGCGTATAGGTGTTGTACGGCGTATCGTGTTGCAGGTCGACCTTGCGCAGGTTGCCGTCGAAGCGCTCCCCCAGGCCGTAGATCACGGTCGGATCGGTCTGCAGGCGCATGCCCAGCCTGAGCCGGTTCAGGAAGACGCCGGCGATCCTGGGGCGTTCGAATGCCACGCCGGTTTCCTTTTCCACGATCGACGCCATGATCAGCGCCTCGTACGGCGTGCGATATGGCAACCCGGGGGCACGCGTCTCCCAGGCAGCCATGAGCTTCTCATGCTGCCGACGATAGGCGCGGCGCAGCACACTGAGATCGGAGGTATGAGGTGCATAAAAATAGGTATCGGGAAACAGCAGGCCCTCGATGTGATCTTCCCCGGCGCCGATGGCTTGCAGGATTTCAGTATCGCTCATGCTGGCGCTTTCATTCTTCAGCATGGGCTGGGCGGCAAGCGCAGCACGCACCTCGCGCCAGTTCCAGCCTTCGATGAACTGCACCATGGCCTGCGAGACCTCGCCGCGCTGGATCATGGCATACAGTTCCAGCGGCGTCAGCGGCCTGTCGAGGGTATACACGCCCACCTTGAGTGTCCCGGCCTTGCCCAGTATGCGTCCAAGCAGCCAGAACACCTGCGCATTGCCGACCACACCCTCGCGTTCGAGCATGGCGCTCAGACTCCGCAAATTCGTGCCGGGTACCACGTTGAGCGTCTTCGGCAACGGCTCGAATTGCAAAGGCCGGTTGCCATACCAGGCCAGTCCGCCTGCACCCATGAGCGCAAGCAGCACAGCGAGCGCAATCAATCGTTTAATCGACGTCTTCATCCAAGGCCTTACTCAAAAGCGCAGCCCAACCCGCAGGCGGCCATATTGCGTCATCCAGCCTGGCCACACGGCGCACGCCGATGACACTGTTGCAGACCACCACTTCGTCGGCAGCGAGTATAGCCGCGGGCAACAGACGGCCGACATGGACCGGAATACCGAGACGTGGCGCGGCCCGCAGCAGGCGCGTCCTGGCCACGCCTGCCACGCCACATTCGCTCAGGTCCGGCGTGAACAGCTCGCCATTCTTGATCAGCAGCAGATTGCTCATCACCCCGCCGATCACCGCACCGAGGTCATCGCACAGCAGCCCCTCGAGAATCGCCGGGTCGGTCCATTCGGCCCGTGCAAGCACGTTCTCCAGGCGGTTCAGATGCTTGATCCCTGCCAGCCGGGGCTGCCGTGCCAGCCGCAGGGTGCACCAACGCGCCGCAATTGCGCCCGGCGCACCGGCCTGCGCATACGCCGGCAACGGCGCAGAGAAAACGATCCGGGTGGCCGCCTGGCTTGGCGGCGGCGCATAGCCGCGTGCGCCGGTGCCGCGCGTGAGCATGATCTTGACGACTCCCTCCCCGGTCTCGGCCACACGGCAGACTTCCCCATGCAGCACCGCATCGTCAGGGCAGTCCAGCATCAATGCCGCACAGTCGGCCGCCAGCTTGGCGTAGTGATCGCGCCACCACAACGGCCGTCCGCCCTGCGTGCGCAGGGTGCGGAACACGCCATCGCCATAGGCCAGTCCACGATCACGGGCATCTACCGAATCGGCCGGCTGGCCATTGACGAGCATCATGCGATTTCCAGTACGCGCAGCAGGGCGCTGCGGATCAGGATATTGGAATCGAAATGGCTGTCGCGGTTGCTGCCGCCGACGCTGCCCGTGTGGCTGCAGCGTGGCGTCCGCTGCGGTTCATGGATGATTTGCATGGTACGCGCCTTGAAACAGCCGCTCATGGTGCCGTCCGGTCCCCCCGCGCGCAAGGCTTCAGGCACGGTCATGTCGGACAACCGGCTTGATCGGATGCGATGGGACGGTCCACCGCGGAGGTCAGACGCGCTTGAAAACCAGCGAGCCGTTGGTGCCGCCAAACCCGAAGTTGTTCTTGAGCGCAAAGTCGATCTTCATGTCGCGCGCCGTATTGGCGCAGTAATCGAGATCGCATTCCGGATCTTGCGAGAAGATGTTGGTGGTCGGCGGCGACAGCTGGTGATGCACCGCCAGCACGGTGAACACCGATTCCACCCCGCCGGCACCGCCCAGCAGGTGGCCGGTCATCGACTTGGTCGAGTTGACCACGGTCTTGTAGGCCGCATCGCCCATGGCAAGCTTGATTGCGTCGGTTTCGTTCTTGTCGCCCAGCGGAGTCGAGGTGCCGTGCGCGTTGATGTAGTCGATCTGGTCGGGATTCACGCCGGCATCGCGCATCGCGTTCAGCATGGCGCGTCGGGGACCGTCAGTGCTCGGCGCCGTCATGTGATAGGCGTCGCCGCTCATGCCGAACCCCGTCACCTCGGCGTATATCTTCGCGCCGCGCGCCTTGGCGTGTTCATACTCCTCGAGCACCAGCACGCCGGCCCCCTCGCCCAGCACGAAGCCGTCGCGATCCTTGTCCCACGGACGGCTGGCAGTGGCCGGGTCGTCGTTGCGGGTGGACAACGCGCGCGCGGCGGAAAAGCCGCCCACACCGAGCGGCGAAGTGGCGCATTCGGCGCCGCCGGCGACCATCACGTCGGCGTCACCATGCTCGATCAGGCGGGCCGACAGGCCGATGGCATGCAGACCAGTGGTGCAAGCGGTGACAACCCCCAGGTTGGGGCCTTTCATCCCATACAGGATCGAAAGATTGCCGGAAATCATGTTGATGATGGATCCCGGAATGAAGAAGGGAGAAATCTTCCGCGGGCCGGATTCCATCAGCAGGGAATGGGTCTCCTCGATCAGCGGCAACCCGCCGATTCCGGAGCCGATGTTGATGCCGATGCGTTCGGCATTGGCTTCGGTGACCTCGAGGCCCGAATCGCGGATCGCCTGAATGCCGGCAGCCATGCCGAACTGGATGAAGACATCCATGCGGCGCGCTTCCTTGGGATTGAGGTATTGCTCGACGTCAAAACCCTTCACCTCGCCGGCCATGTGGGATGCAAAAGGCGAAGGATCGAAACGGGTGATCCGGGCAATCCCGGTGCGACCGGCAACCAGATTGTCCCAGGCCTCCGGGATGGTATTGCCGACCGGGGAGATGATTCCCAGGCCGGTCACGACAACGCGACGCTTGGACAAAAGTCAGTCCTTTTTATCGATCCGGCACGATACGGACGTAGGCCGAATCATTGAACATTGAAAGGCGCACTATTGGACGGCCGGCGAACACACCAAGCGAGCGGGCATTGCACGCGCACTGCAGCTTCGCACATGGCCGGGCCGACTCAATAGCCGGGTGAACGATCAGCTCGAGTGGCTGTTGACGTAGTCGATCGCCTGCTGGACGGTGGTGATCTTTTCCGCATCTTCATCGGGGATTTCACAGCCGAACTCTTCTTCCAGCGCCATCACCAGCTCAACCGTGTCGAGCGAGTCGGCGCCCAGGTCGCCGACGAAGGAGGACTCATTCTTGATGTCCGCTTCGTTGACGCCCAATTGCTCGGCGACGACCTTAATTACACGCTGTACGTTATCCATTACTGATCCTCTCTTGAAATAAGGCTTCAACAAAATTGAAGCCGGACGATTTTACCAAACTTTCGGGGGCGGTTACGCCATGTACATGCCACCGTTTACATGCAAGGTGGTGCCTGAAATGTAGCCTGCGGCAGGCGACGCCAGGAAAGCGACGGCCTGCGCGATATCTTCGGCGGCACCCAGCCGGCCCAGCGGGATATGGGCAAGCAAGGCCTCGCGCTGTGCGTCCGGCAATGCGCGCGTCATGTCGGTATCGATGAAGCCCGGCGCCACGCAGTTCACCGTGATGTTACGGCTGCCGACCTCACGCGCAAGCGATTTGGTGAAACCCATGATGCCGGCCTTGGCTGCGCTGTAGTTGGTCTGCCCCGCATTGCCCATCGCGCCAACCACAGAAGCGATGGAAATGATGCGTCCGCTGCGCGCCTTCATCATCGCGCGCAGTACCGCGCGCGACAGGCGGAACACGGAAGTGAGGTTGGTCGCCAGGATGTCGTCCCACTCCTCGTCCTTCATGCGCATGAGCAGGTTGTCGCGGGTGATGCCGGCGTTGTTGACCAGGATGCCGATGGCGCCGAAATCCTTTTCGACCGCCGCGATCACGGCGTCGACTTCGGCGGCGTCGGTGACGTTGAGTTTCATGCCGCTGCCTTTGATGTTGGCCGCGGCGAGGTAATCGCTGATCGCCTGCGCGCCCTTGTCGCTGGTGGCGGTGCCGATTACGGTGGCGCCTGCATTGCCGAGCGCCAGCGCGATCGCCTGGCCGATGCCGCGGCTGGCGCCGGTGACGAGAGCGATTTGTCCTTGCAGCATGTCTTCTCCTTATTGGGTGAGTGCGGCCTGCAGGCTGGCCTCATCCACCAGCGCCACGGCAGGCAGGCTGTCGTCGATGCGCTTGTTGAGGCCCGCCAGCACCTTGCCGGGACCGCATTCGATCACGCGTTCGATACCGGCGGCTTTCAAGGCCTGCACCGTCTCGACCCAACGCACCGGGGTATGCAGCTGCTTCGCCAGCGCTGCACGGATCGCGTCCGCATCGGCATGGCTTTGCACGTCGGTATTGTGCAGCACGGGGATCGACGGCGCCGCGATCGCCACACCCTGCAGATGCGCCAGCAGCTTGTCGGCAGCCGGCTGCATCAGCGAGGAATGCGACGGCACGCTGACCGGCAGCGGCAGGGCACGCTTGGCGCCCTTTTCCTTTGCCAGCGCCATCGCGCGCTCGACTGCGGCCTTGTTGCCTGCGATCACGACCTGGCCAGGCGAGTTGAGGTTCACCGCCTCGACCACTTCGCCTGCGGCCGCGTCGGCGCAGACCGCACGCACGGCGGCGTCGTCCAGTCCCAGGATTGCCGCCATCGCGCCGACGCCTTCCGGGACCGCCGCCTGCATGGCTTCGGCGCGGAAACGCACCAGCCGGATCGCGTCGGCAAAGCCCAGCGAACCTGCCGCGACCAAGGCCGCGTATTCGCCGAGACTGTGGCCTGCCAGCAGCGCCGGCGTCGCCCCCCCCGCTGCCTGCCACACGCGCCAGGCGGCGATATCGGCCGCGAGCATCGCGGGCTGGGTGTTGATGGTCTGGTTCAGCAGGTCGGCCGGACCGTCGGTCACCAGCGCCCACAGGTCCTGCCCGAGCGCGTCGGAGGCTTCGGCAAAAGTCGTGCGCACTTCGGCGCGCTCGCCCCAGCCCTGCATCATGCCAACCGATTGCGAGCCTTGTCCGGGAAATACAAAAGCAAGTTTTTTATCGAAAACAGCCACGTACGTGTTCCTTGAATCAATATTTCAGGAGCGCGGAGCCCCAGGTAAAGCCGCCGCCGAAGGCTTCCATCAGCACGGTCTGGCCGCGCTGGATGCGGCCGTCGCGCACCGCCACGTCGAAGGCCAGCGGCACCGAGGCCGCCGAAGTATTGCCATGGCCGGCAACCGTGGTCACCACGTTGTCCATGCTCATGCCGAGCTTTTTCGCGGTGGCCGAAATGATGCGGATGTTGGCCTGGTGCGGCACCAGCCAGTCGATGTCGGATTTCGAGAGACCGTTGGCTTCCAGTGTTTCGTCGACGATGCGGTCGAGCGTATTGACCGCCATCTTGAACACGGCATTGCCTTCCATGCGCATCAGTGCCGGTTCGCGCATGCCCGTCGAAGCGCCGGTGGTCGTGCGCAGCAATTCCTTGTGGCGACCGTCGGCATGGATATGGGTGGCGATGATGCCCGGCTCGGCGGATGCCCCCAGCACCACGGCACCCGCGCCGTCGCCCCAGAGGATGCAGTTGCTTCGGTCGTTCCAGTCGGTGATGCGCGACAGCGTTTCGGCACCGATCACCAGCACATGCCGGGCCGCGCCGGTCTTGATGAACTGGTCGGCCACCGACAGGGCGTATACGAAGCCGCTGCACACGGCCTGCAGGTCGAACGCCGGCTTGCCGTTGGTCATGCCGAGCTTGGACTGCACGATGCAAGCGGTGCTGGGGAACACCAGGTCGGGTGTCGTGGTGGCAACCAGCAGCAGATCGATGTCGTCGGGCTGCAAGCCCGCCACGTCGAGTGCGGCGCGTGCCGCCTGGATGGCGAGGTCGCTGGTGAATTCACCTTCGGCGGCGATATGGCGTTCGCGAATGCCGGTGCGTTCGACGATCCATTGATCGTTCGTCTCGACCAGTTTTTCGAGATCGGCGTTGGTGAGGATGCGCGCAGGCAGATAGCTGCCGGTGCCGAGAATGCGGGAATAGGTCAAGCGGCTACCCGTTGCAGGAGTTGGATCTGATCGGTAATGCGTTTCAGCACGTTGTTGCGGACTTCGTCGCTGGCGGTGTCGATCGCGTGCTCGAAGGCGAAGCGGTCGGCCGAGCCATGGCTCTTCACCACGACCCCCTTGAGCCCCAGCAGCGTGGCACCGTTGTAGCGGCGCGGGTCCAGCCGGCGTTTGAAGGCGCTCAGCACCGGCATGGCCAGCAGGCCTGCGATGCGGGTCAGCCAGTTGCGACGGAATTCGGCGCGCAGCGTGGTGGCAATCATCTTGGCAAGCCCCTCGGAGGCCTTCAGCGTCACGTTGCCGACAAAGCCGTCGCACACCACCACATCGGTCGTGCCCTTGAAAATGTCGTTGCCCTCGACGTTGCCGTAGAAATTCAGGTGGCTGTCGCGCAGCAGTTCGGCAGCCTGCTTCACCATTTCGTTGCCCTTGATGTCTTCCTCGCCGATGTTCAGCAGGCCGACGCTCGGGTTCGACTTGTGCTCCACGGCCGACACCAGCATCGCGCCCATGATGCCGAACTGCAGCAGGTGTTCGGCCGAACAATCGACGTTGGCGCCCATGTCGAGCACCAGCGCATGACCCGTGGTCGTCGGCATGACGGCAGCAATGGCAGGACGGTCGATACCGGGGAGGGTTTTCAGGACGAAGCGGGCGGTCGCCATCAGCGCGCCGGTATTGCCGGCCGACACGCAGGCATCGGCCTCGCCGGACTTGACGAGGTCGATGGCCACGCGCATCGAGGAATCCTTCTTGCCGCGCAGGGCCAGCGCCGGCGCCTCGTCCATCGCCACCACCTGGCTGGCGTGGCGCACGATGAGTCGAGGACCGGTCTTGGCTCGGCGCGCCTTGAGTTCGGCCGCGACAATGTCCTGCGGCCCGACCAGAATCACGTTCAGGTCAGGATGACGCGCAAGACAACGGATCGCCGCCGGGACCGTGACATGGGGGCCGTGATCGCCCCCCATGACATCAATGGCGACTGTGATGTTTCTCATACAGCCGGAATCGTTGGCTGAGTGGATCGCGCCGGGCGGGAACCATCACGCCGTGGCGCGTAAATGAATTATTCGCCTTTGGCCTTGACGACTTTGCGGCCGCGATAAAAGCCGTTGGGGCTGATATGGTGGCGCAGGTGCGCTTCACCCGTGGTCGGCTCGACGGCCAGCGGCGGGTTGGTCAGAAAATCGTGCGAGCGGTGCATGCCACGCTTGGACGGGGACTTTTTGTTCTGCTGGACTGCCATTTCTTACTCCTTAAAAATCGTGGCACCGGATTCCGGCGCCCAAACCTATTGCGCTCCACGTATGGAGCATTCACCTTCTGCGTGCATGGGTGCAAGCGGCAGGCTCAACAACACTTCATCCTCAACCAGCTCGACCAGGCTCAATCGCTCGCCGGCCTGAATTGCGTCACTGTCGGGCAATGCATCCAGCCGTTCCAGTTCGGCCTCGTTGCGCGCCAGATACAGCGTGCGCTCAAGCCCGACCGTATACGGCATGCTCCCCAGACAACGCTGGCACGTCAATCCCACTTCGCCGCTGATCGACACGTGCAGGGACAAGCTGCCCCGCTGATCCACTCGTCCGACAACTCGACAGAACAGCGCGCCTTGCGTAAATTCATGGACAAGTCGCGGGAACGCAGCCACATCGGACTGGATTTCCCACGACTGCGCATCCCTGCAAAAACGCCATGGATCGACTTCAACAGCCTGAAGCATGACGACGCACCCCGGTAGATATGGCCAACAACATTAGCCCGCAATGATATGATTTCGCGTTCTTTTTGTCAAAGAAACCCTAGCCATCCCAACTTCAGGCGAGCCCATGCTTAAGAAAATACTGGTCGCCAACCGGGGCGAGATCGCCGTCCGCATCGTGCGCGCCTGCGCCGAACTGGGCATCAAGTCGGTCGCCATCTATACCGATGCCGATCGTCACGCCCTCCATGTAAAGAAGGCCGACGAGGCCTACCACATCGGCAAGGACCCGATTCTCGGCTATCTGAACGCGCACACGCTGGTCAATCTGGCAGCCGCCTCGGGCTGCGACGCGTTGCATCCGGGCTACGGTTTCCTCTCCGAAAATCCCGATCTGGCGACCATCTGCGCGCGTCGCGGCATCCGCTTCATCGGCCCTTCGCCCGAGGTGATCCGCCGCATGGGCGACAAGATCCAGGCCCGCAATGCGATGATCGCCGCCGGCATCCCGGTGGTGCCGGGCTCCGACCACAACCTGGAAAACGTCGAGGAAGCGCGCGCGCTCGCCAACAAGATCGGCTACCCGGTCATGCTCAAGGCCACCAACGGCGGCGGCGGGCGCGGCATCCGCCGCTGCGACAACGAGGAAGACCTGCTGAAGAACTACGACCGCGTGGTGTCCGAGGCCAGCAAGGCCTTCGGCAAGCCCGAGGTCTTCGTCGAGAAATGCGTGGTGCAGCCCAAGCACATCGAGGTGCAGATCCTCGGCGATACCCAAGGCAACATCATCCACCTGTTCGAGCGCGACTGCTCGATCCAGCGGCGCAACCAGAAACTCATCGAAATCGCGCCGAGCCCGCAACTGACCGAGGCGCAGCGGCAGTACATCGGCAAGCTGGCGGTGCGCGCCGCCAAGGCAGTCGGCTACGTCAATGCCGGCACGGTGGAATTCCTGCTCGACCAGGACAACCAGTTCTATTTCATGGAAATGAACACCCGGCTGCAGGTCGAGCACCCGATCACCGAGACCATCACCGGCGTCGACATCGTACAGGAGCAGATCCGCATCGCCTCCGGCCTGCCGCTGCAATACCGGCAGGAAAACATCGCACATCGCGGCTATGCCATCGAATTCCGCGTCAACGCCGAAGACCCGAAAAACGAGTTCCTGCCCAGTCTGGGCCGCATCACGCGTTATTACTCGCCGGGCGGCCCCGGCGTGCGGGTCGACGCGGCGATCTATACCGACTACGTCATCCCGCCCTATTTCGATTCGATGTGCGCCAAGCTCACGGTGTGGAATCTGACCTGGGAGTCCGCTGTCG
>JAIBEL010000023.1 GCA_019459285.1 Rhizobium sp. | reverse complement strand
GGGAATGGCACGGCGTAATACTTATCCAGCGCCTTCGAAGGCTTTATCAGCCTGCGCGCCGCGGTGGGTAGCGCCTATGCTGCCATCCAGCGGCGGCTCAAACCGCAGCCGCTCGAAGCGGTGGGAATCGGTCTTGGGGTGTCGGTTATCGCGTCGATCATCAATCTGGTCACTGCGCGCACCCTCATGGGGGTCGGTCGCAAATACAAATCCATCACGCTGGAAGCCGACGCGCACCACCTCCTCACCGACGTCTGGACGTCGGTGGGCGTCATCACAGGGGTCGGGCTGGTCTGGGCGAGCGGCTGGCTCTGGCTCGACCCGGTGATCGCGCTGCTGGTGGCATTGAACATCGTGTGGACCGGCTGGCAACTGCTGCAGCGCTCTGCCGGCGGCCTGATGGACGTGTCCATCCCGGAGGAGGAAATCAGGGCCATCGAGGACGTGCTGGATCGCTATCGCCAGCAGGGGCTGGCGTTCCACGCCCTGCGCACGCGCCAGGCCGGCGCCCGCGCCTTCATCTCCTTCCACATTCTGGTGCCGGGCGCATGGTCGGTCCAGCAGGGACATGACTGGTCGGAACGCATCGAAGCCGACATCCGCCAGGCCGTGTCGTACGCGCACATCACCACGCATCTGGAACCGAAGGAAGATCCGATTTCCCTGGCCGACCAGGAACTGGATCGCTGACCAGGCGCCGCACCCGATGAACAGGCTCGCGCCCAGCGGTCACGCAGCCTGCTTCCGTCGCCAGGTCTGGTACGCCCAACCGTAGGCAAACAGGTTGACCAGCACCACCAGCCCACCCAGCACCTGCTGCAGCGGCACGCTGAGATTTTCGGGATACAGGACCGGCAACAGGTAGCGTTCGACAAAATCGCCGCCGTAGGAACTGCCCCCGCCAAGCACGCGAAAATGATTTTCTAGCGGCGTCAGAGGACAGATTCCACCGCCCAACTCGATGAAAGCGCCCCAGGCGGCGGCAGGCAGGTGCAGCGCCAGCAGTCTGGGCCAGCGCGCCAGTAGGAACCCGCCTGCCATGACGAACGCGACGAACAGCAGATGCGCCACCACCAGGATATCGGCAAGCATCAACGCCATTCCGTTTTCCACGCGTCCCCCCGAGATTCCCGTTGTCAGGCGCGCGCGCCCGCCGCGCGCCTTCCCCTTGCCCACTTGAACAATTCGAACCAGGCGACGCCCATCGCGCTTGCAGCAAACGCCAGCAGTACGTCGCCCGCATGCAGATACGTGAAGCCGAACAGGTCGCGCAGGCCGGGCACGTAGAGCACGCATGCCAGGAAGACTAGCGTGCCGCCAATGACCCGCCACAAGGCGGCGTTCGGAGTACGCAGCGAGACCCGCAGCGTGCTCGACCAGGAGCGGTTGACCAGAATCAGTCCCAAGTTGCCGATCACCAGCGTGGCGAAGGTCAGCGCACGCACCTCGTCGACGCCCTGTCCGCGCTGCAGCGAGAGGGCATACACCGCGGCCACGGCAACAAACACCGTCGCGCCCTGCAGCAGCGACAACAGCAGGGTACGCAGGCTGAACAGGGGCGCGTCCGGCCGGCGCGGTGGCCGATCCATGGCGCCCGCCTCTTCCGGCTCGGCTTCGAACACGATGGAACACGCGGGATCGATAATGAGTTCGAGAAACACGATATGCACCGGCGCGAGCACCAGCGGCAGGCCGAACAGCAGCGGCAGCAGCGCCATGCCGGCAATCGGCACATGAACCGCCAGAATGTAGGCCATCGCCTTGTGCAGGTTGTTGTAAATGCGCCGGCCGAGGCGAATGGTATCGACGATGCTGGCAAAGTCGTCGTCCAGCAGAACCAGCGAGGACGCTTCGCGCGCGACATCGGTGCCGCGCCCGCCCATGGCGATGCCGATGTGCGCGGCCTTGAGCGCGGGCGCGTCGTTCACGCCGTCTCCGGTCATCGCCACCACCTCGCCGTTGGCCTTGAAGGCCTGCACCAGACGCAGCTTCTGTTCCGGCGCCACGCGCGCGAACACGTGGACAACCCTGAGGCGCTGCTGCAAATCCGCGTCGTCGAGCGCGTCGATCTCCGGGCCGGTGATGACGCCGCCGCCGAGCTCGATTCCCGCCTCGCGTGCAACTGCTTCGGCCGTACCAGGATAGTCGCCGGTGATCATCGCTACCCGCATCCCGGCACCGCGCGCCACGCGGATCGCCTCCGGCACGCGCGGGCGCACGGGATCGGCCAGCGCGATCATGCCGAGAAAGACGAAGGGGAAATCGTGCTGTTGCGGCGGCAAGGTCGCACCCTCGAAGGTTGCCCGGGCGATGGCCAGGACGCGCAGCCCCTGCCCTGCCAGGCGGTCCGCCTCCTCGGCGATGGCCGCGGTTTCCGCCGAGGACAGGTGGCACAGGTCGGCAATGGCCTCCGGTGCCCCTTTGGCGGCCACCACGTATTCGTCGCGCCGGGAGGCCTGCCAGCCGTGCGACATGGCGAGCATGTCGCGGCTCAGGGGGTAATGCTGGATCAGCGTCCAGTCGTCGTGCAGATGCTCGGTGCCCGCCAGATAGTGGTCGGCAAGGAGGCGAAAGGCCTTCTCCATCGGGTCGAACGGATCGACCATGCTGGCCAGCACGCTGAACTCGACCAGTTCATGAAAGGCTTCCGGAAGCGAATTCTCCTGACTGTAGTCGACCGCATAGCGCGCGTCGCGCGTCACCAGTTGCATCACCGTCATACGGTTCTCGGTGATGGTGCCGGTCTTGTCCACGCACAGGACGGTGGCGGCACCGAGCGTCTCCAGCGCCGGGATGCGCCGCGTCAGCACATTGCTGCGCGAAATGCGCCAGGCGCCCAGTGCGAGAAACACCGTGAGCACCACCAGGAATTCCTGGGGCAGCAGCGAAATCGCGAGCGTGATGCCGGCCAGTAGGGCATCGAGCCAGGCGCCGCGCGTCAGGCCATACAGCGCGACGACCACGCCGCACAACAGGATGCCGAGCAGCGCGAACATCCACATCATGCGGCGCACCTGGCTCTGCATGGGGCTCGGTTCGGGGCGCAGGACCTGCAGCGACTTGCCGATCCTGCCGATTTCCGTGCGCGGACCGGTCGCCGTCACGCGGGCGATGCCCTGTCCCTGAACGATCAGCGTGCCCGAGTACACCATCGGCAAATCGTCGCCGCCCGGGCGCGCCGTAGTCGCCTGCCCATCGCCCACTGCCTTTCGGACCGGCGCCGCTTCGCCGGTCAGCAGCGATTCGTCCACCTGCAGGCCGTTGCACATCAGCAGGCAGGCATCCGCTGGCACGCGGTCGCCCTCCGCCAGCATCAGAATGTCAGCGCGCACCACCTCGTGGCCCGCGATGCGCTGCTTTTCGCCATCGCGCAGCACCAGGGCGCGCGGACTGGTCAGGTCGCGCAGGGCCTGCAGGACCCGTTCGGTCTTGTGCGATTGATAGAGGGTGATGCCCATCACCACGCACACGAAGAAGAGCAGCATCAGGGCTTCGTGCAGGTCGCCCAGCACCAGATAGATCGCCGCTGCAGCGAGGAGCAGCAGGAACATCGGCTCTCGGATCACTTCGAACACGATGGCTGCCGTGCCACGGGACCCGTCAGTGGGCAATGCGTTCGGCCCCTCCGTCCTCAGGCGCTCGGCGGCAAGGGAGGACGTCAAACCCTGGAAATAAGTTCGCTCGCCGGATGCGGATTCGCGTTTGCTCACCCGGCCATCCTACCGTCAATGCCCCGTCATCGTCGCCTTGGCCTGCACCAGCCGGCCTGCCTGGTAATCGGCGAAGGCCTGCTCGATCTCGTCGCGCGTATTCATGACGAAGGGACCGTACTGCACCACGGGCTCGCCGATCGGCCGGCCTGCCACCAGGATAAAGCGGGCGCCGGCGGGTCCGGCCTCGACCGCCACCGTGTCGCCCGAACCCAGTACCGCCAGGGTATGTGTCGCCAGCGCCTCGCCGGCCAGGCGGGCGCTGCCCTCGAAGACGTAGACGAAGGCATTGTGCGTGTCGTTCAGCGGCAGGCTGAAGCGCGCATCGGCCGCCAGACTGACGTCGAGATAGCGGACGTCAGTGGCCGGATCCTCGATGACGCCACGCGTGCCGCCCAGTTCGCCGGCCAGCACACGCAGCCGGGCGCCATCCAGGTTCACGTCCGGAATGGCCGCGGCGGAAAATTCCTGGTAGGCCGGTGCAGACATCTTTTCGCGGGCCGGCAGGTTGATCCAGAGCTGGAAGCCGCGCATCAGGCCATTGCTCTGCTGCGGCATCTCCGAATGGATGACGCCGCTGGCCGCCTTCATCCATTGCACGCCGCCGGCCTTGAGGTCGCCGCGGTTGCCCATGCTGTCGCGGTGTTCCATATGGCCATCGAGCATGTAGGTGAAGGTGATGAAGCCGCGATGCGGATGATCCGGAAAACCGGCGATGTACTCGTCCGGATTGTCGCTGCCGAAATGGTCCAGCATCAGAAAGGGATCCAGGTTCCGCAACACCGGCGTGCCGATGCTGCGATGCACGGTGACCCCGGCGCCTTCGGTGACCTCGAAGGCAGGGACAAGCTGGCGGATGGGGCGCGGCTTCATGGGAGGCTCCTGATTGACATGGCGCATGATGGCCCGGGCAGACGCCGATTTCAAACCCTCCCGTGCGCCCCGGCCCTCCGTGCTCTGGCCGGCCGACGTGGCGAGAACCGCGCCAGCGGGTCTGTAACCCCTAGGCGCCGCGGCTCATGCACCCTTGTAGATGAAGTCCCGCTTGAACGGATAGTTCGGCTGCATGCCATCTACAGCCTTGCCCGCCAGTACCTGCCACAGCTCCATCCAGCCATGATCGAAGGCATAGGCCGAGCCGGCCATGTAGATGCGCCAGATGCGGTATTTCTGCTCGCCGATCAGGCGGCGCGCTTCGTCGGCCTGCGCCTCCAGCCGGGTGACCCAGTGCCACAGGGTCTTGCCGTAATGGGGGCGCAGGTTCTCGGCGTCGAGGCATTCGAGGCCACTGCCCGCGGCAGCGCGCAGCACCTCGGAGGCATGCACCAGTTCACCGCCCGGGAAAACATAGTCTTCGATGAATTCGGAAATGCCGCTCCCGAGGCCGCCGTTGGCCTCGGGCTCGGCCGTGGTGATGCCGTGGTTGAGCATCAGTCCGCCCGGCTTCAGCAACGCGTTGATCTTGTGGAAATAGGTGCGCAGATTGGGACGGCCGACGTGCTCGACCATGCCGACGCTGGCGATCTTGTCGTAGCCGCCATGCTCGGGCACGTCGCGGTAATCCATCCTGCGCACCTCGATGCGGCCGGTGAGGCCGCGCGCCTCGATCTGCTCGCTGACGTAGGCATGCTGGTCGTCCGACAGGGTGATGCCTACCGCGCGCACGCCGTAGCGCTCCGCGGCATGCAGGATCAGACCGCCCCAGCCGCAGCCGATGTCGAGAAACTGCTCGTCGGGCTGGAGGTCGAGCTTGCGGCAGATGTGGTCGAGCTTGGCCACCTGTGCGTCGTCCAGGCTCATGTCCGGGGTTCTGAAATAGGCACAGGAATAGACGCGTCGCGTATCCAGCCACAAGCCGTAGAAATCGTTGGACACGTCATAGTGGTACTGGATGTTCTTGCGGTCCTTGCTGCGCGTGTGGCGCCACCACTTCCAGCCGTCCGATCCGGTTTTCGACTTGAAGTCCCCCGCATTGCACAGGCGATCGCCAAGCGCGAGGATGTCACGGACATCGCCCTCCAGATCGAGGTTGCCCTCGACATAGGCCCGCGCCAGCGAGCCCAAACTGGGATGGGCCATGGCCTTGAGACTGGCAGCCTGGTGCAATTTCACCCGGACTGCCGCATCGGCAGCGGCACCGACCTGTTCGCCATTCCACAATTCGACCACGAACGGCAGGCCAGAAGCTTCCACCCGCCGTCGCACCTGATGAACCAGCAATTGATCCAGCATCACACCTCCTCAAAGGATGGCGGTGCGTTGTCGTATTGTTGTTCTACCGCCTGTCTATGACTTTAGGACAAATCGAGCACCAGTGCAGCGCGCGTATTGTCCGCCAGCGTCATCGATTCCACCGTGTATGCAGCTAGGTCAATGCCCATGCGGATCGGGCTGCCGGCCTTGGCCGCCGCGATCGAGGTCCCATCGAGCTCAAAGCGCAGGAAATGCACCGACGAGGTTTTCTCCTCATTCTCGCGCGCCAGGTCTTCGTCGGCGATGGCATGCACGCGCGGCTGGTCGGCCACCTGCACCCACACACGGTCCTCAATGCCCTTCAGCTTGGCCAGCGCCACCTTGCGCTCGTCCGGATCGGAGTACTGGATCATCATGGTGGCCTTCCAGTTGGTTCCGTCCGGAACCAGCGGGTTGTATGCGTCGAGCTCGTCCTGGATGCCGGCTTCCTCGAAAGTGCGCTCGGCGCGCAGCATTTCCTGGATCTGGTAGCGCATGGTCTTCTCGTCCTCGAAGATCAGCGTAACGTGATCGCCCAGCTCGACCATGCGGTTCTTCTTGTGCGCCATGACTTCGGCGCGCATCGCGGGGCGAACCTTGGCGTAGCCTTCCAGGGTCAGCAGACTGTCACGGGTAATGTGCGGCATGTTTTTCTCCTTGCAAACAACAGGTCATTCCAGGCCATAGGCGATGCGCAGCAGCGTGATCGGATGCTGTTTCTGCGCAGTGGAATCGCCCATGCCCTGGAGGATGTGACGCGCGGCAATCGCGCAGTCGGAACTCACGTAATCGGGATGCGGCTCTGCCATCTGCCGGAACACCGGCTTGCCGATCTTCATCGACTTGTCGAAATACTCGGTCTTCACGCCCCAGGTGCCGTCGTGGCCCGAGCAGCGCTCGACCATCGTCACCTTGGCGCCGGCCAGCTGTAGCGCGTCGCGCGTCTTGTTGCCGATGTTCTGCACGCGCTGGTGGCACGGCACGTGATAGGCCACCTTGCCGAGCGGGTCCTTGAAGTCGGTCTTCAGCAAGCCATCGACGTTGCGCGCCATCAGGTACTCGAACGGATCCCACATTGCTTCCTTCACCGCTTGCACGTCGGCATCGTGCGGAAACATCAGCGGCAGTTCCTGCTTGTACATCAGGGTGCACGAGGGCACCGCGGTCAGGATCGCATAGCCGTCGCGGGCGAGTTTGACCAGATGCGGGATGTTCGTTTCCTTGAGCTTTTCGACGGCATCGAGGTCGCCCAGTTCCAACTTGGGCATGCCGCAGCAGGCTTCCTTATCGACCAGCACGGCGGGAATTTCATTGTGCGCCAGCAGTTTCAGCAGATCGTGGCCGATACCGGGTTCATTGTAGTTGACATAGCAGGTCGCATAGATCGCCACTTTGCCAGGCGTTCTCTCGCCGGCCTTCACCGCGAAATCGCTGCGCGGCTTCGCGGTGGAACGGAATTTTGCACTGTCGTATTCGGGCAGCTTGCGGTCGGGATGGATGTGCAGCACGCTGCCGACCAGCTTGCGGATCGGCTTGTTCTTCAGGCTGGCGTTGACGGCCTGCACCACCACCGGAATCGAGGCGAGCTTGCCCATCGCGTCGGTGCTGGAAAGCAACTTGTCGCGGAACGTGGTGCCGCCCTTTTTGAATTTGATCGCCTTGGCGCGCAGCATGGTGTGCGGAAAGTCGAGGTTCCACGGATGCGGCGGCACATAGGGGCATTTGGTCATGTAGCAGAGGTCGCACAGGTAGCACTCGTCGACCACTTTCCAGTAGTCGGCCTTGGCGACACCGTCCACCTCCATCGTCGAGGATCCGTCCACCAGATCGAACAACGTGGGAAATGCGGTGCATAGCGACACACAGCGGCGGCAGCCATGACAGATGTCGAAAATCCGTTCAAGCTCGTGGTTGAGCTTCTCTTCATTGAAGAAATCCGGGTTTTTCCAGTCGAGCGGATGACGGGTGGGGGCTTCGAGATTGCCTTCGCGTGTGCTCATGCGAACTCCAGTTTAGACTTGGTATAAATTCAACTATAGATTCAAAAAAAGCGGGCCGAACCCGACCCGCTTTTTGCCTGGGCGAAATTAGGCGCCCAGGGTGTCCAGGGTTTTCTGGAATTTGTTGGCGTGCGAGCGCTCGGCCTTGGCCAAGGTCTCGAACCAGTCGGCGATTTCGTCGAAACCTTCCGAACGCGCATCCTTGGCCATGCCGGGATACATGTCGGTGTACTCGTGGGTTTCGCCGGCAATCGCCGTCTTCAGGTTGTCGGCGGTGGGGCCGAACGCCATGCCGGTGGCGGGATCGCCGCACTTCTCCAGATATTCCAGATGGCCGTGGGCATGGCCGGTTTCGCCTTCTGCGGTGGAACGGAACACGGCAGCGACGTCGTTGTAGCCTTCCACGTCAGCCTTGGCTGCGAAATAGAGGTAGCGGCGGTTGGCCTGCGATTCGCCGGCAAAGGCGGCTTTCAGATGGTCTTCGGTTTTCGAGCCTTTGAGTTGCATAACCTGATCTCCTTGGTTTACATAGACATGCTTTGCAGCATTGATATTTTCACCCTGCAGCAATGTGCCCCGCCTCATATTTATAGCAGGCCAGCCGCGAGGTGAAATCCGGTTTTTAGACTAAGTCTAATACCTGAACGAAGATTAAACCCGCTGCGATGACGCTGTCAACCTCGGGTAGAGCGTGGGTGTTGCCGCTTTAGCGGCTTACAGCCACGGCCTGCCCCTTGCGGGTACACTCTTTATCTGACGGAGAAGACCATGAGCTTTGATAAAACCAAAACCGACGCCGAATGGCGCGCCGAACTGAGCCCCGAGCAGTACCGCATCCTGCGCGAACACGGGACCGAACGGGCATTTACCGGCCAATACTGGGACCATCACGAGAATGGCGAATACCGCTGCGCGGCCTGCGGCGAACCGCTGTTTTCATCGACGACCAAGTTCGACTCGGGCACCGGCTGGCCTAGCTTTTATCAGCCCCTGAACGCCGACGCGGTCGCCGAAAAAACCGACACCAGCTACGGCATGGTACGTGTCGAGGCACTATGCCGCCACTGCGGTTCGCACCTGGGGCACGTTTTCCCCGACGGCCCCGCTCCCACGGGTACGCGCTACTGCATCAACTCGGCGTCGCTGACGTTTCAGAAGAAACAGGATTGAGCCTTGCATATTTTTGACGCCCGGATTGCGGCGATCACCCCCGCCACGCCCAGCATCCACAGCCTCCGGCTTGCCATTCCCGATGCCGGCTTCCGGTTTCTGCCGGGGCAATGGGTGGATCTCAGCATCGACATCGACGGTGCAACACACACCTCTGGCTATTCCATCACCACCTCGCCCATCCATCAGGGTGCGATCGAATTGGCGATCAAGGCCAGCGCGCGCCATCCCGTGGCGCGCTGGGTGCACGAGCGTGCCCGGGTCGGCGACAGCGTGCGCGTGAGCCAGGGCCAGGGACCGTTCGTCTACCTGCCCGAGATGAGCGACAACGTGGTGCTGATAGGCGGCGGGGTCGGCGTCACGCCGCTGCTGTCCATCTTCCGCCATGTGCGCGACGCAGCCCTGTCGACCTGTGCGCATCTGGTCTACAGCGTGTCGGACAGCCGCGAAATCCTGTTCCGCGACGAACTCGAGGCGACGGCCCGCAAGCATGACAATCTGTATGTGAGCATCACCGTGACGCAGCCCGACCCGAACTGGAGCGGCCTCACCGGCCGCATCGACCCGGTCAAGCTGCATGCGCTCGAAGTGCCCGACGACACGTTATATTACTTATGCGGCCCCAAGGGCATGGTCGAGGACATGAGCACCCTGCTGCATGACCTGGGCGTGCCGATGAACCGCATCATTTTCGAAAAGTGGTGGTAGGCTGATTCGACCATTAAACAAAACCCGTAATCTGTGTATGGTTGCTGTCCAATAATCCAAATGGAGAACCTCATGCGCTTCATCCCCCTGATTGCCACCCTGGTCTTCTGCACCCCTGCGCTGGCAGGCCCCAATGACATCGTTCGAGCCTACCCGGCGCAACAGGTCAGCGCCGACACCTACGTCATCCACGGCCCGCAAGGCGTGCCCTCCGCAGCCAACCAGAGCTTCATGAACAACCCGGCCTGGATCGTCACGAAGGAAGGCGTCGTGGTGATCGATCCAGGCTCCAGCGTGCAAGTCGGCCGCATGGTGGTGGAGCAGATCCGCAAGACGACCGACAAACCGGTCACGCATATCTTCGACACCCACGTCCACGGCGACCACTGGCTCGGCAACCAGGCCATCCTGGAAGCCTGGCCAAAGGCCACGCTCATCGCCCACCCCGACATGATCAAGCAGGCCAAGAATGGCGCCGATGCATTCTGGCTCAAGTTGATGTCTGACATGACCGGCGGCTACACCGACGGCACCCGCGCGGTGATTCCCACCGTCGAGGCAGCCGACGGCCAGGAATTCAGAATCGGCGGCAAGACCTTCCGCATCCATTCCTCGACCGACGCGCACAGCAAGACCGACCTGATGATCGAGATGGTTGAAGACCGCGTCCTGTTCACCGCAGACAACGTGCTGAACCACCAGGTGATGAATATTCGCGACGGCACCTTCAAGGGCGTGATGAAAGCGACCGACCGGGCGCTTGCCCTCAACATGGCCCTCTACGTTCCGGGCCATGGCAAGACCGGCGATCGAAAATTTGTCGAAGACCAGAAAGCCTATTTCGCCATACTGATGGCAGAAGTGCGTCGCATGTACGACGAAGGCAAGAGCGATTACGAGATGAAACCGGTCATCGCCGAGAAGCTCAAGGCCTACCAGGACTGGGCGGAGTGGGACACCAACCTGGGCCAGCAGATCAGCCTGGCAATCCTCGAAATCGAGCAGGAATAAAACGACTGCACGACCGCGCAGCGCAGCGGGGCGGCGTGGCCGCCCCGCTCATTCAACCAGCCGGCTGACGCTGGCCACGCGGCCCTGCTGCCATTCCCCATCGAGTCCGATCCATTCGACGCGATTGCCGAGCATGCGGACGATGCCGGGACGGCGGTTATTCCCCGTATCGGAAAACTCGAAGCGATAATCGCGCTGGAATTGCAGCTGGCCGCTGCCGTTGCGTGTGAAGCGGGTCCGGCTCAGGGCCACACTCTCGTCCAGGAACTGCACCCCGGCCTCGCCGCAGGCACGGCGTCCCACCGCAATGGCCTGTTCGCGCACATGCATGCCGGCATACCAATACCAGCCGGCCACGCCCAACAACCCCAATAGCAGGATGTCCCAGCTCACTGCCCGGCGGAATCGGGTTTGACCGGGCTGCGAAACAGCGCCGCCACCTGCTTCTTGGCCGTCGGCCGCGTCAGGGCAGGCGCACTGTCGGTGCGCGACGCATCGCTCGGCACATACGGCGCGTCGAACAAGGCATCGCGTGCGGTGGCGGGTTTGCTGCGCGGGGTACTGCGTTCACGTTCGCCGTGTCGTTCCGGCCGCGGCGCACGCGACTGGAAGGCCGGCACATCGGCCGCGCCCGGTTCGAAGCCGGGAACGATCACCGGCGGCAGCGTGCTGCCGATGAGTTTTTCGATGTCCCGGAGATAGCGCGTCTCCGATTCGCTGACCAGCGAGATCGCCTCGCCCAGGGCCCCGGCGCGGCCGGTGCGGCCGATGCGGTGCACGTAATCCTCGGCGTTGTGCGGCAGGTCGTAGTTGACGACGAAGGGCAGCGCCTCGATGTCGATGCCGCGCGCGGCGACGTCGGTGGCAACCAACACGCGGATGGTGCCGGCCTTGAAGGCGTCGAGCGCCTTGATGCGCTCCTGCTGGGTCTTGTCGCCGTGGATGGCGTCGGCGTGGATGCCGGCCTTGTTGAGTTCGTTGGCGAGCCGGTTACAGCCCAGTTTCGTCCCCGTGAACACGAGCACCTGCCGCAGATCGCGGCTCTTGATCAGGTGTGCCAGCAACTGCCGCTTGCGCTCGTGGTGAACCGGATGCACCACCTGGGTGACCGTCACGGCCGTCTCGTTACGCGCCACCTCGATGAAGGTCGGACTATTGAGGATACTGTCGGCCAGCCTGCGGATTTCCTCCGGGAAGGTCGCCGAGAACATCATGTTGACCCGCTGCATCGGCAACAGGGCGACGATGCGCTTGAGGTCGGGCATGAAACCCATGTCGAGCATGCGGTCGGCTTCGTCGAGCACCAGGGTGTTTACCTGGGAGAGCGACAGCGTCTTGTTCTGCACGTGATCGAGCAAACGGCCGGGCGTCGCCACCAGGATCTCGACGCCGGTTTTCAGGATCGGTATCTGCGTGTTGATGTTGACCCCGCCGTACACCACCAGCGAGCGCAGCGGCACGTGCTTGGTGTAGGCCTGCACGGCCTCCTCGACCTGGATCGCCAGCTCGCGTGTGGGGGTGAGGATCAACGCGCGGATCGGATGCTTGGCCGGCGACGTGCCGTTGTTGGCAAATGGCAGCAGGCGCTGGATCAGCGGCAGCGCGAAGGCCGCCGTCTTGCCGGTGCCGGTCTGCGCGGCACCGAGAATGTCGCCGCCCTGCAGCGCCAGGGGAATCACCTGCGCCTGGATCGGGGTCGGGGTCGCGTAGCCCATTTCGTCGAGGGCACGCAGGATGTCGGGCGCCAGCCCGAGTTCAGCAAAAGTCGTCAAAATCTGTCCAGTGAATACTCTGGTTCGGTTAAATTCTGGCCGGTTACATCCGGACCCAGTCGAAACCTGCCGTCTGGCAGGCCACACGCACGTCGCCATCCGCGCAATCCAGCACCTGGGCCAGTGCACGTTGCGCCAGGGCGGCCGTGTTGTTCTTGCGCGAGACGTGTGCGGCCATCACACATTGCAACCCGCCGTGCTTCAGTTTGTCCAGCAAGGCCGCCGACTGGCCGTTTTCCAGATGGCCGAAACGCCCACCCACACGGCGCTTGAGGCTCACGGGATACGGCCCGTTTTCCAGCATCGCGGCATCGTGATTGCATTCCAGCACCAACGCGTCGACGCCGGCCAGCATGGCCTCGATGTGCGGTGTGCTGCAGCCGGTATCGGTCAGCACGCCCAGACGGCGGCTGCCGTCGCCGAACACATACTGCACCGGTTCGCGCGCATCGTGCGGCACGGGAAACGGCTGGATTTCCAGATCGTCCACCGCGAACGCCGCATGGCTGTCGATCACCCGCACCGTCACGCCGTCGAGGTCCTGCGCCATGGCCAGCGTGCCGGCGGTCAGCCACACCGGCAATTTGTGCTTGCGCGCCAGCCGGCCTACTCCACCGATATGGTCGCTGTGCTCGTGGGTCACGACGATGCCCGCCAGATCAGCGACCTCCAGCTTGAGCCGTGCCAGCCGCGCAATGCTGTCGGCCAGCCCGAAACCGCAGTCCATCAATACCCGGGTGGAGCCGGCCTCGACCACCAGGCCATTGCCTTCGCTGCCGCTACCGAGGCTGGCGAACCGCATCACGCCCATCCCTGCGTCACTTCAACTCGTTGTGCAACAGCTTGATGATGCGATTCTGCGTGTCGGCGTCGGCTGCCTTGCCATCGGTACCGGTGACGCCAACCCGGCTCTTCTCGCCCGCTTCGCTGACCACGATTTGCAGTTGCGGCGAGGTCTGCGCCTTCTTGCTACGCCAGAAGGCGAGCTTGGCGAACATGCCTTCGTCGCGCTTGCTGGCGTTGTCGATACCGGGGTCGATGTAACGCACGTAGTAGATGCCCTTGGAGCGGTCGCGGTCCTCCACGGCGAAGCCGACGCGGTCGAGCGCGAGGCCGACACGACGCCAGGCGCGGTCGAAGCCTTCATCCATTTCCAGGACCGGGGCGCCGGCTTCCTGGACGATGCGCGCCATCTCCGGCGTCTGCTGTTTGGCCAACTGCGCATCGACGCGGCTCTTCTCCACACCGAAGCGCAGCATCAGGCGACGCAGCATCTCGGCCTCGAGTTCGGGGTCGGGCTGGCGCGGCTCCCACACGGTCTTGTCCTTGGCCTCGGTGGCGTAGACTTCCTTCATGCCGCGATGGCTGATATAGATTTCGGTGCCGCTCTTGCCGGTTTCGATCCGCGTGCGGAACTTGTCGCGCTCGGCGGTGGAATACAGGCCGTCGAATACCTTGCCGATCGTACGGCGGATCACGTCCTGCGGGATCTTGGCCCGGTTTTCCGCCCAGTCGGTTTCGATGATGCCGGTTTCGGGCGATTCCATGTTGATGATGAAACCGTTTTCCTGCCAGAAATCCTTGATCACTGGCCACACTTGCTGCGGGGTGGCCTGCACCACCAGCCAGCGCTGGCTGCCGGCGCGTTCGATGTGGGCTTTCTCTTCGGTGGGCAGCAGGGTCTGCGCGCTGCTCGGTGTCGCCTTGCGCTCCTGGCTGTAGGCCGACAACGTGGCCGTGCCACTGCCCTGGCTGTCGGGAATCGCATAACGGTTATCCGCCGTCGGCGCCACCAGATCGGGCGGCACTTCCAGCGTCGGCAGCTTGCCGGCCGACTTGTAATCGATCTTCTTGGATTCCACGATGCCACACCCCGACAGGGCCACGGCAACCATCACAAACAGGGGCAATAAACGCATATAAAGGTGTCCTAAACGAAGGCTTGAATCAAAGCAGCACGGCGCATCGCACCGTGCTAGATCAATCTGGCGTGACGCAGCGCGTCACGCACCGTGTCATGCAGTCCTGCAGACAACGGGGTCAGGGGCAGGCGCAGGGCAGGCGAAATCAGCCCCAGCTCCGCGCACGCCCACTTGACGGGAATCGGGTTAGCCTCGACAAACAGCTTGCTGTGGAGGGGTAGCAGCGCATTATTGAGTTCGCGCGCGCGCGCCAGGTTCCCGGCGAATGCCGCCGCGCACAGTTCGTGCATCAGCTTCGGCGCGACGTTGGCGGTCACCGAAATCACGCCGTGGCCGCCCAGCAGCATGAAGGGCAGTGCCGAAGCATCGTCGCCGGTATACAGCACGAACCCTTCGGGCGCGCGACGCAGCAGATCGGCCGCACGCTCCATGTTGCCGGTCGCGTCCTTGATGCCGACGATGCCGGGCACGTCTGCCAGACGCAGCGTCGTATCGTTGGAGAGATCGGTCACCGTGCGTCCTGGCACATTGTAGAGAATCAGCGGCAGGTCGACCGCTTCGGCGATCTTGCGGAAATGCTGGTAGAGACCTTCCTGCGTCGGCTTGTTGTAATAGGGCACCACGGACAGGCCGGCCTGCGCGCCTGCCGCCTTGGCGCACGCGGTCAGTTCGATCGCCTCGGCAGTCGAATTCGCGCCGGTGCCGGCGATCACCGGCACGCGTCCGGCCACCTGCTCGACCGTCGTGCGGATCAACAGGCAATGCTCGTCGTAGCTGACCGTGGGCGATTCGCCGGTGGTGCCGACGATGACGATGCCGTCCGACCCCTCGGCAATATGCCAGTCGATCAGGCGCCGCAGCGTGTCGAGATCGAGCGAGCCGTCGTCCGACATGGGCGTGACTATCGCAACCAGGCTGCCTCTGACCCTATTCATTTCTGCCATCTTGTTTCCGCCGCTATATAGTTCAGACACACGCCGGATTCCCGGCGATGTAACGATAAATCACGCATTCTAATCTATCTGGTCGCGCCCGGCTTTTTCTAAATCAGGGCATGCCTGCTGCGATCACGGGACCTGCACCCTAGCTCTGGGGGGGACGCGGGTTATGCCAGCGTCCGCCGGCAAGCAGCAGATCGGCCTCGGCCGGTCCCCATGTGCCGGGCTCGTAGAGACAAGCCGGGTCGCGATGCGACAGGACGGGTTCCACCACGCGCCAGGCCGCCTCCACCGCGTCCTGGCGGGCGAACAGCATGGCCTCGCCGTCCATGGCGTCGCCGAGCAGGCGCTCGTAGGCGCTCATTTCATCCGGGTGGTTGTTGCAGACGTAGAGCTCGACGGGCCGCCCGACCATGCGGTCGCCCGCATTCTTCGTGCGCGCACCCAGCGCGATGGACACGGTGGGGGACAAACGCATGCGCAGGTAATTCGGGGCCAGCGGCCCCGCCTCGGACAGCGCGAACACGCGCTGCGGCGGAAGCTGGAACTCGGCGCGGATCTCGGTGGTGGTGAGCGGCAGGTGCTTTCCGGTCCGCACGATGAAGGGGACCCCGGCCCAGCGCCAGGTGTCCACGTAGAACCGCACGGCTGCGTAGGTTTCGGTGTCCGATCCACGCGCGACGCCCTCCTCCTTCCGGTAGCCCTCGTATTGTCCGCGAACCATGTCGCCGGGTTCCAGCGGGCGGATGGCCTTGAGCAGTTTGGCCTGCTCATCGCGCACCGCTTCCGCGCTGGTTCCCAGCGGCGGTTCCATGGCCAGCAGGGCGAGGATCTGCAGCAGGTGGTTCTGCAGGACGTCGCGGATGGCCCCGACCGAATCGTAAAAGCGTCCGCGTCCGGCCACGCCGAAGTTCTCTGACATGGTGATCTGGATCTGCCGGATATGGTTGCGGTTCCAGATCGGTTCGAGGAAAGAGTTGGCGAAACGGAAATACAGGATGTTCTGCACCGCCTCCTTGCCCAGGTAGTGGTCGATGCGGAAGATCCCGGATTCCGGCAGCGCTTCGTACAGCGTCGCGTTGAGCGAGCGGGCCGATTCCAGATCGCGTCCGAAGGGTTTCTCCACCACGACCCGCGCGCCTTCGGTGCAGCCGGCCGCAGCCAGCCCGCGTACCACGACGGGGAACATGGCCGGCGGGATGGCGAAGTAATGGAGCGGATGTTTCCGGTGCTCCAGGGCGCGGCGCAACGCCACGTACGTTTCCGGATCTTCGTAGTCGCCGTTGATATAGGTCAGCAGGCTGGCGAGATTGCGGAACACCGCTTCATCCAGCCCGCCGCCAAAACTGACGATGCCATCGTGGGCGTGGGCGCGCAGGCGCTCGATGTCCCACCCCGGGGAATGCGCCACGCACAGGATCGGCGGCAGCGTGCGGCCATGCCGCAACATGTCGTGCAGTGCGGGGAAGATCTTGCGCCGGGCAAGGTCGCCCGTGGCACCAAACAGGACCAGGGCATCGGAGATCGGGTTCTCGGTCACGGCATCAGACTCCAGGCTTGTTTCAGGTTGACGTTATGGCAGGCAGGCAGCGCGCGTCGGGACACCCTGTCCGCGGGGTCCCCCTCACCTGAGCCGGCCCAGCCAGCCCGTGAGTTGCTCGACGCCCAGCCCGACGCCGTGCGCCAGCAGCGGCACCGCGGCAATCCAGATGGCCACCAGACCCAATGCCGCCACACCGAGCCCGACCGACACCATATCCAGTCCCGGCGTAGTGCGGGCCACGATACCGAACGCCAGCTGCACCAGCAGCGCCAGGGCCAGCAAAGGCAAGGCAAGCTGCACGCCGGTGGCGAACAGCCAGCTGCCGGCTTCGGCCAACTGGCGCAAGTCCGTTGCGGCCGGCAGGACGGCGATCGGCATGGCCGCAAAACTGTCGCGCAGGGCGTGCACGACCAGCAGATGGCCGCTCGCCCCCAGGAACGCCATCGCCGCCAGCCAGCCAGCCAGCGCACGCCAGGTGGCATCCGCAGGTGCCGCCTGCTCGGCGGTCAGGGCCAGCAGACCGCCGGTCGCGGTATGGCCGGTCCATACCAGCGCCGCACTCACCGCAGCAAACACCAGCCACACGCACAACGCCAGCGCCGCGCCCCATGCGACCTCCATGGCCAATGCCAGCACGCCTTGCACCGTGAATGGTGCGGTCGTACCGAGCGCGAGGCCCGGCGCCAGCACGGCAGCCAGCACGGCGGCCAGGAACAGGCGCAGCAGCAGCGGCAGGCGGCCGACCAGCGGATCGAACACGGTCCACCCGGCCAGGCGTGCGAAGGCGAACAGCCAGGCCGACAGGCCCGCTTCGGTCAGGGGCATGATCCGCTCATTCCACCAGCCCTGGGAAATCGGTCAGCATGCTGCGCGCAAACTCGACCAGCTGTCCTCCCATCCAGCTGCCCAGCAGCGCCAGCACGAGCAGCACGACGATGAGCTTGGGAACGAAGGACAGCGTGGGTTCGAGGATCTGCGTGGCGGCCTGGAACAGGCTGATGGCGAATGCTGTCAGCAGTCCCGCCAGCAACACCGGCGCGGCGATCAGCATCACCAGCCAGAGCGCGTCGCGCGCAAGGCCCTCCATCAGAAGCTCCCGAGCAGCGAGCCGACCAGCAGGTGCCAGCCGTCCACCGTGACGAACAACAGCAGCTTCAAGGGCAGCGACACCAGCTGCGGCGGCAGCATGATCATGCCGAGCGCCGTCAGCACGGCGGCGACCACCAGGTCGATCACCAGGAACGGCAACACGACCATGAAACCGATCTGGAAGGCGGTCTTGAGTTCGCTGGTGAGGAAGGCCGGCGCCAGCGCCGCCAGCGGCACGCTGTCCACCCGCTTCGGATCGATGCTTTTGTCGTTCTCGGTGAACAGACTGAGATCCTCGGCGCGGGTCTGTCGCAGCATGAAGACTTTCAGCGGCGACGCGGCTTTTTCGGCGGCGGCGTTGAAGCTGAGCGTACCGGCGAGATACGGCTGGTAGGCCTCGGTATTGATGGTCTTCAACGCCGGCGACATCACGAACACCGTCAGCAGCAGCGCCAGTCCCATCAACACCAGATTCGGGGGCGCGGTCGAGCTGCCCAGGCCCTGGCGCAGCAGGAACAGCACCACGGCAATCCGGGTGAACGCGGTGAACGCCAGCAGCAGGGCGGGCAGGAACGGGAACAGCAGCAGCCAGGGGAGGCTCGTTCCCGGCACGCCGAGAACCTGCCCCCCCGCGCCCGGCGTCACGCTCAGCAAGGGCACGCTGGCGTCCGCCGCCCACGCCGGCACGCAAAAGCCGAGGAGCAGCAGCAACAGCACCCTCGCCTTCATCGTCCGTGCTCCTGCGCCGATTCCGGCTTGGGCAAGGTATGCAGCAGGCGCACATTGCCGCCGCCCACGCCCAGCAGCAGCCAGGTATCGCCCACCTCGACCGTCACCACGCGCTCGCGCGCACCCACCGCGGTCGTCCCCACCACCTTGACAGCACCCTGCGTGCCCATGCCCGGCAGGTAGCGGCGTACGAACCAGGCAACCGCAACGAACCCGCCGAGGATGAGCACCAGACTCAGCAGCACGGTGAACAGGCTGCCTGCGGTATCGGTCGCCGCCCGTGCCCAGGACGGAACCAGCAGCAAGATACCTGCCGCGACGAATCTAGCCATGCCGGATGACCTCCCGCGCCCAGCGCGTCATGTCGGTTGTGGAATGCGGCAACTGCAGGACAAGCCTTGCCTGCGTGGACGCAGTCGTGATGTGCCATGCCAGCGCAGGCGGCAGCGCGTCCGACCCCGGCGCATCCAGCCAGCTTTCCGCCAGTACGGCATCCAGTGTCCGCACGAAACTGCCGGGAACGAAGGACGTCCCGCTCACCCCGTTGCGGCCTCCCAGACGGCGCGTCAGCCACAGGGCGGCCAGCGTGGCATCGGGCAGCCAGGTCGGCGACACCAGCCCGTCGGCCGACTCGGGCGCCGGTTGCGCCATCGCCTGGACCGGCAGGCGCAACCGGGCGCTCAGGGTGGCGGCCAGCTTGTGGGTCAGACGCGCCGGCAGGCCGCTGGACGGCGGCGCAGGCGCTTTCAGGAAGGCGATCTCGGCGGGGGTGAGTTCGAGCAATTGCATCAGCGCCCCCGCCGCCCGGCATCGCGCCGGTGCGTCAGCTCCACCAATTCGTCGTGATCGCGCTGCTCGATGCGCCGTTGCAGAATGGCGGCCTGCGCCAGATGGCGCTGCTCCAGCAGGCGCAGCGCCTTCACCCGCTGCTCGGCCTGCATCCATTCGGCCAGCCGGGCCTGCCAGTCGCGGTGGGCGTCGTCGATGGCGGTCTGCGCAACCTGCATTTCCGCGGCTTGCGCGTTCTGCAGCCGATTCTTTTCCAGCAGCTGTGCCGCCGTCACGCCATCGCGCAGTTCGACCGCCAGCTGCGCGATATGGGCGTCGCGCAGCGCCAGCAACTGCACCTGGCGGCCGCGCGCGCGCAGCCACACGCCGTGCGCGAGCTTGACCCCGCGCGCCAGCGTTTCGCTGCGCCGCTCGGCCAATTGCAGCACCCGGGCCAGCGCGAAAGGCTTCATCCGAGCACCTCGTCAAGGCCAGCCTGCGCGGTTTCCAGCGGCGCACGCTCGCGCATGCCCTGCATCAGATAGCCCTGCATCCGGGGATACAGGCGGACGCCTTCGTCCAGCACCAGGTCGGCACCCGGCACGTAGGCGCCGACCGCCAGCAGGTCGCGGCTGCGCATGTAACGCGAATAGAGATACTTGAAGCGGCGGGTGCGTTCCAGCGCCTCGTCGGAGAGCAGGTCGGGCTGTGCCCGGCTGATCGACGCCTCGATGTCGATCGCGGGATAGTGGCCGGCGTCGGCCAGATCGCGGGAGAGCACGATGTGGCCGTCGAGGATCGCACGCGCCGCATCGGCGATCGGGTCCTGCTGGTCGTCGCCTTCCATCAGTACGGTGAAGAACGCGGTGATCGAACCGCTGCCGCTGCGGCCGTTGCCCGCGCGTTCGGCCAGTTGCGGCAGCTTGGCGAACACCGACGGCGGATAGCCCTTGGTCGCAGGCGGCTCGCCGATCGCCAGCGCCACCTCGCGCTGCGCCATCGCGTAACGGGTCAGCGAGTCCATGATGAGCAGCACGTGCTTGCCCTGATCGCGGAAATATTCGGCGATCGACATCGCATACGCCGCGCCGTTCAGCCGCATCAGCGGCGGATGGTCGGCCGGCGCCGCCACCACCACCGCACGCGCCATGCCTTCGCTGCCGAGGATGCGGTCGATGAATTCCTTGACCTCGCGGCCGCGTTCGCCGATCAGCCCCACCACCACCACGTCGGCCTCGGTCATGCGTGCCATCATGCCGAGCAGCACGCTCTTGCCGACGCCGCTGCCGGCGAACAGGCCCAGCCGCTGCCCGCGCCCGACCGTCAGGAGACCGTTGATCGCGCGCACGCCGACGTCCAGCGTCTTGCGGATCGGCGCGCGTTCGAGCGGATTGATCGGGCGGCTGTACAGCGGTACCCGCCGCTCCAGCATCAGCGGCCCCAAGCCGTCGAGCGGGCGCCCGGCGCCGTCGAGCACACGCCCCAGCAAGGTGTCGCCCACCGGCACCTGGCGCACCCGGTCCTGCGCCCGGCGGCGCGGTATGTAGCGCATGCCCAGGCGCGGCGGCTGCGCCGCCAGCGGGTTGTCGGGCACGACCCGGGCGCCCGGCATCACGCCGTAGATATCGGTCGCCGGCATGATGAACAGACGGTCGCCGGCAAACCCCGCCACCTCGGCCTCGATGCTCTGGCCGCCTGGAATCTGGATGTGGCACTGGCTGCCCACGGGCATCCGCAGCCCGACCGCTTCCATCACCAGCCCGGACACCCGCGTCAGCCGACCGCTGGTCGCGATCGGCGTCGCCCAGCTCACCGCACGCCGGCAATCGGCCAGGTATTCGCGCAGGCGGACGGTACGATCCATCACTCGATCCAGTTCTGGTTGCTGCCGAGCACCTGCACCACCTGGCGCCAGCGTGCCGGCAGCGTGGCGTCGAGGTCGCCCTGCGAGGTTTCGATCAGGCAGCCGCCGCGTACGATGCGCACATCCTCGACGATGCGCAGGCGATTCTTGTCGAGCACCTGGTCGAGATGCGGGCGCACCAGCGCGGCGTCGTCCGGGTTCAACAGCAGACGCGCCTCGCGGCTGGTTTCCGCCATCTGCTTCAGCGCCAGGTTGACCACATCGAGGATGCGTTCCGGCCGTGCCGCCAACTCGCCCGCCACCACCTGGCGGGCCACGTCGAGCGCCAGTTCCAGGACCATGTCGGCGAGGCGGAAATCGAGATTGTCGAGCGTCGAGGAAAAACTCTCGGCCAGCTGCTTCATGCGACCGCAGGCCTGCTCCCCTTCCACGCGCCCGGCTGCCAGGCCTTCGGCATATCCTTCGGCGCGCGCGGCCTCGCGCAATGCCGCCAGTTCGGCCTGCGGATCGGCCTCGGGGGGTGCAGCCTGGCCGGCGGACGCAGCCAGTTCCACCACTTCCCATTGTTCGAATGCGGTGGGGACATTCGGCGTCGTGTCGTCTGTGCTCATGCCGCCTCCTCTTCGGGGAACTGGATCGCGCCTTCAGCCGCCAGCCGCCGCAGGCTCGCGCCCGCCTCGTCCTGCGCGGCCTGGATCGTGGTCACCGGCACCGGGCCCAGCGTATCGAGGTCGACGCGCATGCGCTGCGCAGCGGTCGGACTCATCACGGCCGTCAGGGCGTCGAGCACCTGCCCGTCGCTGCCCTTCAAGGCATGCAACAGGGTACGCGCAGCGACGTTGCGCAGGAAAGTCTTGCGGCTGGCCTCGGGCAGTCGTGCCAGATCTTCGAACGCGAGATTGCGCACGCGCAGCCGCGCGGCCAGTTCCGCATCGTTCCGGTCGAGCTGGCTCAAGGCAGCGGCGGCGCTGCCCTCGCTCATCTGCCCCAGCAGGCCGGCCACCGCCGCTTCGCCCTGGGGCGAAGCGGCAGCGTCCAGGCTAGCCAGCCAGTCGTCCAGGTCGCCCAGCATGTCGGCGCTCGGTGCATCGCTGTGCGCCAGGGCCAGCAAGGTGTCCGCGCGCGTCTTGCCGGGCAGCAGTTCGAGCACGGCGGCGGCGACGTCGCGCGGAAGCTGCGCGGCCACCACGGCGATCAGCTGGGGCGCCTGCGCCTCCAGCAGGCCGGCGATTTCCGCCGGTTCGCGCCAGGCCAGCTTCTCCAGCGCCTGCGCGCCCGACGCCCCCAGGCGTTCCAGCATGGCCTGCGCCCGCTCCGGCCGAAATGCCTGCCGGAGCGTCTCGTCGAGAAAACGGCCGGTATCTGCCGCGAATCCGGTCTGTTCGGCGGCCTCGGCGGCGTAATCGCGCAGGATCGCACGCACGCGCTCGCGCGGCAGCACGTCGAGCTCGCGCATGGCGCTGCCGAGCCGGCTGACCTCAAGCGGGCTCAGATAGCGGAATACGGCCGCCGTGGCGTCCTCGCCGAGGGCGAGCAGAAGCGCAGCGGATTTTTCGATGCCGGCCTGGCTCACGCGCGCACCCTTGTTTGATCCATGCGACTCACGCGCGCATCCTGGTTTGAATTCATGCGGCTGCTCACGCGCGCATCCAGAGCTTGATGACATCCGCGGTCACGCGCGGATTGGCCAGCACCTGGCTGCGGGTTGCCTCGAGTTCGGCGTCGAGGTCCACGGCGGGCGGTTCGACGGCTGGCACCGGCGGCGGGCGGCGCCAGACGGCCACCACGAGAAGCAGAAGCAGCCCGCCCCCGACCACGGCCAGCATCCAGGGCTGGAATTCAACGATCCGGGGCGGCGCCGGTGGCGGCGGCATGGGCGCAATCGAACGCGGAGGCTGCGCCGGCGGTTGCACGACGGCTGCAGCGGGCTGCGCAACATGCGCCGCAGGCAGCGCATAGACATTCACCGTGTCGCCGCGCGACGGCACCAGTCCCAGTGTCTGGCGGGCCAGCTGGCCGGCGCGGTCGAGTTCGGCGGCGCTCGCCTCGAATCCCAGGATCACGATGGCATTCACACGCCGGATACGGCCTTCCGGCGTATGCGTGGTGCGCACGGTCTTCTCGAGCGGATGCGTCCGGCCGCCCACCACGACGTTGCGTACCCGTTCCACCGTCTGTTCGACGTCGCTGTCATCCAGCGTGGCCGTCACCTGCACGCTCACGCGGTCCTTGCCGAGCCAAGGCGTCAGCACGGCCAGCGCCCGCTGCGCCAGATCCTGCTCCACCGCCCGCTGCCGCGACTGCACCACCTCGGGCACCGTGTCGCCCAGCAGCACACCGCGCGGGTCGAATACCTGCACCTCGGACCGTTTCATACGCGGGACGCTGGCCGCCACCAGGGTCTGGATCGTCGTCACCTGCTCGGCCGACAGCCGCGCGTTCGGGCGCAGGCGCACCAGCACCGCAGCCGTGGCCGGCGGCGCATCGCGCAGGAAGGGCGAGACCTTGGGCAGGGCAAGATGGACCCGCGCCAGCTCGACCGTTTCCAGCGACTGGATCGAGCGCGCCAGATCGCTTTCGAGCGCGTGCTGATAGCGCTGCTGCTCTTCCAGCGACGAGGCGCCGAAACGGGGCGCGCGATCGACCTCGTCCTGCGCGTCGGCGTCGGACCGGGGCAGGCCGCGCGCGGCCAGGCGGTAACGTGCCACATGCAGCTGATCGGCGGGCACCTCGATGCTGCCGTCGGCGGCGGACAGGTGATAGGAAATATTGAGCTGGTCGAGCGCGGCGATGACCTCGCCGCCCGCCCGATCGGACAGCTTCGGGTAGAGCACGCGGTAGTCTGGCGGATTGAGCCACACATAGGCCGCAGACAGCGCCGCCAGCGGCAGCAACACCAGCAGGACGAACATGAAGCGGCGCAGCGGGCTCGCTTCCGCGATCAGGTCGCGCAGACTGCTCAGCCAACCCGGCACTGGACGCACCTCGTCTGCGGGGTCGGGTTGGACTGTCGGGTCTTGATGGCTTGTATCGTCACGCGGCGATTATAACCAGTCGGGCGTGGCCACAGCGCGCAATACCACCTGCACCTGCCCCGCCCGCTCGCGGCTCTGGAACCACCAGATGCTCCCCTTTTTCACCGACAGGTCGCCCGCCTGCCCGGTGAGCAGGCGCATCGCCACCTGCCCCAGCGTGGGCTGATGGCCCACCACCAGCACCGGATAGGCCGCATCGGGCCAGCCTGCCGCGGCCAGCATGTCGTCCGCGCTGGCCCCCGGCGCCAGCGCCGGCACCCGCTGAAAGCCGCGTCCCAGCGCCTGCGCGGTCTGCAGGCAGCGGGTGGCGGGGCTGACCAGGATCCGGATGTCCTGGGACAATCGCGGCGTCAGCCAGTCGGCCATGCGCGATGCCTGCTTGCGGCCCTTGTCGGTGAGTTCGCGCTTGAGGTCGGGGACCGTGTCGTCGGCCTCGGCATGTCGCCACAAAATGAGTTCCATCGGTTTTCCTCGAAAAAATCCGGCATCCGGTCACAGGCAAGACCGCTGCATCGCGCCGGGGTTCGCCACGAATCTACCAGTAAGGCTTCGATTTCAGGAATGCGCGGATCGCCCCCGCACATTCGCCGTCCGCCGCGTCCGCCTGTTTCGCCGCCAGCCAGCCGAGGACGAAATCCCCCATCGCGCCTGCCTCCCTCCCTGCCGCCGTCAGCAGGCCCGCTGCGATATGCGCGTCGTTGGCCCGCCCCAGGCTGTCCTGCGCATCACGCAGCGCCGCCAGATAGCGGGCCTGCCGCTTGCCTTCGAACAGCGTCTGGAAAAACTCGGCCGCATAGCGCTGGCGCTTGATCGCGATGCGCAGGAGATGCCGCCGGGCCGGCGTCAGCGCGGCGAACTCGCGCGCGCCGCGAACGATCGGACGATGCCCCTTCTGCAGTGCCCGGCGCACCCAGGCGTCGAGCGGCGCCAGTTGGACAAACCGCTGCGCGGCCGGCACCGCCTGCCCCTCAGGATGCGAATGCCAGCCATGCCGCAACAGCCAGCGCTGCATCGCCAGCAGCCAGGCCCCGGGATGGGCCTGCACCAGTGCATCCCGCATCGCCGTCCGTACCGCGATGCGACGCGCTTCCAGCGTCGCCATGCCTTGCTGCCAGGATTCGGCGTCGGGATAGTGCGGCGCGATCGCCGGCAGGGTTTCGCCGCACAGCACGTCCCAGTCGCGCGCCGAACCCAGCGCGGCCGCCAGCGCGCGCAGCTCGTCCAGCAACTCGGGCGGCAGCGCGCACGCATCGCGAAACAGCCGCAGCGCCGCACGCAGCCGCCGCAACGCCACCCGCGCCTGATGCACATACTCGATGTCGTCCGCCGCCAACACCCCCGGCAGATTGGCCTGGAACTGCGCCAGACAGGCCTGGACAATCGCGGCAAAGCCCTCCTCCACGCCCATGCCGTCGTCCAGCGCCAGCGGCACGGACTTCACCGGTGCGTCCTCGATCCCATGCGCCAGGCGGACACCGCGTTCGGCCTTGCTGACGTCGAACGGCAGGCAGTCGAACGCTGCGGCCCAGTCCAGCGCCAGCGCGAACAGTGCATCCGGCTGGCCGGCCTTCAATTCGAGCTCGATCTCGCAGATCGGCTGGCTGCGTTCGCCGGACACCACCTCGCCGATGTCGAGCGCCACCTCGATCTGCGCACCGCCCTTGCCGGCAATCAGCCAGGCGGTGCGATGGAAACGCGTCTCGAACACCGGCGCCAGCTGCGCGCGCAGCGCCTCCGGCACATAGGCCAGCGCCTCCGGCGGGAACCGGCTCCAGTCCGGCACTCCGCGGCTCACCGGCATCTCGAATTCAGCGCGCTGCGACAGCCCGCCCTGCCGCTCGCCCCCGGTCTTCAGCGTCTGCAGCCAGCGCCGGCCCACTCGCCGCACGCGTAGCGCCACGCCCTGCGCGCTCAAGGCGAAGTCCGGCGTGTCGAAATAACGGGTGACGAGGTCCTGCTGGCCCCGCGCGCTGCTTGTGCCCTTCAGGGTACTTGTGCCCTTCAGGGTACGCCGCCGGGCCATGCGTTTCACGAAGGCCGCAGCCTGCTGCTGAGGCAGCGCCAGCTTGAGTTCGATTTCCATTGGATGCGGCGTTGTCATATAACTGTCATGTCAGGGTCGAACACGGACGTTTATCATTGAAGCACACCACGAATAAATTCATCATGAATCTGCCCAGCCCCGATACCCTCATCAACCGCGAGCTCGGCATACTCGCCTTTCAGCGCCGGGTGCTGGCGCAGGCCGACGATCCCTCCATGCCCCTGCTGGAGCGCCTGCGCTTCCTGTGCATCGTGTCGAGCAACATGGACGAATTCTTCGAAGTGCGCGTGGCCGGCCTCAAGGAACAGATCCGCGCCAACTCGACCCAACGTTCGGCCGACGGCCTGACGCCGCGCCAACAGTTCCGCGCGGTCTCCGAAACGGCGCATGCGCTGGTCGCCCAGCAGTACGAACTGTTCAACAAGGCCATCATTCCCGAACTGGCCGAACACGGCGTCCACTTCATCCGCCGCACGCACTGGAACGAAATCCAGGCGGCCTGGATTCGCGACTATTTCTTCCGCGAACTGATGCCGGTGCTCACGCCGGTCGGGCTCGACCCCTCGCATCCCTTCCCGCGCGTGCTCAACAAGAGCCTCAACTTCGCGGTCGAGCTGTCCGGACGCGACGCCTTCGGCCGCAATTCCGGCGCTGCCGTGGTGCAGGCGCCGCGTGCGTTGCCGCGCGTCATCCGCATGCCGGAAGAAATCGCCGGCTGCGAATATGGCTTTGTCTTCCTGTCGTCCATCCTGCATGCCCACGTCGGCGAGCTGTTCACCGGCATGACGGTGCAGGGCTGCTACCAGTTCCGCGTCACCCGCAACTCCGACCTCTTCGTCGACGACGAGGAAACCAAGAACCTGCGCCAGGCGCTGCAGGGCGAACTGCCGCAACGGCACTTCGGCGCGGCCGTGCGGCTGGAAGTGGCCGACAACTGCTCGGAATCGATGGCATCCTTCCTGCTGGCGCAGTTCGAGCTCGAAGCCGACGACCTCTACCAGGAACAGGGACCGGTGAACCTCGTGCGCCTGATGCAGGTGCCCGACTGGGTCGACCGCCCCGACCTCAAGTTCGCCCCCTTCGTCCCCGCCCTGCCCGCGCGGCTGGCCAAGGACGAGGACATCTTCGCGCAGATCCGCAAGGGCGACATCCTGCTGCACCACCCCTTCGAGTCCTTCCAGCCGGTGATCGACTTCATCGAGCAGGCCGCTGCCGACCCCCACGTCGTCGCCATGCGGCAGACGGTGTACCGTACCGGCACCGACTCCAAGCTGATGCAGGCGCTGATCCATGCCGCGCAGTCGGGCAAGGAAGTCACCGTGGTGGTCGAGTTGATGGCGCGTTTCGACGAGGAAGCCAACATCAACTGGGCCGCCAAGCTGGAGGAAGTCGGCGCCCATGTCGTCTACGGCGTCGTCGGCCACAAGACCCATGCCAAGTTGGCGCTGGTCATCCGCCGCGAAGACGGCGAACTGCGCCGCTACGCGCATCTGGGCACCGGCAACTACCACGCCCGCACCGCGCGCCTGTATACCGACTTCGGCCTGCTGACCGCCGACGACGCCATCACCGCCGACGTCAGCAGCCTGTTCACCCAGATCACCGGGCTGGGCAAGGCCGGCAAACTGAAACGCCTGTGGCAATCGCCGTTCACGCTGCACAGCGAAGTCGTCGCCGCCATCAACCACGAGACCGCCCTGGCCGCCGCCGGCAAGCCCGCCGCCATCATCGCCAAGATGAACGCGCTGCTGGAACCGCAGGTCATCGCCGCGCTCTACGCAGCCAGCCAGGCCGGGGTGAAGATCGACCTCATCATCCGCGGCGTGTGCGCGCTCAGGCCCGGCATTCCCGGGCTGTCCGAGCACATCCACGTGCGCTCGGTGGTCGGCCGCTTCCTCGAACACACGCGCATCTTCTATTTCAAAAACGGCGGCGACGAGAAGGTCTTCCTGTCGTCGGCCGACTGGATGGACCGCAACTTCTTCCGCCGCATCGAAACCGGTTTCCCCATTCTCAATCCCAAGCTGAAGAAGCGCGTGATCGCCGAGGGCCTGAAGCCCTACCTGCGCGACAACGTGCAGGCCTGGGACATGCAGTCCGATGGCAGCTACCGCCGCCGCACCAAGCGCCGCGCCAAGGCCTACAGTGCGCAGGTCGAACTGCTGGCGCTGCTGACCAAACCCGTCTAGCCACGCTTCAACCGACTCCGACGCGGCGTTTCGCACTCGCGTGCGGACCCAGACCGATGCGTTCGGCGCGCCCGATCGCCGAGGTGGATGGGGTTTTGTCCTACAAAGTGTTCGTATCCCACTGATACGTTCATGTCCCACCAAGCCTTAAGCTGACATCCAGCCACTGAGCCTAAGAAACAGGCCAGCGTGAACAGTTCAGCGCTCAGCGAGCGTATGCAGCTTGATGCAAGGGCACTCCACGCAGCCGCCGAAGAATAAAAGGCTCATGCGACGCAATTTTCTTTTCTTGCATCGAGATCTAATCGATATCAATTAGACGAAAGGCCAAAAATGCGAACCACCCCCTTAATATTCAATCTCCTGGGCGCTGCACTTCTTTCCGCGGGTGCTGTCTCTGCCCACGCGGCCGACGGCCGTTTCTACGATCCCCGCAACGCCGCCAGCCCCACCGGAAAAACCATCGGCTACGAGCTGTACCGCACGATCGGATGTCCCGGACGGGGCCTGCTCGATACGCCGTGCCCGGTGCCGCAAGATGTCGACAGCGATGGCGACGGTGTCGTCGACAGCAAAGACAAATGCCCCGACACGCCGAAGGGCACCGAGGTCGACGCCAACGGGTGTCCCATTCCAGTCGCCGCCCCCGTTGAGCCGGCACCGGCCCCGATGACGGAACAGAAACCGGAGGCTGAGCAGCAGGTGGTCAGCCCCGTGCCGGTCCCGGCGCCGCATCGCATGGTGCTCGAAGGCGTCAATTTCAATTTTGACCGCGCCGCGCTGCGTCCGGAAGACCGCGACGTCATCGACAAAGACTTCGCCAAGCTCAAGGAGTGGGGCGATGTCAAGATAGAAGTGGCGGGCCACACCGACAGCATCGGCAGCGATCGCTACAACATGGGCTTGTCGCTACGCCGCGCCAATACCGTTCGCAGCTATCTGATCAGTAAAGGCATCCGCGCCGACCGTCTGGTGGCCAAGGGCTACGGCGAATCTCAGCCGATCGCCAGCAACGACACCGACGAAGGCAGGTTCCAGAACCGTCGCGTCGAACTGAACCAGATCAAGGAATAAACGCTTCCCGCACTGCTCTCCAGCCCTGTGCATCCGGGGACTTCGGTCCCCGATTTTTTGTCTGTCTTGCGTGCCTCTCCCAGAGGCCACTGCGGGGCCGCCCCCGTCGAAAGCCGTCCGAGCCCTTCCCGGGTCCGATTTACTCGGCTCGACAGGAGTCGGCAGCGACGGACTTGAAAAGCCCGGCATCGCCCCCATTTCCCGTTGCGTTGTGTTTGTTTTACGGGAGATATAGGCATGTCCGCCACCAAAGAAACCCTGGGCTTCCAGGCTGAAGTCAAACAGCTGCTGCAGCTGATGATCCATTCCTTGTATTCCAACAAGGACATTTTCCTGCGCGAACTCATTTCCAACGCCTCCGACGCCGCCGACAAGCTGCGCTTCGAGGGGCTGTCGGATGGCGCGCTCTTTGAAAACGACCCCGACCTCAAGATCCGCATCGCCTTCGACCGCGAGGCGCGGACCTTAACTATTTCTGACAACGGCATCGGCATGAGCCGGCAGGAAGTCATCGAGCACATCGGCACGATTGCGAAATCCGGCACCCGCGAATTCTTCAGCCAGCTCTCCGGCGACCAGCAGAAGGACGCCGCGCTGATCGGCCAGTTCGGCGTCGGCTTTTATTCCGCCTTCATCGTCGCCGACCGCGTCACGCTGACCACCCGCCGCGCCGGCCTCACGTCCGAGCACGGCGTGCGCTGGGAATCCGAAGGCGCCGGCGACTACACGCTGGAAACCGTCGACAAGCCCGGCCGCGGCACCGAGATCGTGCTGCATCTGCGCGAAGGCGAGGACGAATTCCTCTCCGACTGGAAGATCAAGTCGGTCATCCGCACCTATTCCGACCACATCACCCTGCCCATCGTGATGAAGAAGACCGAATGGAAGGACGGCGTCGAGACCCCCACCGACGAGGACGAGACCGTCAACAAGGCCTCCGCGCTGTGGGCCCGCGCCAAGAAGGACGTGACCGAAGACGAGTACAAGGAGTTCTACAAGCACATCGCCCACGACTTCGAGCCGCCGCTCGCCTGGTCGCACAACCGCGTCGAGGGCAAGCAGGAATACATCTCGCTGCTCTACGTGCCCTCGCACGCGCCGTTCGACCTGTGGGACCGCGAGAAGCGGCACGGCATCAAGCTCTACGTGCGCCGCGTTTTCATCATGGACGATGCCGAGCAGCTGATGCCGCAATACCTGCGCTTCGTGCGCGGGGTCATCGACTCGGCCGACCTGCCGCTCAACGTCTCGCGCGAAATTCTGCAGTCGAGCCGCGACATCGACGCCATCAAGGCCGGCTCCGTGAAGAAGGTGCTGGGCCTCTTGGAAGACCTGGCCGAGAACCAGCCGGAAAAATACGTCGCGTTCTGGAACGCCTTCGGCAAGGTGCTGAAGGAAGGTCCGGGCGAGGACTTCGCCAACCGCGAGAAGATCGCCGGCCTGCTCCGCTTCGCCTCCACCCACACCGACACCGACGCCCAGGTGGTGTCGCTCAAGGACTACATCGGCCGCATGAAGGAAGGCCAGACCACGATCTACTACATCACCGCCGACAGCTTCGCCGCCGCCCAGCACAGCCCGCACCTCGAAATCTTCCGCAAGAAGGGCATCGAGGTCCTGCTGCTGTCAGACCGCGTCGACGAATGGCTGGCAAGCAACCTCAACGAGTTCGACGGCAAGCCCTTGAAGTCCGTCGCCAAAGGTGGGCTGGATCTGGGCGCGCTGGAAGACGAAGCCGAGAAAACCGCGCAGAAGGAAGCCGAGGACGCCATGAAGCCGCTGGTCGAGCGCATCAAGACCACGCTCGGCGAGCGCGTAAAGGACGTCCGCGTCACCCACCGCCTCACCGACTCGCCCGCCTGCCTCGTCACCGGCGAAGGCGACATGAGCGCCAACCTCGAACGCCTGCTCAAGGCCGCCGGCCAGGCCGCGCCCACGGTCAAGCCCACGCTGGAGATCAACCCGTCGCACGCATTGGTCACGCGGCTCAACAGCGAATCCGACGAAGCCCGCTTCGCCGACTGGGCCAACTTGCTGTTCGAGCAGGCCTTGCTCGCCGAAGGCGGCCAGCTCGACGATCCGGCGAGCTTCGTGCGGCGACTGAATGGGTTGCTGGCGATGCTGCCCGGCTAACATCGAACGCCTAGGGTATTAAGCCACCAAGCGCGACTGATTACTCAGTCGCGCTTTTTTTGCACTTTCCGAAAAATCCAATGCAGGCATGAATTCGACCGTGACCCCTTTGATCCTTTTCAAATAAGGATTTGAAAAAGGGAATAAGCACACAGTTGCTGCCGTCTAATGTATTGAGCTAGCCGCAGTTGCTAGCGCTGTTAAGGTCGCCAATCAGAAATAGGAGAACAAGATAAAAGGGATGGATTTTTTCGCAGGGCAAGGCGCGAGGAGGCGACCTGGTTCGGTCTACGGAAACGACGAGTATCACCGCCATGCGGAAAAAGTCACCGTTTTATGTCTCGAATATTTTGTTCTCGACACTGGTTTACAACACCAATTAGATACTTAAATTTTTCACCAAAGGATATCGAATATGAAGCCATACAATATTTACTCGACCATCTTGGCCAGTGCTTTTTTAATGGTCACAACCACCGCATTTAGTCTGAATGCCTTGGCAGTAGAGGCAAGCAATGCGTCTGGCCAAGATGTTTCCGCAAGCAAGGCAAGCAAGGTGGTCATTCAGGTGAGCGACAATGATCCCAAAAAATGGAATCTCGCACTCAACAATGCAAAGAATATTCAGCAGGATTTAGGAAAGAGTAATGTAGACGTTGAAATTGTCGCCTATGGCCCCGGCCTCCCTATGCTCAAACTGGACTCTGAAACAGGAACGAGAATTGCTGAAGCGATTGATGCAGGTGTAAAAGTGGTTGCATGTGAAAACACCATGCGTAACACGAAACTGACCCAGGAAGACATGTTGCCGCACCTCAATTATGTGAAATCCGGCGTTCCTTATTTGATGAAAAAGCAAGCGGAAGGCTATTCCTACATCCGGCCTTAACAAAATACCTGAATCCTCACGTTCAACGACCACTGCTTGTGCCACGCACAAGCAGTGGTCTTTTTGAGCCCCGCGCCCTGGTCGCGAATTAAAGGCGCGAATTGAAGAATTAAAGGGACCAGGCTCGAACATCTCTGACCGGATTAATCAACGCCAACTGCCATTCCCTTTCCAAATGCCGCGCCGTCTCCATTTCACCCGCTCCCACGCCATCCTGCGCCTCAAGCGTCACCTCGAACAGGACAGCTTCCCGCGCATCCAGATGAGTCTGATCGTCGGCCTCACCGGCGCGGCGGGCCTCCTGTTCTCCTTCGTCATGCTGGAGTTGGGTGTCACCAGCATGGCGCTGCGCTATCCGCTGGCGCTGCTGATGGCGTATGGCGTTTTCCTCCTACTGCTGTGGCTGTGGCTGCACACCAAGGCCGAGGATTACGTGGACATCCCCGATTTTTCCGGTTCGGGGTCGAGTGAGTCGCGTGACTGCACGTCGGCATTCGATGGCGGCGGCGGCCACTTCGGTGGGGGCGGCGCAAGCGGATCGTTTGACATGCCGGCCGGGTCCGACTCCTCGCCGCTCTCGGACGCCGTCGGTGCGCTGGGTGATGCCGATGAGCTTGCGATCCCGCTTCTCGTCATCGTCTTCGCAGTCGGCCTCGCGCTGGCTTCGTTCTATGTCGTCTACGTCGCGCCGATGCTGTTCGCCGAACTGCTCGTCGACGGCGCCCTGTCGTACGCGCTCTACCGCAGGATCAAGGCGACCGATTCACCGCACTGGGTCGAGTCCGCTGTACGACGCACCGCCCTGCCCTTCGTGCTGACCGCCGTCTTCGTCTCGGCCACTGGGGCAGCGATGGCCGCGTATGCGCCGGGCGCACACTCGATCGGCCAGGTGGTCCAACATACTCAAACCAAGCAATAGCATGAAAACACTCTTCTCCCTGATCGAATCCCCCTTTCACCCCGATTTCAGTGCCTTGTATCAGAAGCTCGGCATTGCGGCGCAACGTTTCGACTCGGCCCGCAATCTCCACCGGGCGATGCAGAAACAGCCGCCGGATTTTTTCGTGGGGGAA
>JAIBEL010000071.1 GCA_019459285.1 Rhizobium sp. | reverse complement strand
CCCCCCCCGCCCCCCCCGCCCGGCTATGTCGGCTACGAGGAGGGCGGCTATCTGACCGAGGCGGTGCGCCGCAAGCCCTATTCCGTGATCCTGATGGACGAGGTGGAGAAGGCGCACCCGGACGTGTTCAACGTTCTGCTGCAGGTGCTCGACGACGGTCGCCTGACCGATGGCCAGGGCCGCACCGTCGATTTCCGCAACACCGTGATCGTGATGACCTCCAACCTCGGCAGCCAGATGATCCAGCAGATGGCCGGCGACGATTACCAGGTGGTGAAGCTCGCCGTGCTGGGCGAAGTGAAGTCCTACTTCCGCCCCGAGTTCATCAACCGCATCGACGAGGTCGTCGTGTTCCATGCCCTGAGCGAGCAGCACATCGCCAGCATCGCGCGCATCCAGCTGCAAGGTCTGGAACAGCGTCTGGCGCAGATGGAGATGAAGCTCGACGTCACCGAAGCGGCATTGGCCGAAATCGCCAAGGCCGGTTTCGATCCGGTCTACGGCGCGCGCCCGCTCAAACGTGCGATCCAGAGCGAGCTCGAAAACGCGCTGGCCAAGGAAATCCTGGCCGGGCACTTCGGTCCCAAGGACACGATCCGGGTGGATGCGCAGGGCGGGGTGTTCAGTTTCGAGAAGGCGGCCGCCGCTCAAGCAGGCTGACCGCTTGGCCGGCAGGGAAAAGCGGGCGGATTCCGCCCTCTTTTTTTGAGGTAATGTGCCAGAGGCTGTCGAAATCGAGCCGGCTCGTTCGTCGACCTTATATGCCACCCCCGGCATATCACGCACTCACCTTGAAAGGAGAACGACCCATGGCGCCCCATACCGTCCAGCTTCACCGTGTGCTTCGAACGACGCCCGAGAAAATCTACCGGGCATTTCTCGATGCGGACGCACGGGCCAAATGGCTTCCACCGAACGGATTTACCGCAAAGGTCCACCACCTGGAGGCGACAGTGGGCGGGACCTACAAGATGTCGTTCACGAACTTCACCACCGGGCATAGCCACCATTTTGGCGGAACCTATCTCGAACTCGTACCGAATGCGCGCATTTGCTATTCGGATAGATTCGACGACCCCAATCTGGCGGGCGAGATGCGGACGACGGTCAGCCTGAAGCCAGTATCTTGCGGGACCGAGCTGAACATCGTGCAGGAAGGCATCCCCGGCGCCATTCCCGTCGAGTCCTGCTATCTCGGCTGGCAGGAATCGCTGGCCCATCTGGCGGACCTCGTCGAGCCGGATATCCCGGATTAGCCCGACGGTTGTCACGGCCTGGCAGTCCGGGCCGCCGAAAAACACGTCAGAGTGGAGCGGCACACTCGTTCAGCCGGACTGCAGGGTTCCCGCCACGCGCCGCACCCCCTAGAATGGCCTGACCTCTTTCCGTCAGGACCGCCTTGCCCGCTCGTTTTTTGAAAGCTCTGCTGCTGCTTGCCGCGCTGTGCGCGACGCCGGCGCACGCATTGACCGTGGAGGTGAACGCGCCTGATGCATTGAAGGCGCTGCTGATGCAGCACCTCGAAACGGCCCGGGCGGCACGGTCGGGCGAGAAGCTGGATGCCGACGAGATCGCGCGGCTGAAACGGCAGAGCGATCAGACGGCGCGCGACCTGCTGGCGACCGAAGGTTATTTCTCGCCCGAGGTGGAGAGCACGGTGGAGCGGGTGGGCGACGACTGGCGGGTGGATTACCGGATCGCCCCCGGCATGCGCACCACGATTCGCAATGTGACGCTGATTTTTGACGGCGCCCTGAAAACGCGCGCCGACGCGGCCGGCCTGCGGGGGCGTATCGAGCGCAGCTTTTCGCTGAAGCAGGGCATGCCGTTTCGCCAGGCGGACTGGAACGCGGCCAAGCTCGCCGTGCTGCGGCCCTTGTTGGCGAACCGGTATCCGGCGGCGCAACTTGTGGCGAGCGAGGCGCGCATCGATCCCGCCGCGCAGGCGGCCGACCTGACGCTGACGATCGACAGCGGACCGGCATTTTTCTATGGCGAGCCGGTGATCAGCGGTGCCCGGCGCTATCCCGAATCGATCATCCGCAATCTCAGTCCCGTCAAGCCGGGGAAACCGTTTCGCCAACAGGACCTGCTCGACTACCAGATGGCGCTGGAAACGAGCGGCTATTACACGCACGCCACGGTCCGCGTCGAGCCCGATCCCGCGCTGGCGGCGGCAGCGCCGATCCGGGTCGAGGTGGTGGAGCGGCCGGAAAAACGGTTCAGCGTGGGGGCGGGGGTGAGCACGGATACCGGCGCGCGCGTGCAGGTGGGGTGGCTGGCACGCGACATCGCCGATCGCGGGCTGCGCCTCAAGCTCGATGCGCGCATCGACACCACGCAACAGTCCGGCGCGGCGGAACTCGCCTGGCCGCGCACTTCCGCCAGCTACGAGAACAGTCTCGGCACACAGCTCAAGCACGAGGACATCAAGGGCCAGAAGACCCGTTCCGTGCTGGCGGTGGCCAAGCGCAGCCGCACGCGGGGACAGGTCGAGACCACGGTTTCTCTGCAGTACCAGACCGAACAGCAGAGCATCGGCGACGTGGTCAATGAGCGCAACCAGGCACTGACCGCCAACTACGCGTGGACCCAGCGCACGGTGGGGCGCGCGTTCTATCCGCGCCGGGGCCATGTGCTGACGCTGCAGGGTGGCGGGGCTGCTGCTGCCCTGCTGTCGGACACCAATTTCATTCGCCTGTATGGCCGCCACACCCAGTACTTCCAGGCCGGCGCCAACGGCCGGCTGATCCTGCGCGGCGAGCTCGGCAGCGTGCTGGCGGACACGCGCGACGGCATTCCCACCGATTTCCTGTTCCGGGCCGGCGGCGACAATTCGGTGCGCGGCTACGCCTACCAGAGCCTGGGGCGCACAGTTGCCGGTGGGGTGGCGTCGGTGCGTTACCTCGCCACCGGCAGTGTCGAGTACAACTATTTCTTCAACCGCGACTGGGGCATGGCGCTGTTCGTCGATGCGGGCGATGCGGCGGATACGCCGCGCCAGCTGTCGCCGGTGTTCGGCTACGGCTTCGGTGCGCGCTACCGCTCGCCGGTGGGGCCGGTGAATCTCGATCTGGCGTATGGCGAAGCCACCCGTCAATTCCGCCTGCATTTTTCGCTCGGGGTGTCGTTTTGAGGCGCGTGCTTGGGGGGCTGGCCACGCTGGTCATGCTGGTCGTCGTGGCGATCGGAATGGCGACGACGGACACGGGGTTCCGCTGGCTGGGCGATGCAGCCGTTTTCCTGAGCGGCGGGCGGCTGGCCGTCGAGGGTGTGGACGGACATGTCGGCGTTCCCATCAGAATCGAGAAATTCATTTTCACGTCGGACACGAAGCGCGTCATGCTCGAACAGATCCGGCTGGAGTGGCAGCCGCGTGCGCTGCTGCAGCGACGGCTCGACATCGGCCTGCTGGCGGCGCAAACCGTACGGGTCGAGACCCTGAAGCCGGACCCGACGCCGCCCACGCTGCCCGCCAGCCTGCGCCTGCCGGTCGACATGCACGTGGCCGCCTGGGATGTGGCGCATCTCGCTGTCGTCGATGCCGGCAGCACGCTCGACTTCAAGAATCTGCACGGACGCATCGATGACGACGGCGACCGCTATCGATTCACCGGCATGACGGCTACCACGCCCTGGGCGGATGTCGGCGGCCGGTTCGAACTCGACAAGGACGCGCCGTTCAAGCTGCAGGGGCGATTCGACGCCGCGCGCCGCGATCCCATCCCGATTGGCGCCGCGCTCGACGTGCAGGGGCGGCTGGCAGCCATCGTCTTCCGCTTCGATGCCCAGGCCAAAACCATGACCATAATGGCCAGCGGCGAAGCCGCGCCCTTCGCGCGCGTGCGTTTGCCCAGGCTGCTGGTGGCCGGGCAGGGTATCGACCCGCGTTTGTTCGCCGCGGGCGCGCCGAGCGCCGACCTGGCGTTTTCCGGCATGTTCGAAGGCCAGCCGGGTGAGCGCCTGCTGGGCAGCTTCAGCCTCAGCAACCGGCTGGCCGGGCGGCTCGACCAGGACCGCATGCCGCTCGCCAATCTCACCGGTGCGGTGGTGGGCGACAGCGTGCGGGCCGATTTCAGTGCATTGGCGATCGATCTGGGCGCAGCCGGACAACTGAATGGGAGCGGGCAATGGCGCAACGGCCGCCTGAGCGTGAACCTGGACAGTCCGCGCCTCAATCTCGCCGGGCTGCATCGCCAGCTGGTTGCCACGCGACTCAAGACCAGCTTGCAGCTGGACGGCGATGCGACGCGCCAGACGCTCACGGCCGATGTCGGCGAAAGCTGGGGGCAGGGTCGTTTCACACTCACCCACGCCGACACGGTACTGCGTCTGGAGTCGGCGAGTTTTGCCGGACAGGCGGGGCGCCTGACCGCAGAGGGCGCACTACATCTCGACGCCACGCGTGCCTTCAGCGCTGTGTTCGATGCCGCGCAAATCAATCCGGCACGTTTCGGCAAGTTTCCGCGCGGACGGCTCAACGCGCGCGGCCAAGCCAGCGGCGCCTTGTTGCCCACGCCGCGCGTGCAGGCACAGTTCAGCCTGCCGCCGGGCGACCTCGAAGGCCATCCGGTGAGCGGACAGGGACGGCTGCGTTATGAAAACCGGCATCTCGTCGACGCTGACATCGACCTGGATCTGGCCGGCAACCGGGCAAAGCTGAAAGGCGCGTATGGCCGGGCGGGCGACCGCCTCGTCTGGGACGTCGATGCGCCGGCGCTGGCGCGCCTGAACCTGGGGCTGGCCGGACGGCTGACCAGTCGCGGCAGCGCCAGCGGCGATCCTGCCCGCCTGGAGGTCAACGCGCAGCTCGCCGCCAGTGGTCTGCACCTGCCCGGCGACATCATCGCCGAGTCCCTGGATCTGCGCATGAACATGCAGGCCGCCGACAACGGCACGTTCAACGGACAGCTCGACGCGAGCGGAGTGCAACTGGCGGGGCAGCATCTGGACACCCTTCGGGCCATCCTGCAGGGGCGCCGCAATGCCCACACGCTGACGCTCGATGCCCGCTTGCCGGCGTGGCGGCTGACCGCGAACCTGGCAGGCGGTCTGGATGCGAACATGGTGTGGCGCGGACAATTGAACCAGGCCGAGGTGCAGGGCGACTGGCCAGCGAAGCTGGTGGCCCCCGCCCACCTGCTGCTGTCGAGCGAACGGCAGCAGGTGAACGATCTGGCGCTGACCGTGGCAGGCGGCCGGCTGACGGTCGAACGCTTCGACCGCCAGGGTGCGCATCTGGCCAGCCGCGGCACGCTTGCCAATCTGCCGCTGGCACCCGCGCTCGCGCTGTTGGAGACGGCGCCGCCTTTCACCACCGACCTGCGCGTGAACGGCGACTGGGACCTGCGTGCGGGCGAGTCGCTCGATGGCCGGCTACGCTTGCGCCGCCAGTCCGGCGATGTGCGGCTGACCGATCCGGCGCTGGCCATGGGTCTGACCGCCCTCACGCTCGATGTCGATGCGGTCGCCAGCCAGGCCCATGTCCGGCTCGCCGCCGACACGCACGAAGCGGGACAGTTGCGCCTGGATGGCCGGGGCATGCTGGTCCGCACGGGGGCCGCATTCACCCTGTCGCGCAGTGCGTCGCTGACGTGGAACGCCCAGTTCGACGTGCCGGACCTGCGCCTGCTGAGGCCGTTCATCCCGGTCGGCATCCGCGCCGATGCCCGCGTCAATGCGCAGTTGAGCGGCAGCGGCAGTCTGGCGGCGCCGCGCATCGACGGCCAGGTTGCCGCCGACGCCATCCGCTTTTCCATGCCCGAGCAGGGCGTGGCGATCACCGACGGCACGCTCAAGCTCCAATTGGCGGGCGACCGGGTCCAGGTGCAGGAAGGCGTGCTGAAAGGCAGCAGCGGCCGCATCGTGGTGAGCGGCAACGCCCAGTTGAAAAACCCGCAAGCCGGACTCACGCTCACGTTCGAGAAATTTTCGGTGACCAACCGCAGCGATCGCCGCGTGACCGTGTCCGGCACGACCCGGCTCAACCTCGACCAGAAACGCCTGCAGCTCACCGGCGAGCTCACGGCCGACCGGGCCCGTCTGGAAATGCCCGAGGCGAGCCGCCCCGAATTGTCGAGCGATGTCGTCGTCGTCGGCAGGCCGCCGCGCGAGAAGCCGGTGACGCAGCGTTTTCCGCTGGCGCTCGATCTGACGCTCAAGCTGGGCGACGATTTCCTGTTCAAGGGTGCCGGACTCGACGCACGGCTGGGTGGCCAGCTGCGCGTGTTCACCGTGAATCAGACCCTGCGCGGCGAGGGGACGATCCAGGTGGAGAAAGGGCGCTACGCCGCCTATGCGCAGACGCTGGACATCGAGCGCGGCGTCTTGCGCTTTGCCGGACCCATCGACAATCCGGGGCTCGACGTGCTGGCGGTACGCAAGACGGCGGACGTGAAAGTGGGCGTACAGGTCGGCGGCACGGTGCAGCGTCCGCTGGTGACGCTCTATTCCGATCCGGCCATGCCCGACACCGAGAAGCTCGCCTGGCTGGTGCTGGGACACGGTCTGGAAAGCAGCGGCCAGCAGGAGTTCGTGTTGCTGCAGGTGGCGGCAGGCGCGTTACTGAGCCAGACCGAGTCCGTGAACCTGCAGGCGAAGATGGCGGAAACCCTGGGCATCGACAGCTTCGACGTGCGCGCAGGCAGCGGCGAATCCCTGACCAGCACCGTCGTCAGCGTCGGCAAGCGTTTGTCCTCGCGCGCGACGCTGAGCTACGAGCAGAGCCTCGACGGCCTGAGCCAGGTGGTCAAGGTGCTCTACCAGTTGTCCACGCACGTGCGGCTCGAAGCGCAGGCCGGGCAACCCAGCAGCTTCGATGCGTTCTACACCCGGGAATACGACTGAACAGATCAAATCCCGATGGTAGAATCGGGCGCATGTTAGAAGTTCGCATCGCTGCCATGAGTAATTCGTTCCGTTTGCCTGCCCTGCCCGGAGGCTGCCGCTGATGCGTATCCTGCTATCCAACGACGACGGTTACTTCGCCCCCGGCCTGGCCGCGCTGGCGCAGGCGCTCGCCCCGCTCGCCGACCTCACCGTGGTGGCGCCCGAGCGCGACCGCAGCGGCGCGTCCAATTCGCTCACGCTCGACCGGCCATTGATGCTGCGCCAGGCGCCGACCGGTTTTTATTACGTCAACGGCACCCCTACCGATTGCGTTCATCTGGCCGTCACCGGCATGCTGGACCATATGCCCGACATGGTAATTTCCGGCATCAACCACGGCGCCAACATGGGCGACGACACGATTTATTCCGGCACGGTCGCGGCTGCCACCGAAGGCTATCTGCTGGGCATCCCGTCGATTGCGGTCTCGCTCGCCAGCCACAATGCGCGCCACTTCGACACTGCCGCGCGCGTGGTTGCCGATCTGGTGCAACGCATCCAGACGCGGCCGCCGGCCGAGCCGATGCTGCTCAACGTCAACGTGCCGGACTGTGCCACTGCCGACCTGAACGGCGTCTCCGTGACCCGGCTGGGCAAGCGCCACAAGGCCGAGTCGGTGGTGAAGACGACCAATCCGCGCGGCCAGACCGTGTACTGGGTGGGCGCTGCCGGCGCGGCGCAGGATGCAGGCGAAGGCACCGATTTCCATGCCGTCGCCAATGACCAGGTTTCGATCACTCCGCTGCAAATGGACCTCACCCGTTTCAGCCAGATGGACAGCGTGAACGCATGGCTGAAACCCTGAATCCCCGTGTCGGCATCGGCATGACCTCGGCGCGCACGCGCGGCCGCATGATCGAGCGCCTGCGCGAGCAGGGCATCAAGGACGAAATGGTGCTGGCGGCGATGGGCAGCGTGCCGCGCCACCTGTATGTCGATCAGGCCCTGGAGTCGCGCGCCTACGAAGACACTGCGCTGCCGATCGGTTTCGGGCAGACGATTTCCAATCCCTACAGCGTGGCACGCATGGCCGAACTGGCGCGCCATGGCGAGAACGGCCACGGCCACGAACTGGGCCGCGTGCTCGAAATCGGGCTGGGTTGCGGCTATCAGGCGGCGGTACTGTCCAAGCTGGCGCGCGAGGTGGTGTCGATGGAACGCATCGCGGCGCTGGTCGGCAAGACCCGGGTGCGTTTGCGGGAATTGCGGGTCAACAACGTTAAACCCAAGCACGGCGACGGCATGACGGGCGCCCGGGATTTTGCGCCGTTCGACGCCATCGTGATCGCAGCCGCATTTGCGGAGGTGCCGCACGTCCTGCTGGAGCAACTGGCCGACGGCGGGCGCCTGGTGATGCCGCTCGGCAATGCCACGCAGACGCTGTGCGTGATGGAACGCCAGGGCGAGTCGTACACCGAACGCTTGCTCGAAGGGGTGAAATTCGTTCCCCTGCTGCCGGGAGTGGCGTAATGAACCGGACTGTGGGACGCCGTGCCGCCTGGCTGGGCATGATGCTGCTGGGACTGGCGGGCTGCACGTCGCCCGGGATGGCGCCGGTGGATGAGCGGTCGCCGACGCATCGCACCGCGAAACCCGAGGGCGCGCGACCGGCCACGCCGCAGATCGCGCCGTCCACCAATGGCCTGTATACCGTGCAGCGCGGCGACACGCTGTATGCCATCGCCTTTGCCAACGGCCTCGATTATCGCGAGATCGCCATCTGGAACCAGCTCGAATCGGCCGATCTCATCCTGGTCGGCCAGGTGTTGCGGCTCACGCCGCCGGCCGGCGCGGTCGAGATCAAGCCGCTCGACGACGAACCTGCGCCAAGCGCCCGGCCGCTGACCGATCCGCCCGTGCTGCGCGAACCGCAGGCGCAATTGCTGACCTACTCCGACGCCAACTGGGCCCAGGTGTCGGGCGCCCGTCCTGCCACGCCGTCCGCGCCCGCTGCGGCCAGCCCGGCGCCCGCGGCCCCCGCCCCGGCAGCCGCGCCGTCGCCTGCGCCTGCGACATCCGCCGCCACATCGGTCGATACCTGGCTGTGGCCAGTGGACGGCACGCTGATCGGGCGCTTCGGTGCGGCAGGCGGCAAAGGCATCGATATCGCTGGCGCGCGCAATACGCCGGTGAGGGCCGTGGCGGCCGGTAAGGTGGTATACAGTGGCAGCGGTCTGCGCGGTTATGGACGCCTGCTCATCATCAAGCACGCCGGCGAATTCCTGTCGGCCTATGCGCACAACGAAACCATCCTGGTGAAGGAGGGCGACATGGTGACGGCCGGCCAGAAGATCGCCTTGATGGGCGACAGCGATGCCGACCGGGTCAAACTGCATTTTGAAATCCGCCGTTATGGCAAACCGCTCGATCCCTTGACCTATTTGCCGGAGCGCTCATGAGCCGCGAACCCAGCGACGAATCCGATGACCTGACCCCCGAGCAATCTGAAGCCGACATGGAGCAGCCGACCGCCGCCGATACCAACGAGGAGTTGGCATCGGCCATCCTCGATGAACCACAGGTCGACGTCACCCAGTTGTACCTCAATGAAATCGGACTGGCGCCGCTGCTGACCGCCGCGGAAGAAGTCGCCCTGGCGCGGCGCACCGTGCAGGGGGATTTCGAGGCGCGGCAGACCATGATCGAGCGCAACCTGCGCCTGGTGGTGAACATCGCCAAGCATTATTCCAACCGCGGGCTGACGCTGCTCGACCTGGTGGAAGAAGGCAACCTCGGCCTCATCCATGCGCTGGAGAAATTCGATCCCGAGCGGGGTTTCCGCTTCTCGACCTATGCCACCTGGTGGATCCGCCAGAACATCGAGCGCGCGATCATGAACCAGTCGCGCACCATTCGTCTGCCGGTGCACATCATCAAGGAACTCAACATCTACCTGCGGGCGAAACGGCATCTGGAAACGCATGGCGTCACCGATGCCAGCGCAGACGACATCGCCGCGTTGACCGGGCATGCGGTCGAGGACGTGCGCCGCATCATGCAGCTGAACGAACGGGTCGCCTCGCTCGACGCGCCGCTCGACGTCGACCCCACGCTGTCGCTGGGCGAGGCGATCGCCGACGACAACGCGCACCTGCCGGACGAGATGCTGCAGCTCGAGGAAATCGAGCACCACGTCCACGAATGGCTGACCCAGCTCAACGACAAGCAGCGCTGGGTGATCGAGCGCCGTTTCGGGCTGAACAACTGCGAGGCCTGCACGCTGGAGGACCTGGCGCTCGAACTGCAGGTCACCCGTGAGCGCGTGCGACAGATCCAGATGGAATCCCTGCGCGTGCTGCGGCAGCTGCTGCGGCGACGCGGCGTATCCAAGGACGAACTGTTCTGACCCGGACCGGCGTGCCCTTGCCATGATCGACTGGGCGCAGATCGACACCGTCTTCCTCGACATGGACGGCACGCTGCTCGACCTCCATTTCGACAACCATTTCTGGCTCGAGCACATGCCGCGGCGCTATGCCGAATACCACGGCCTCGCGCCGGAAACGGCACGTGCGCATCTCAACGCGCATTACGCCCGCCACGCCGGCACCCTCAACTGGTACTGCCTGGACTTCTGGAGCAGCGAACTCGCACTCGACATCGTGCAGCTGAAAGAGGAAGTCGCGCACCTGATCGCGGTTCGCCCCGACGTGCCGGCGTTCCTGCAGGCGGTGCGCGCGTCGGGCCGCAGGATGGTGATGGTGACCAATGCCCACCCCAAGAGCCTCGGCCTGAAAATGCGCGAGACCCGCATCGACACCTATTTCGATGCCCTGCTCTCGTCGCACCAGGTCGGCCTGCCCAAGGAGCATCCTGATTTCTGGCAGGGTTTGCAGGGGATCGAACCGTTCGACAAGACGCGCACCCTGTTCGTCGACGACAGCCTGCCGGTGCTGGAGAGCGCCCAGGCCTATGGCATTGCGCACCTGCTGGCGGTGTGCAATCCGGATTCGCGGCAGCCGCACAAGGATTGCGGGGCGTTTCAGGCGATTACGAGTTTTGAGCAGGTGATGCCGCACGCGTGAGGCAGGGGCCGTCATTGCGAGCAAAGCGAAGCAATCCAGTTGCTCGCACTCAACCGCTGATCGAATAGTGCGCCCCTCTCAATGCCGTTCGCGCTGAGCCTGTCGAAGCGCCGTTGGCATAGTCGGATTCTTTGCTTGACTGCGGATCGTTGGCCGGGGGTAGCCCGGCAGCTAGTCACTTTCTTTTGTCTCGCCAAAAGAAAGTGACCCAAGAAAAGGCGACCCCGACATCCCCGAATTCCCGAAAATCGAGCCCGCCGGACGGGCGGCGAAGAACTCGCCCCGCTTTGCTGTTTTTAATTTGTTTTTTGTGAGCGGGGCTCAAACACCTTCGCCGCTGATCCGACCGACAGACTCGATTTCCGGCGGGGCTGTGAGGGGAGAAAAGTCAAAACCAGGGCGGTGATGACTGAGCGGGTAGCGTGACAACTATTGTACGGATTCGACGAACCATGCTTGCCCCGAACACGGCTTGCGCGAGCCAATCATGATCTGTTCATGTCGATATGTATAAAAGATAAATCGGAATCACCACAAATAAGCCGAAGTATCCTAGTCCACGCTCAGCAAGGCTAAGTGTCCGTAGCAGTGAGGCTTGCCTGGGCGATAGTAACTGGCCATGTGTCTTGTGCCGATTCGTCCATACCTTTAAAACATAATAGTAATCCTTGGTGGTTAGATAAGCCCAAACGTCAAAGAAAACGGTCATGGCCAGAATCAAGCCTGCCCAGATCGCACACATTATTAATAGAGCGGTCAGCATATTCCTCTCTCCACAGGCTCGATCAACACTGCCGCCCCCACGCTCCGCCCCTCCGCCGCCAGAATATTGTAGGTGCGGCACAACGCCCCGATATCCATCACTTCCAGCCCGATGCGCGCCTCCACCAGCGCGCGCGTGAGCGAGGGATGGGGAAAGCGCAGCCGGGTGCCGGTGCCCAGCAGCAGGATGTCCAGTTCGCGTTGCGCGACCCATTCGAAATGCGCGGTGGTCAACGCGTCGAAACCGAGGCCGGCCCAGGGGGCGATCTCGATGCCGCGGGCGGTCAGCAGCAGGCTGGCGTCATGGCGATGGCCGTTGATGAGGACGTGGTCTTCGCCATAGCCGGTGAACAACAACTGGCCGGCATCGGTATTGAGGTGCAGTTTCATGCTGAAACCTTAGCAGATTCCAGCCGGGCGGTAAGCCGTCGCGCGCCCGTTCGTGCGCCGCGGCACCCGGTTTCGTTTGCCGGGGGAGGGCGCCTCCGGTAAAATCGGGCGTTTCCCAAGGTGTTGTTTTGCCTTGATTTTACGCAGGTTGACCAGGAAGACCGCCGTGACGGCTGACAACAAACCACGCTTACGCACCATCCACAAATCGTCCAAGCTCGACAATGTCTGCTATGACATCCGTGGCCCCGTGATGGCGCGCGCACGGCAGATGGAAGAAGAGGGGCAGCGCATCATCAAGCTGAACATCGGCAATCCTGCGCCCTTCAACTTCGAGGCGCCCGAGGAAATCGTCCAGGACGTGATCCTCAACCTGCCGAATGCATCGGGCTACAGCGACTCCAAGGGCCTGTTCTCGGCGCGCAAGGCGATCATGCACGAGACCCAGCGCAAGGGCATCGCCGGGGTGACGATCGACGACATCTTCGTCGGCAACGGCGTCTCCGAGCTGATCGTGATGTCGATGCAGGCACTGCTGAACAACGGCGACGAAGTGCTGGTGCCGGCGCCGGACTACCCGCTGTGGACGGCGGCAGTAAGCCTGGGCGGCGGCAAGCCGCGTCACTACCTGTGCGACGAGGGGGCCGGCTGGCTGCCCGACCTCGACGACATCCGCGCCAAGATCACGTCCAGCACGCGGGCGATCGTCCTCATCAATCCGAACAACCCGACCGGCGCGCTGTATCCGAACGAACTGCTGCTGGAAATCCTGGAGATCGCGCGCCAGCACCAGCTGATCGTCTACGCCGACGAAATCTACGACAAGGTGCTGTACGACGGCGTGGTGCATACCTCGATCGCCTCGCTGGCCGAGGACGTGCTGGTCGTCACCTTCAACGGCCTGTCGAAAAACTATCGCTCTTGCGGCTACCGCTCGGGCTGGCTGATCGTGTCGGGCGACAAGCGCCATGCCAAGGATTATCTGGAAGGCCTCAACATGCTGGCGTCGATGCGCCTGTGCTCCAACGTGCCGGGACAGTATGCGATCCAGACGGCGCTGGGCGGCTATCAGAGCATCAACGATCTGGTCGCGCCGAGCGGCCGGCTGGCGCGCCAGCGCGATCTGGCGCATGAGTTGCTGACCCTGATTCCCGGCGTGACCTGCGTCAAGCCAAAGGCAGCGATGTATCTGTTTCCGCGGCTCGACCCCAAGCTGTATCACATACACGACGACCAGAAATTCATCCTCAACCTGCTGGAAGAGGAGCGCGTCCTGGTGGTGCAGGGCACCGGCTTCAACTGGCCGCAACCGGACCACATCCGCGTGGTGTTCCTGCCCCACGAGGAAGACCTGACCGAGGCGATTTCACGCATGAGCCGGTTCCTCGACCGCCAGCGTGCACATCGCTGATTTTCAATTGAACGAGAGTATTAGATGAAACCCATCAACGTCGGCCTGCTGGGCCTGGGAACGGTCGGGGGCGGCACGCTCACCGTGCTGCGCCGCAATGCCGAAGAAATCACCCGCCGCGCCGGACGCGAAATCCGCGTACTGCGCGCGGCGGTGCGCAACCTCGACAAGGCGAAGGCGCTGGCCGGCGACCTGCCGCTGACGACCAACCCGTTCGACGTGGTCGACGACCCCGACATCGACATCGTGGTCGAGCTGATCGGCGGCCTGGAGCCCGCGCGCGAACTGGTGATGCAGGCCATCGCCAACGGCAAGCACGTGGTCACGGCCAACAAGCATCTGGTCGCCAAGTTCGGCAACGAAATCTTCGCGGCGGCGCAGGCCCAAGGCGTAATGGTCGCGTTCGAGGCAGCGGTGGCGGGCGGCATTCCCATCATCAAGGCGCTGCGCGAGGGCCTCACCGCCAACCGCATCGAGTGGCTGGCCGGCATCATCAACGGCACCAGCAACTTCATCCTGACCGAGATGCGCGACAAGGGCGCCGCCTTCGAGGATGTGCTGAAGGAGGCGCAGCGTCTGGGCTACGCCGAGGCCGATCCGACCTTCGACATCGAAGGCATCGACGCCGCGCACAAACTCACCATCCTGTCGGCGATTGCCTTCGGCATCCCGATGCAGTTCGACCGTGCCTACACCGAAGGCATCTCCAAGCTCACCCGGGAAGACGTGCAATACGCCGAAGAGCTGGGCTACCGCATCAAGCTGCTGGGCATCGCGCGCCGCGCCGAAAACGGCATCGAACTGCGCGTGCATCCGACGCTGATCCCCGAGCGGCGGCTCATCGCCAACGTCGACGGCGCAATGAACGCCGTGCTGGTGTTGGGCGACGCGGTCGGGCCGACGCTGTATTACGGCGCCGGCGCCGGCGCCGAGCCGACCGCCTCCGCCGTGGTCGCCGATCTCGTCGACGTCACGCGGCTCCACACCGCCGACCCGCACCATCGTGTGCCGCACCTGGCGTTCCAGCCGGACCAGCTAGCCGATACGCCCATCCTGCCGATGGACGAAGTGCGCACCGCGTATTATCTGCGTCTGCGCGCATTCGACCGCCCGGGCGTGCTGGCCGACATCACCCGCATCCTGGCCGACAGCAGCATCTCCATCGATGCCATGGTGCAGAAGGAGCCCGCCGAAGGCGAGGAACAGGTCAACATCATCCTGCTGACCCACGTCACGGTGGAGAAAAACGTCAACGCTGCGATTGCGAAGATCGAAGCCCTCGACACCGTGGCAGGCAAGGTGATGCGCATCCGGCTCGAAGAGCTGGCGTCGCGCTAGACGCCTTAAGATTTACGGATGACTGCGTTTTCGTTCGCCCTGAGCTTGTCGAAGGGCATGTCAGAGTGGGCACAGGGCTTCGACAAGCTCAGCCCGAACGGTGATTGAAAACTGTCACGATTTACGGAGTCCACAATAGGACGAGCATGAACTACCTCAGCACCCGCGGCCTCGCGCCGCAACTCCGCTTCTCCGAAATCCTGCTCGGCGGGCTGGCCAGCGACGGCGGCCTCTACGTGCCGGAAGCCTACCCGCGCTTCAGCGAGGCCGAACTCGCGGCGATGCGCGGCATGAATTACCGTGAGCTGGCTTTCACCGTGCTGTCGCGCCTGATCGACGACATCCCGCACGACGACCTGCGCAGGCTGATCGACAAGACCTACATCGCCGACGTCTACCGCTACACCAACCCCGGCGAGAACGCCGAGGACATCACCCCGTTGAAGACGCTCGAGCCCGGCCTGCACGTGCTGGCGCTGTCGAACGGGCCGACGCTGGCGTTCAAGGACATGGCGATGCAGCTCCTGGGCAACCTGTTCGAGTATGTGCTCGACAAGACCCATGGCGAGCTGAACATCCTGGGCGCCACCTCGGGCGACACCGGGTCCGCCGCCGAATACGCGATGCGCGGCAAGCGCGGCATCCGCGTCTTCATGCTGTCGCCCGTGCATGGCATGACGCGTTTCCAGCAGGCGCAGATGTATGCGCTGCAGGACGCCAACATCCACAACCTCGTCATTCGCGGCGTGTTCGACCAGTGCCAGGACATCGTCAAGGCGGTGTCGAACGACCTCGATTTCAAGACGAAGCACCACATCGGCGCGGTCAACTCGATCAACTGGGCGCGCGTCGCGGCGCAGAGCGTGTACTACTTCAAGGCCTATTTCGCGGCGACGCACGACAACGGCCAGCAGGTCTCGTTCTCGGTGCCGTCGGGCAACTTCGGCAACGTCTGCGCCGGCCACATCGCGCGCCGGATGGGCCTACCGATCGACAAGCTGATCGTCGCCACCAACGAGAACGACGTGCTCGACGAGTTCTTCAAGACCGGCGTCTACCGGCCGCGCCCGGAAACCAAACACACGTCCAGCCCGAGTATGGACATTTCGAAGGCGTCGAACTTCGAACGCTTCGTATTCGATCTCGCCGGGCGCGATGCCGCCAAGGTCCGCAGCCTGTGGACCGCCGTGGAATCCGGCGGCAGCTTCGATCTGAATGCCGATGGCCTGTTCGGTCGCGTGGCCGACTTCGGCATGGTCTCCGGTTCGAGCAGCCACGCCAACCGCATCGATACCATCCGCACCGTGTACGAGGTGTACGGCACGATGATCGACCCGCACACCGCCGACGGCCTGAAAGTCGGGCTGGAGCACCGCCAGCCCGGCGTGCCGCTGATCTGCATGGAGACCGCGCAACCGGCCAAGTTCGAGGATGCGATCCGCGAGGCGCTGGGCATCGAGCCGGTGCGCCCGGCCGAACTCGCCAACCTCGAAGCGCAGCCGCAGAAAAAGCAGGTCATGGATGCCGACGTCCATGCAGTCAAGCAGTTCATCGTCGACCACGCGGGCTGACCGGCGCGCCGGGCGGCAATGAAAACCCCTGGTCGCTCCCGCCAGCCCACCAGTCTTGCCGGGCTGGTCGAGCAGGTGGAGGCGTGCACGGCCTGCGCCGCGAACCTGCCGCATTCCCCGCGTCCCGTGCTGCGCGTCTCGTCCACCGCGCGCCTGCTGATCGTCGGCCAGGCGCCGGGGCGGCGTGTGCACGAAACCGGCATTCCCTGGAACGATCCATCGGGCGACCGGCTGCGCGAATGGCTAGGCATGACGCGCGAACAGTTCTACGACGTCTCCCGCATCGCCATCGTCCCCACCGGCCTGTGCTATCCGGGCACGGTCAAGGGCAGCGACCTGGCGCCGCGTCCGGAATGCGCGCCGCTGTGGCATCCGCCGTTGCGCGCGGCCATGCCCGGCATCCGCCTCACCCTGTTGATCGGCGCCTATGCCCAGGCGTATTACCTGGGAACGCGCCGCGGACGAACGCTGGCCGACACGGTGCACGCCTGGCGCGATTTCCTTCCCGACTATTTTCCGCTGCCGCATCCCAGCCCGCGCAATCGTCTATGGTTCAAGCGTCATCCCTGGTTCGAACAGGACGTGCTGCCGGCCCTGCGCGAACGGGTTGGAGCGCTGCGTGCGACAGGCGATAATGGCGGCGCACATCGTCCAACCTAGCAACCTGCATTCAGGATACGAACCCGTATGAAACTGATCACCTCGCTCACCAGCCCGTATGGCCGCAAAGTCCGCGTGGTCCTGCTGGAAAAGAAAATCCCCTTCCACCTCCAGGTCGAAAACCCGTGGTCGCCGGAGACCCCGGTCCCCGGCTTCAATCCGCTCGGCAAGGTGCCGGTGCTGGTGCTGGAGGATGGCATCAGCGTATTCGACTCGCGCGTCATCGTCGAATACCTCGACCATGTCAGCCCGGTCGCCCACCTGATCCCCAGCGAACCGAAAGTCCGCATGATGGTGCGCGGCGTCGAGGCGCTGGCCGACGGCGTCACCGATGCGGCCGTGGCGGTGAACCTGGAACGGAAGCGCGCACCCGAGCAGCGGAGCAGCGAGTGGATGACGTTGCAGGAGAAGACCCTGTTCCGCGGCCTCGAGGCGCTGTCGGAAGCGCTGGGCGAGAAACCCTGGTTCCTCGGCAACAGCAACAGCATGACGCTGGCCGACGTCGCCTGCGGCTGCACGCTGGGCTACCTGGACCTGCGCTTTCCCGAAATCGACTGGCGTACCGCGCATCCCAACCTGGCGAAGCTGTTCGACAAGCTGATGACCCGGCCCTCGTTCCAGGAAACCGTGCCGGTCGTCTGAGGAACACAGCGTGAATCAATTATTGATTCCGTTCGTGCTGAGCCTGTCGAAGCATGAGCGGAATCGACCGCAGACTCCGGATCCCGCGATTCCAGGAGCCTTGCGACCGCAGAATGTAGTGCGTTTCACTAACGGAGGCCGCCCCCATGCCACATGAAATCGCAACACTCGCCGGCGGCTGTTTCTGGTGTATCGAAACCGTGTTCAACCGGCTGCGCGGCGGCGCCGCCCCCGGCGCCGGCGAAAATGGCGGGCCCAACGAGAATCCCACCAACAAAGCCAAAAGCAACCCCGCCACCCGCCCCCCCCCCCA
>JAIBEL010000061.1 GCA_019459285.1 Rhizobium sp. | reverse complement strand
CGATCGTCGGCTGCCCCGGCGCAACGGCGTTGACGGTGAATGTCTGCTGCACCTGCGTGGCTGCGTTATAAGACGCATTCCCGGCCTGGTTGGCGTTGATCGTGCAGGACCCGGCCGTCACGAAGTTCAGTACGCCGCCGCTGGTGATCGTGCAGATCCCGGTCGTCGCCGAACTTAGGGTCGGCGTCAGTCCCGAAGTCGCACTTGCGGTCAGCGTCGGGCTCGTCCCGAAATTTTGCGCACCCGGATTGTTGAAGGTGATGGTCTGGTCGCTCTTGCCGGCGCATGTCACCGTCACCTGTACCGTTCCACCCGCCGGATCACTCCATGCATACAGGATGAAACGGTCGTCGTCCTCGGGGATGGACAGCGTGTTGTTCAGATTGAGTTCGGCGCCGGGCGACGAATATTGCTCCAGCAAGATGTCGGAGGGGGCTAAACCATCATTCTGATAGATAGCGAAGCCGGCGCTATTCGGCGTCGCAGTGCCTGACGTCACGGCAGAATAGGTCAATGTCTCTCCGGCAAGGACGCTGAGTCCATACTGCCACAAGTCGTTGCCATTCGAGAGATTAACGCCGCCGCCCCAGGTCGCATTGATGGCATTGCAGCCCGCCGACTGAGCGTAGGCGCCTTGAGCGAACGGCAGACACATCACAAAGGCAGCGACAAGGACGAGAATGGTCTGTCTTGCCGCTGGCCAGACTGCTCCGCCGCCCAACGGTGCGTTTCGCAAAACCGTTGCCGCGTTCCTGGATACTTGCCGCGGCACAATCATTTGCATTTTTGACGCCCCATCTCTCTCTGGTCGATCGACGCTGATACAGCCGCCAGCTTTTCCCGGGCTGGATCGGCAAACATCGGTATATTTGCAATCAAAGAGAGCAAACCCTCTTTCTATCTCCGATTTCAGCGCGTTGAGAAAGGGTAGAACACTGATTTTCTGTGGGAACTGCCGTAAGCTGCGTGAACTTCGAACCATCCAGCCGATTCTCGATCGGGGCGCTGTGATCTCCATGCGGCGTTTCCGGAAGCGCTAATTTCCAGTGTCAGAAGTGCGAGGCATAATCTGCGCATTACTACTCCATCCGGGGAGAGGTTCATCGACGCGCTTCAACAAAGCGGGTTGAAAAGATTCTCAGCCTTGCTCCGCCGGAATACCGCCGCACTGAACTAAGCCGGCGTAAAAACATGAAGAGATCAACAAGATCGTGCGACGACTTCCTATGGTTACAGGCTCGTCCTTGCCCGGTTTACGCATTTTTAACCGCACGGCCCTAATTCCGCACGCCCTCGGCCTGAGGCCCCGAGAACCCGCGCTGAGGTAGGTTGGATCCGCCAGCACCCCGAGCTGTTACGCAACGTGAAGCCGATCGACGGACTGATCACGACAGACGAGATTGCGGCAGCGCGTCGAGATTGGCACGGCGCCTGCGAGGCTTTCCATCGCCATGCCGCCAATCGATCCAAGGAGATCCAGCGGGGATGCGGGTCCACCGCGATCCGTTTGAGCCGATTATGTGCGTACTGGAGGCAGACAGCCCGCTTGCCGAATATCGCAAGATCACCGAGGAGATCTTGAAGCGGATGCCAGATGACGACCGCTATCCGAGAGCAGCCGCTGAAGCCGTCCGCTCATTCCTGATGCTGAGGCTCGGCTTGCATCTTGGTCTCAGGCAGAAAAACCTTCGGCAACTGCTGGTCTGCCCGCGCGGACAATTTCCGACGGCGGAACGCCGGCTTGAAGACATGAAGCGCGGTGAACTGCGCTGGAGCGAACGGGAGCGCGGCTGGGAGGTCTTTATCCCGTCCAGTGCGTTCAAGAACTCTGGCTCTTCCTTCTTCGGACAAAAACCCTTTCGACTGGTGCTACCGGATCTTCTCGATCTCTACACTTATCTCAATGCCTATATCGAACGACATCGAAAGATTCTGCTGGGTCGCGCAGCCGATCCCGGCACGCTGTTCGTTAAGACGGTCAAGACAACCAGCGTTGATGCCGCTTACAATCAGACGACGTTTTATGAGGCATGGCGGTTGGCGATTCAGCGATACGGCATCTACAACCCGTACACCGGCCGCGGTGCCATAAAAGGGCTCCTTCCCCACGGTCCACATAACGTCCGAGACGTGCTCGCCACACATATCTTGAAGCAGACCGGATCCTACGAGCAGGCAAGCTACGCGATCCAGGATACGCCTGACGTCGTGCAGCAGCACTACGGACGCTTTCTGCCGCAGGACAAGGCAGCATTGGCAGCGCGGATCCTCAATCAGGTGTGGGAAGCAGCATAGTTGCTGGATGTGTCGCTCATCCGAATTCAGGCAGGTGCGGAAAGTGCCTGCGTCCGTCTAGGACAATGTCTGTCGTCTCCGCCTTGAGCGGGTTCGAACCTACGTCTCGGCTGCTATTCGCGTCGATCTCACCTGAAATCTAGCGACATGAAAGACTCAGGAGTTCTAATCCCGTCCTCGATCGCCAGGGCCATCCCGATTGCTGATAGCTCCGGTCCTCCCATATCGTCTCTCGTCTGGATACGAAAGTTGGATCCACTCGGGTGAGGAATAGTCAATTATCTAGCTCACGACTGCCAGATCTGGCGAACTCTCTGGTGGGAATTGGATGGAAATGGATGGATAAATAGCGTATGACCGCGCCTCAAGAACGGATGGGAATGGATGAGAAAATGAAATCCCTAAATACGGCGACCGTCCGCATCACGCCCGAAATCCTGTCGCTGATTGCTGAAATCGACGAATTCAAGGGGGCTTGGCGTGCGATCGGCCGGATCGCGCCTGAGCGGCTGTCCGGCCTCCGGCGTGTCGCCACGATCGAAAGCGTCGGTTCCTCCACACGTATCGAAGGGGCCCGCCTCACCGACCGGGAAGTCGAAAAGCTGCTGGCGAACATTCGCCTGGGGTCGTTTACGACACGCGACGAGCAAGAGGTTGCCGGGTACGCGGAGGTAATGGAAACCATCTTCAGTGCCTATGAAGCTATTTCGTTCACCGAAAATCATATCCGTCAGCTCCACCGTGACCTTCTTGCACATTCTACAAAGGACGAGCGGCATCGTGGCGCTTACAAAACCCTCTCCAACAACGTAGAAGCGTTCAATGAACAGGGCCAGAGCCTCGGCATAGTTTTCGAAACGGCATCGCCATTCGATACGCCGCGTCGAATGGAAGAACTGATCGCGTGGCTGGATGAGCAAGAGCGAGAAAAGCGGCTCCATCCACTTTTGGTCGTCGCGATCTTCGTTGTCGTCTTCCTCGAAATCCATCCATTCCAGGATGGCAATGGCCGCCTATCGCGTATTCTGACCACCTTGTTGCTCCTGCGGGCCGGTTACGCTTACGTCCCCTACAGCTCGCTCGAAAGCATCATCGAGCAAAGCAAGGAGAGCTATTACATCTCGCTTCGGCGCACGCAGGGAACGATCCGCAGCGCCGAGCCAGACTGGAATCCCTGGATCGAGTTCTTTTTGAGAGCCCTGCATCGGCAGAAGACGCGGCTTGAGAAGAAGATGGAGCGCGAGCGCATCATCCTCGCAGACATGCCGGAATTGTCCGTAACATTGCTTGAGTTGGCGCGTGAGCACGGTCGGATCACGGTGGCGGAGGCTGCACGGATCACCAATGCAAGTCGTCACACCATCAAGGATCATCTCAAGGCACTCGTAGATCAAGGGCACCTCGTCCTACACGGTGCTGGCCGCGGCGCCTGGTACAGCCTCTCCTAATAAAGGTGACCTGAGCCCCACTTTCCCTCCAGTTTTCGGGAGAGTCTTGAGTTTTCTTGCTCTGGGACCAAACTTTGGACCGCCGGAAGCTAGAGTTTTCCGGCTCTGATCACGATGGCTGGCTGGTTGCGCCACCGGGATTGTGCAGGGCAATCGGGACGTTATATCCGATCGCCGAGTGAGGACGTTCCTCGTTGTAGTATCGACGCCAAGTCTCCAACTTTTCGCGCGAATCCGCAAGGGTCAGGAACCAATGGGCGTTCAGGCACTCCGACCGCAGCTTGCTGTTGAACGCCTCGATGAAGCTGTTGTCGGTCGGCTTGCCAGG
>JAIBEL010000009.1 GCA_019459285.1 Rhizobium sp. | reverse complement strand
CCCACCCGGTGGGGGCTGCCGGGGGGGCCGCCCCCCAGCGCGGCACGCCGCCCCCCGCCCCTTTTGGGGGGGGACGCGTGGCGCTGGCCCCGGGCGGGACATTGATCTTCAACGCCGTGGGCGGTGTGGATTGGCCACATCTGTCGCTTGCGCACCGTGAAGCGGTCAAGACTGCGCTTAGGCAGGCGGACTGGGCCAGCGTGCGGGATCATCTGACGCAGGCCGCGCTGCGGGCGGAGGGTCTCGATGTCCCGCTGTGCCCCGATCCGGCCGTGATGGTGGCGGCGTGTTTCGGTGAACGGATTGCGGTGCGACAGCATCATGGCGAAGTGCAGGCCCTGCGCGCGGACTTTCCCCAAGGCTACCTGGCGCTCCAGTTCAGCGCCGACTTCGACGACGACGCCACGCTGGATGCCCTGGTGCGTGAACTGTCCCGGGTGGTCGCTGCGACTGGGCTGGGGCTGGTGTGCTATCGCGCCGGCGCAGCGCCCTGGCACGACGACGCGAGGCTTTACGACATCCTGCAGCAGCGGTTGCCGCCCGGTACGACGCGCTTGTTCGAGTCGCTGAACCTGTGGGATATCTGCGCGTTGATTGCCGCCAGCCGTGGCGCTGTCGGCAGCAGCCTGCATGGGCGGATCGTCGCGCTGGCCTATGGGTTGCCGCGGGTCAGCCTGATCCCGCCGCAGCAGGGCGAGCGCCCGCTCAAGGCGACCGCCTTCGCCGAAACTTGGGAACCGGATTCGGTCCCACGCGGCGTGACGGTCGACGAAATCGAACGCGCAGTGAAGCAGGCGCTGGCCGCACCCACCGGCGTGCTGCAGGACAATGCGGCCAGCCTGCGCGCGGGCTACCTGCAAAGCCAGGCGCAGTGGACAGGCCTGCTGGAACGCTGAATCGGGCCGGGCCACCGGTCTTGCGCAATAATCCAATCACCCTACAAAAAGATTGCCTACGCCATGCCGACCGTTCCTCTGTCTCCAGCCGACCTGCGCCTGACCATCGATCCCGCCACGCTAGGCTTCATCGACACCACCGAACTGGCGGACGAGGCCTTGCCCTGGATCGGGCAGGCGCGCGCGGAGGCGGCCGCCCGCTTCGGCCTCGGCATGGACCAGCCCAACTACAACCTGTTCGTGCTGGGCGAGGTCGGCAGCGGCCGCTCCTCGCTGCTCAGGCAGGCGATGGTCGAGGCGGCGGCGAAGCGGCGGGTGCCGCCGGACCTGTGCTACCTGCACAACTTCGATACGCCCGAACGGCCCCTGGCCTTGCGCCTGCCGGCCGGCGAAGGACGTTTGCTGCGCCAGTTGCTGACGCAGACGGTGAAGAACCTGCAGGCCGAGATTCCGCCGCAACTTGGGGGGCAGGAGTACAAGACCGAGAGCGAGCGCATCGAGCAGGCCTGGAAGGACGACGTGGCGCGCCACTATGCCGAGCTGTCGGCGTTTGCCGAGGCGCGCAGCTTTTCGCTGCATCGCGAGGCGGGGCGCATGGTGTTCACCCTCATCGGCAAGAAGGGGCAGGCGCTCACCGAGGACGAGGTACTGGCGCTGCCGAAGGCGCGCCGTGCGGCGGTGGAGCAGGCCGAGCAGGAACTGCGCGCCGAGATCGCCCGCTATATCGAGAAGACCCAGCCGCTGGAACGCGCGATGAACGAAGCGCTGGCGGCGTTGCGGCGGCAGGTGGTGAAGCCGCTGGTCGAGCGCGAGCTGCAGGCGATCCGTGCGGGGCTGCGAAAGCAGATCAAGGATGCGGCCAAGCTCAACGCCTGGCTGGATGCGCTGGAACGCGACGTGTACGACAACCTGGAACTGTTCAACGGCGACGAGGAGGACGAAGGCCGCGAGGAGGAACTGCACGCCGTGCTGGCGCGCTACCGGGTCAACCTCGTGGTGGACAACGGCGGGCTGGCCGGCGCGCCGGTGATCGTCGAGGACAACCCGCTGTTCCGCGCGCTGTTCGGCAGCATCGAATACCAGTCCGAAAACGACGTGCTGGTAACCGACTTCTCGCGCATCCGCGCCGGCAGCCTGCTGCAGGCGCACGGCGGCTTCCTGATGCTGCATCTGCGCGACGTGCTGGCCGATTCGCTGGTGTGGGAGAAACTGCGGCGCTTCCTGCGCAGCGGGCGGCTGCAGATCGAGGAGCCCGGCGTGTCGTTCTCGCCGATTGCGGCGGTGTCGCTGGTTCCGGAGGCGGTCGACGTCGAGGTCAAGCTCGTGCTGATCGGCTCGCGCGACCAGTATTACGAACTGCAGGAAGCTGCACTGGAATTCGTCCGCCATTTCCGCGCCAAGGTGGATTTCGCTGACAGCTTCGTGGCCAGTTCGGACACCCGCCGCGCCTCGGCGATTTTCGTTGCCCACGTCTGCCGCGAGCACGGCCTGCCGCATTTCTCGGCGGCGGCGGTGGCGCGCCTGCTCGAGGAATCGCACCGCGAGGCGGGCGACCAGGCACGCGAGAGCGCGATTTTCGCGCGCACCGAAGCGATGGTGATGGAAAGTGCCGCGATCTGCCGTGCGCGTGGGCCGGGCCAGGTGACGGCGGCGGATATCGAGACGGCGCTCGCCGCACATGCCGCGCGCCACGACTACCCCGAACAGCGGCTGCGCGAGGAGATCGCCGAAGGCGACGTGCTGATCGACCTGCATGGCGCGCGCACGGGTCAGGTCAACGGCCTGACCCAGATCGACCTCGGCGACTATCGCTTCGGCCTGCCGGTGCGGTTGTCGGCACGCACCTATGCGGGCGAGGAGGGACTGCTCAACATCGAGCGCGAGGTCGAGCTGTCCGGGCCGATCCACGACAAGGGCGTGTTCATCCTGCAGAACTACCTGGCGTCGCTGTTTGCCCATCTGGCGCCGCTATCGCTCAACGCCTCGATCGTGTTCGAGCAGCAATATCACGGCGTGGAGGGGGATTCCGCCTCGTGCGCCGAGCTCTATGCCTTGCTGTCGGCGCTGTCGGGCCTGCCGCTCAAACAGGGCATCGCCGTCACCGGCGCGGTCAACCAGCACGGCGAGGTGCTACCGGTGGGCGGCATCAACGAAAAGATCGAGGGCTGGTTCGGCGTCTGCGAGGCCGCCGGCCTGGACGGCAACCAGGGCGTGCTGATCCCCGCGCGCAACCGGCGCCATCTGATGCTGGCGCCGCGCGTGGTCGAGGCGGTCGCCAGGGGACGTTTCCATATCCATACGGCGGAATTGGCGACCGAAGGGATCGAGCTGTTGACCGGGGTGACGGCGGGCGAGCCGAACGCGGCAGGGCATTACGCCCCCGACAGCGTGTTGGGACAGGCGCAGGACGCGTTGCTGGCGTTTCGCCGCGCTTGCCAGCAGCAGGAGCATACGCGGGCGCCGCGACGGCATTTCCGCGCAGCCCACCGTCCGCAGCGGCGTTAGCCGCCAGCAGGTGGAGGGGGTGTGAACTATAGTGAAAGTCGTTCATTTCTTTGCCAGGAGACGATCATGAACGCACTACACCGCATGGCGCGCTTTCTCGACGAGCACATGATTCCATTCGACATCGTCGCGCACCCGCACACGCACACCAGCGCCGAAACGGCACGTGCGGCAGGGATCCCGTCCAACCGTGTGGCCAAGGGCGTGCTGCTCGACGGCGTCGGTTGCCAGATGGTGGCGATGATCCCTGCCGACCAAGAGGTTCATCTCGGCAGGCTGGGCCTCGACCACGGCGTGGAATTCAGCCTGGCCGACGAAGCCAGCGTGAGCCGCCTGTTCAGCGAATGCGAGCCCGGCGTGGTACCGGGCCTGCCGAATGCCTGGGGCGTGGAAATGGTATGGGACGACGATCTGATGGCGCAGCCGGATGTCTATCTGGAGGGAGGCGACCACGAACGTCTGCTACACATCGAAACCCGCTACCTGCGCGACATTTTCGGCGATGCGCCGCATTGCCACTTCTGTCAGCCGCGCATGCAGCACGTCGCCTGACTGTGCCGCGTCAGCGCGGCGCCAGGGCCATCAGGCGCCGGGCCGATTCGGTAAACGGCAGCAGTTGCCGGATGCGTTCCGCGTCCGGCGGGTGTGCAGCGGCAATGCCGCCCCCATCGCCGTCGCCCGGGCGGAAATAGGCGAGCGCGCCTTCTTCGAGACTGCAGCCGCAGACCTGTGCCGCCAGTAGCGAACCGAGCCAATCGGCTTCGCGTTCCTGTTGTTTCCACAAGGGGGACAGCTTGAGTGCCAGGCCGAAATCGCCATCGGCTAGCTGCATGGCGTCATCGCCGTCGCGGGTCCAGTAGGGGGGCTTGCCGGAATAGACGGACAGGGCGATGGCGTCCTCGTCGAAGTGGCGCTGCGCGATGTGGACCAATTCGTGTCCAATCACAAACGCCAACTGGCAAGGCGGGAGATTCTGCGCTGAAGGCGACAGCACCACGACGTTCGGTGCAAGGGAATAGGCATCGCCATCGTTTTCGTCTGGCGCCTGTTTGAAATGCACCTCGGACAGACCGGCGAGCAAGGCCATGCGCGTCCAGGTGGGCTGAGGGTAGAGGGTCGAGCACCCGGGGCAGGACTGGTCGGTCCAGGTGTAGTGACGGAAAGTCGGAGCATCCGGGAACCAGGCCGCGGGGCCAGGCTGTACTGCATGCGCAGGAAGGAAACTTGCGCAAAAAAGCAGACTCAGACATACGCCGTATCTGCCGCCGGACCATGCCGGACGAACTGCCAGGGTGAACATCGCATCCCCTTTCACAATTGCCGCTTCTGTGAATATAGTCGGCCATGAAGCGGTTGTTCTTGATAGTCGTGCTGTCATAAACGTATGAGTGGAATGAATCAGATGGATGCGAACAAGCCTTCGCCCAACCCGCACCGGTCGCTCGGGCGCGGCATGGCCTTGGTCGCGAGCCTGCTGGTGCTGGGGTTGTTCTATCTCTATTTCGAGAACAGTCTGCAGGCACGCGACCATCCCAATCGCGACCTGCAACTCGCGCCGGGTGCCGAGCTGGTCCTGAAGCGTAGCGGTAACGGACACTATGTTTTTCCGGGAGCGATCAATGGCCGGCCGGTAAGCTTCCTGCTCGACACCGGCGCCACCCTGGTGTCGGTGCCGGCCCATCTGGCGGGTGAACTCGGACTCGAGGCCGGCGCATATCAACAGTCGATGACCGCCAACGGCGCGGTAACCACCCGGGCCACCCGGATCGGTGCGCTGGCCTTCGGGCCCTTCGTGCTGCGCAATGTCCCGGCCAGCCTCAACCCCGGTATGGCGGAGGATCAGGTATTGCTGGGCATGAGCGTGCTGAAGCACCTGGAATTCACCCAGCGCGGCGACACGCTGGTGTTGCGCCCGCTGACCCGCGGATGAAAAAAATCTTGGACATCTGAATCTTCTGTGTTATCAATACGCCATCTGTTGGATTCAAGCTTTAAATTGCGGTACCTCTGGTAAGCCTTTTTCCTTGAAATTCGATCGATGGAGCATGTCGCTCAATTTTTTTTGATAGATAGGAAACAAGATGGAAACGGGTACTGTTAAGTGGTTTAACGATGCAAAAGGTTTTGGTTTCATCACCCCGGATAACGGCGGCGAGGATCTCTTTGCACATTTCTCCGCAATCAACTCCAGTGGCTTCAAGTCCCTGCAGGAAAACCAGAAAGTCAGCTTTGAAGTGACGACTGGCCCCAAGGGCAAACAAGCTTCGAACATCCAGGTCATGTCGTAATTTTTTCGACCTGATGTGAAAAAACCCCGGTTCGCCGGGGTTTTTTTATTTATGCCCTCTGGGTATTGATGCCCTTCGGGCATTTTGCGTTTCAAGTGAGACCTCCCCATGGCGCTCAAAGCCACCATCTACAAAGCCGACCTGCAGATCGCCGACATGGATCGCCACGTCTACGGCGACCATGCGCTGACGATTGCGCGTCATCCTTCCGAAACCGACGAACGCATGATGGCGCGGGTGCTGGCCTACGCCCTGCATGCGCAGGAGGGCATCGCCTTCACCAAGGGGCTGTTCGACATCGACGAGCCGGAGGTGTGGGTGAAGAACCTGGCGGGCGAGATCACGCTGTGGATCGATCTCGGCCAGCCCGACGATGCGCGCATCCGCCGCGCGTGCAGCCGCGCCGACCAGGTCGTGGTGCTGTGCTACAGCAGCAGTTGCGAGGTATGGTGGAAGCAGATCGCCGGCAAGCTCACGCGCTTTACCAATCTGACCGTGTTGCAGTTGCCCGCCGAAACCTGCCAGGCGCTGGCGGCACTGGCCGAACGCAGCATGCGCCTGCAATGCATGGTGCAGGACGGCGAAATCTGGATCAATACCGACACCGCCAGCGTACCGGTGAAACTGGCTACGCTTCAGGCGGCTGCATAAGCCTCATTTCGCGGGCGGACAGTTCTTGATGCACATCGTCTCGGTCACGCGCTGGCCGCCGCAGCCGACGAAACAGGTATCGTAGGCCGGCAGGCAGCCGCAGTCGGCCTTGCACTCGGATTTTTCCAGTTGCGCGCGCACGCCTTCGCGCGTCGGCATTACCGGTTCGCGATAGGGTGGCGGGAAATAAGGCCCCGGCCACGGGTCCCACCAGTAAGGGTAGAAGGGGTAGCGGTTCATCCAGTCGAACTGCATCTGCATCTCATAGTGCCGCAACGCCGCCGCATACTGCTTGAGCTCGAGTTCGTACTTTTTCAGCGCATCGAGATAGCGCGCTTCCACCTGCGGCTCGAGCGCTTTGGCGCAGGCCTGGTAGCGGGTCTGGCAATCGCTCTGGCAGGCCGCTTTCTTGGCATCGCAGGCTTGCACGCAGGCGCGGCCCTGCGCATCGGCCGGCGGGATCAGCCGGACGGTCGTCTGGTATTGCGGCGTGGCGCAGCCAGCCAGGGCGGCGAACAGGGCGACCACGATGAAGCGAAACGGCGAAGCGGGCAGGCGCATGATTCGATCCGCAAAATTAACGATGCCTTCGAAGCATAGGATGGTTTGCGGCTTATGGGGTTCCCAGGAAACGCGCTTCGAGTTCCTGCAGATTGAGCTCGATCAGGATCTGCTGCAGGCGTTCGCGTGCGTTCCGGCGCGGCGCGTTTGCCTGGGTGGCGATGATGAGCTCGTTCTTCATCGAGTGCTCCCAGCCCACCAGCTCGGTGACGGTGAGCGCGTAGCCGTGCGATTCCAGTTGCAGGCAGCGCAGCACATTGGTCAGCTGGCTGCCGAATTCGCGGGTGTGGATCGGGTGGCGCCAGATTTCCGACAGCGGGGTTTTGCCGAAGGATTCGTTCTTGTGCTTGCGCAGCACCGCCGCGACTTCGGCCTGGCAGCACGGCACCAGCACGATGTGGCGAGCCTGTTTGGCGAGCGCGAACTGGATGGCGTCGTCGGTCGCGGTATTGCAGGCGTGCAGCGCGGTGACGATGTCGATGCGCGGCGGCAGAGTCTCGGTGGTGATCGATTCCGCCACCGTCGCATTGATAAACGACATGCGCTCAAAGCCCAGCCGGGCCGCCAGTTCGCGCGACTTTTCCACCAGTTCGTCGCGTGTTTCGATGCCGAAGATGCGCGCGCCGGGCCGCGCCTTCAGGAACAGGTCGTACAGGATGAAGCCCAGATACGACTTGCCGGCGCCATGGTCGGCCAGCGTCAGCGTGTCCTGCCGGGCCAGCACGTCGTCCAGCAGCGGCTCGATGAAGTTGCACAGGTGATAGACCTGCTTCAGCTTGCGGCGGCTGTCCTGGTTGAGCTTGCCGTCGCGTGTCAGGATGTGCAGTTCTTTCAGCAGCTCGATCGACTGGCCGGGGCGCAGCACCTCGGCCAGCGGATCGCTGTAGCGTGCCTTGGCAGCGGGGGCGGGGCTGGCGCGCTTCATGCGGCACCGAGCAGGCGAACTTCGCGCTGCGGGAAGGGAATCTGGATGCCGTGTTCGCGGAAGGTTTCCAGCACCGCCTGGGTGATGTCGCCCGATGTGGTGTAGAAATCGGTCACCGTCGTCCAGGGGCGGATCGCGATCTGCACGCTGGAATCGGCCAGCGCCAGCACGCGGATGAACGGTTCCGGCTCCTGCAGGATCCTGGGATGCGCGGCGAGCAGGTCGTGGATCGTTGCCAGCGCCTGCTTGATGTCGGTGTCATAGGCCACGCTGACGACCACGTCGAGCTGGCGCAGGGTGCCGAAGTTGTGCAGGATTTCGCCGACGATCTTGCGGTTGGGAATGACGATGCGCGAGCGATCGGGATGACTCAGCACGGTGTTGAAGAGTTTGATTTCCTCCACCGTGCCTTCCACGTCGACGATGGCAACGTATTCGCCCACCTTGAACGGCCGGGTGAAGATGATCGTCAGCCCCGCCGCCAGATTGCCCAGCACCCCCTGCATCGCCAGCGCGATGCCGGCGCCCGCCACACCCAGCCCGGCGATCAGCGGCAGCAGTTGCACCCCCAGATTCTGCAGCGCCATGATGAGAAACAGCCCCAGCACCAGGATACGCACGATGCGCACCAGCAACAGGCGCAGGGTTTCGTCGAGCCCGATTTTTTCCAGCATCGAGTCGGCGAGCCTGCCCACCCAGCGCCCGACGTAATAGCCAGCCGCCAGGATCAGCAGCGCCACGATTACCTTGGGACCGAACTGGATGGCGAGGTCGATCGCGGTCTGCTGGGCGTGTTCCAGCGTGTTCAGTTGTTCGTTCATGGGCGGGGAGGGGAGGGGGATGGCCGAAGAGTATCAAAACCGTTGTCCGGACAGAACCGGCAGGTAGTTATCCCGCAGCGCAGTTTCCGGGATAATGCCGACTTGCTGAAAGGGTTTTAGCCGTGTCCGTCGTCAATATCTCCTGCTACAAATTCGTCACGCTCGCCGACCGCGAGGCCTTGAAGGCCGAGCTCGCTGCGCGCTGCCTGGAACTGGACCTCAAGGGCACCATCCTGCTGGCGCCCGAGGGAATCAACGTGTTCCTGGCCGGCTCGCGCGCCGCGATCGATGCCATCGTCGCCCATCTGCGCGCCGATCCGCGCTTCAGCGATCTCGCGCCCAAGGAAAGCCTGTCGGCCGAGCCGCCGTTCAAGCGCATGCGGGTGCGGCTGAAGAAGGAAATCATCACCATGAAGCACCCACTGATCCGTCCCGAAGCGGGCCGTGCGCCGTCGGTGCCGGCCGGGACACTGAAGCAGTGGCTCGATCGCGGCTGTGACGACGAAGGCCGCCCGGTGGTGATGCTCGATACCCGCAACGACTACGAAGTGGCCGCCGGCACCTTCGAGAACGCTGTCGACTACGACATCGGCGTCTTCAGCGAATTTCCCCCGCGGCTGGCCGCCCATCTGCCCGACTATGCCGGCAAGACCGTGGTGTCGTTCTGCACCGGCGGCATCCGCTGCGAAAAGGCCGCCATACACATGAAGGCGATCGGCATCGAACGGGTGTACCAGCTCGAAGGCGGCATCCTCAAGTATTTCGAGGAAGTCGGCGGGGCGCATTATCGCGGCGACTGCTTCGTGTTCGACGAACGCGAGACGCTGAGCGCGGACCTGCAGCCAGCGGCAGGCCGCCTGCATCGCTGATCGCCCGGCCCTGCCCCGTTTGGTGCACGCTGCAACAAGATGGTGCATGGCACGAAGCCCCGGCGAAGGCCGGCCGAACCTTGCCCGAATAAAAACGCGACAAAACAACTGCTTGTAAAAATCCACCCGATTGGCACAGGGCTTGCACGCTACCTGGGGCATTGTGGATCGAACGGGTGGGAGGCGCGCACCCATGGGCATCCAAACGATGCGCTCGCAGATTTGCTCATATCGGGAGCATGGGCCATACGACGATGGAGCAGACAGGCAGGGACCATCCACCCAAGGCGCGCCAGCGTGTTGTCAAAGTCCGCCGCGACTACAACACCTGGGTCGCCAACGAGACCATGGAAGATTACGCCCTGCGCTTCACGCCGCGCAGCTATCGCAAGTGGACGGAGTCGCGGGTGGCCAACACGGCGTTCGGCGCGGCCGCCTTCCTGGTGCTGGAGGCGGTGGGGGCGACGCTGCTGGTCAATTACGGCTTCGTCAACGCCGCGCTGGCCATCCTCGCGACGGGGCTGATCATTTTCCTGGTGGGCCTGCCGGTGAGCATCTACGCGGCCCGCTACGGGCTGGACATGGACCTGCTGACGCGGGGCGCCGGCTTCGGCTATCTCGGCTCCACCATCACGTCGCTGATCTACGCGTCGTTCACCTTCATCTTCTTCGCCCTCGAAGCGGCCATCATGGCCTACGCCCTGGAACTGGCCTTCGCATCCCGCCGGCATGGGGCTACCTGATCTGCGCCCTGGTGGTGATTCCGCTGGTTACCCACGGCGTCACCGTCATCAGCAAGTTGCAGACGATCACCAGATGGGCGAGCAGGTGGACTACCTGCGCTTCCTGCCGGAATACAACCGGACCTATCATCGCCGCTGGTGGGCGGGCCGGGCTGGGTGGTGCCGGGCGTGATCAAGATGCTGGGCAGCGCCTTGCTGGCCTGGCTCGCCATCAGCCATCTGGTTTCGCCGGAGCGGGTCGTGGACCCGAACCAGATGTACCTCGTGGCCTGGGAATACGTGTTTCCCCGTTACGGCTGGGCGGTGGCGGCCACGGCCCCGTTCGTGGTGATTTCCCAGCTCAAGATCAACGTCACCAATGCCTACGCAGGGTCGCTGGCCTGGTCCAATTTTTTCGCCCGTCTGACCCACAGCCATCCCGGACGCAGCGGGACGGCATGCTGGTTTGAGCCTGCCGGATGGTCGAACAACCGCCGGAAGCGGGCGTTCAGGTCTGCGGGGAGTGCGCTTCGTCCTCCGCACGTCCGTTTTTCTGCGTGTAGCGGAATACAAGGCCGTGTCCCGACTGCGGCGTATGCAGACTCACTGTGCCGCCCAGCCGTGCGGCCGCCTCGCGGGCAATTGCCAGTCCCAGGCCGCTGCCGTTCTTGCCGGAACCCGGGAGCCGATAGAATGCATCGAACACGCGTTCCTGCTCCTCGGCTGGAATGCCGGGGCCGTTATCCACGATTTCGATGACGGCGTATTCTTCGTCAGTCCGCAATCCAATGGTAATTTCACCGCCCGCCTGGGTATATTTCAATGCGTTTTCCAGGCCATTCCCGAGGATGAGGCGAAGTCCTTCCGGCGAGGTTTCCAGGCGCAGCGGCAGAGGCGCGTCCAACCCCAGGTCGATGCGTCTGGCCTCCGCCAAAGGGAGCGCATCCGCAATCAATTCGCGTGCCACGGCCGAAACCTCCACGTCCGATTTCCCGCCCTGTTCAGCCTGGATGCGCGCCAGGTTCAGCAGTTGCTCCGTCATCTGGCGGGCACGTTCGATGCCGTTCTGGAGCGGGAGCACGCGCGCCTTCATGTCTTCCAGCGAGGCGGCATGCCTGAGGTTCTGGGCCTGCAGCGATAGCGCGGTGAGCGGTGTGCGCAGCTCGTGGGCGGCATCGGCAATGAATCTCCGCTGTTCCCCCATCAAGTGATTGACCCGCTCCAGCAGTCGGTTGATGGCGTGGACGAAAGGCGTGATTTCATCCGGCAGGCCTGCGTCAACGATCGCGTGCGGTCGATCGCCGGGCTGTTCGTCAAGCGACCGCGACAGTTGGGCAATGGGGGATAGCTCGGACCGTACGATGCGTACGACCAGCCAGGCCAGTATCGGCAGGAGCAGGAGCAGGGGGACGAGCGTACGCAGGGCGCTATTCAGGGCAATTTCGTTTCGTGCATCGGTGGGTTGAACCACCACCGTCCGCCCCGATCCCCTTCGGTCGAGAACGAATGCCCGCAACGCGTCGGTACGGGTGTCCAGTGTATGAAAACCCGGCGCCAGCGTATCGGTAAGCCAGGCGGGACGAATGTCAGTGGGAAGGTGGAAGATCGTGATATGGGATTCGGGGTCGCCGCTTGCTTCAGCCCCCGGGCCGTTGGCCTTGAATGACCGTCCGCTGTCGCTTGCCTCGAAGGTGGCAATCTGCTTCAACATGTCGTCCTGAAACTCCTTTGCCTCGAAATACGCCAGAACGAACGAGGCCGCGGCCGCCAGCAGAGCGGACAGCAGCACTGCGCTGCCCAGCATGAGCGTCAGATGCCGTTGCAAGGAATGTTTCATCGAGCCTTCTCCACCATCCATCCGGCGCCGCGTACATTCTTGATGGTCGCTGCGCCCAGTTTCTTGCGCACGCTGTGGATCAGGAAATCCACAGCATTGCTTTCCACCTCCTCGTTCCAGCCATAGATGCGCTCCTCCAGGTCGGCTCGGGTCAGTATGGTGCCCGGACGCAACAACAGCGCCTGGAGCAGGGAAAATTCGCGCGCGCTGAGCATCACCAGGGTCTCGCCGCACTGCGCTTCACGGGTTGCCGGGTCCAGGCTGACCTGGCCGTTGCTGAGTACGGATGCGGCCTGGCCGCCCTGGCGACGGACGATGGCGCGCAGGCGGGCCAGCAATTCATGGATATCGAACGGCTTGACCAGGTAATCGTCGGCGCCCAAATCGAGCCCCTTGATGCGGTCTGCAATGCCATCGCGCGCGGTGATGATGATCGCGGGGATGGCATTGCCGGATTGACGCAGCCGGTGCAGCACCTCCAGGCCATCCTGCTTCGGCAGGCCGAGGTCGAGCAGCACGGCCTGATGTTCGCCGTGCGCGAGCACGGTGTCTGCCGTTGCACCGTCCTTGACCCAGTCCACGGCATAGGCGGCATCCTTGAGCGCCAGGGACACCGCCTCGCCAATCATGACGTCGTCTTCAACCAGCAGGATGCGCATCGTCGGTTTGCCTTGGGTCAGGATTCAATGAACTTGCTGCGCCGCACGTTGCCTGAAAAACAGCAGGCAGGCGACTATGAACAATAGCAAGGTCGCGGAGGCTGAGAAGCGGCTCAATGCCAAGCCTCCCGAACTGATCGGCTTGTCGAGGAAATCCCCTATCACGGCGCCGAGCGGCCGCGTCAATATGAATGCCGTCCAGAACAAGAGCGTGTGCGAGATCCGGGTGCGGTAATAGGCCACGGCCACCAACGTGAGCAGCAAGCCGAAGACGACCGCCGCCCCTTCATAACCCAGTCCAGCCGTGTCTGCTGTCCAGTCGCCCAGTGCAGTCCCCAGGGTTTGGGAAAACATGATCGTCATCCAGTAGAACATCTCCGCCCTGGGGGTGCTCACGCTTTCCACGGATACGGTGCCCAAGGTTCGTTTCCAAAGTGCCAGCGAGGCGAGCAGCAGGGCCAGCAAGAGTGTCGTTCCGCCGGCGTAGCCGATGCCCAGGGAGCGGTCTGAGAAATCCGCCAGGGTCGTCCCGACGGTGGTGGTGGCAATGATGGTGATCCAGTACAGGAAGGGGTGAAAGCCCTTGGCCTTTATCTGGGCAGCCACCGAGAGCAGGAAAATGGCCGCGAAGATGATCGTGCTGGTCAGATACCCCATATGCATGGACATGGAAACCGCATCGCCACCGGTTTCTCCCAGTGTGGTGGCGGCGATCTTGATCATCCAGAAAACCAGCGTGACTTCCGGAACCTTGCTCAATGTGCGTTCGACCGTCGTGTTCATGCCATTCGATCCTCGCGGATGGACAGGGGTGTCCGTACATCCTTGCGGGTGACGGTGAGATAGGACACCAGGCCGAGAATGGAGATCAGGAAGATCGCACTCGTGATGACGGTGCCGAGTCCTATCCCGCCATGGCTGGCCGGTTGCGACAGATAATCGCCGAAGGAGGCGCCTAGCGGGCGGGTCAGGATGTAGGCAATCCAGAACGCCAGTATCGCGTGGGTCCGGAACAGGTAATGCAGGAGCGCGACGGCTGCGATCATGGCGCCAAACATCAGGGTGGAGTGGGCATAGCCCAACTGCATCCCTTCCGCTGCCCAGTCGCCCGCTGCGGTACCCAGGGCGAAGGTGAACAGGATGGCCAACCAATAAAATGCCTCGCGTCTGCGTGTGAATATCGTGTGAATGGACAGCGTGCGCTCGCGGGAGAACCAGACGATGAAAGTCGCCAGCAAGGCCAGGGCGAAAGCGAGGGTCGCGGTTTGCAGCGGCACGCTAAAATTATCCACGAGATTGTCGGTAATAAGCGTACCTACCACGCTGATGAGCACCACGGCAATCCAGTACAGCGTGGGAATGTATTTCCGGGCACGGATTTGCATGAACAGGAACGCTGCCAGCAGCGCCGCCATGACAAGCGAGGTGCCGGTCAATCCGAGCTTGAGATTGAAATTGAGGAAATCGGCGGCGGTTTCGCCGACGGTGGTGGCCATGATCTTGATGATCCAGAAATAGATCGTGACCTCGGGTACCTTGTTCAGGATGCGCATCGGGTCTTCGCGCGTGAGCGTTGTCATAGGGTTTCTCCCGTGAGCTTGAATGGGGCGGCCAGGCCGCTAATGAGACTCGAACGACACGACCCGCCCCGCCTCATGGGTGTGGAGACATCAGTCCTCACGGTCGTGTTCGTCGTCGCGGTCGGCTTTGTCCGTTGCCGCAGAGAGGATCTTGCCGGTCGTGGGGTCCACCTTCACATCCATGACCTGATTGCCCTTGACGACCTCGACGTCGAATACCCATTGCCCGTTGTGGCGCTCAAATTCGGCGCGAGCGGCCTTGCCGCCCGCGTGTTCCTCGGCGGCCGTGACGGCCTGGGTCAGGCCGATTTTCGCGCGCATGATAGACGTGGCGTCGTTGGGGCTGGACGGGGCTGCATAACTATTGACGGCTGCGACGGACAATATGGCCAGGGTTGCCAGATAGGTTTTGCGATTCATGATGAGTACACCTTCGAGACACGCGGATGTTCGCGTGAGTGCAAAGGTAGTACGCAAGAATTAGGGGAAACTTAGGAGGACGGAATCGTCCAGGGGCGCCGAAGCGGGCGCATTCCCCGCTTGCCGCACGAGCGTCCGCTTCAAGGCCGGGAAGCGCATTTCCTCCAACCGTTATCACGTTATCCCAGCGCCCGTATCGACTGCATCGGCGGCACGCGCGTGATGTGGCGCGTGGTGAGCCAGCCGCTCATCCCGACCAGCAGGGCGCCGGTCACCGGCAGCGCGAGCCATAGCCACGGATGCAGGCGCAGCGGCAGTTCGAACAGGCGCTGGGCGATCAGCGCCATGGCGATTTCGGCACAGGCGCTGGCGAGCAGGCCGGCCAGCAGGCCCAGGGCGAGGAATTCGCTCCACAGGCTTTTGGCCAGGTAGGCGCGCTGGGCACCCAGGGTGCGCAACAGGACGGCCTCCTGCTGGCGAGCGTCGAGGCTCGCCAGCAGCGTGGCGATGACGACGGCCATGCCGGCGGCGAGCAGGAATCCCAGCAGCAGCTGGATGGCGCCGATGATCTGGTCGAACACCGCTTCGAGGTTGGCGATGAGCCGGTCCAGCGCGAGCACGGTGATGCCGGGGAACGTCTTGATGAAGCCGGGCAACACGCCGGCCGCATCGGGAGGCACATAGAGGCTGGCGATGGAACTGGCAGGCAGGGCGTCGAGCTGGCCGGGGGCGAAGATGACGAAGAAATTCGGCTGCATCGAGTCCCATTTCACGCTGCGGATGCTGGTGATGCGCGCGGCGAGCGTCTGGTCGCCGACCTGGAAGCCGAGCTGGTCGCCAAGGGCGAGATGCAGGCGTTCGGCCATGCCCGATTCGACCGAGATTTCGCCGACGCGACGGTCGCCGTGCCAGTGCCCGGCAAGCACGGCGTTGTTGGCGGGCAGGGTCGCGGTCCAGGTCAGGTTGAGTTCGCGCCGCAGGCTGTTGGCGTCGCGCGCATCCGGCGGCAGGGTGGACGCGATGGGGGCGCCGTTCCGGGTGGTGAGGCGGCCGCGGACCATGGGATAGAGCGCGGAGGCCTTGAGATGGTGTTGCGACAGGAAGGCGGCAACGGATTGCTGCTGGGCGGGAGCGATGTTGATCAGGAAGTAGTTGGGCGCGTCCGGCGGCAATTGCTGGCGCCAGCCGGCAATGAGATCGCTGCGCACCAGCGCCAGCAGCGCCACGAGAAACAGGGCCAGGGTGAAGGCGCCGAGCTGCAGGGTGCTGTCGAAACGGTGGCGCAGCAACTGGGCGAGTCCGAAGCGGACCGGGCCATGGCTCATTTTCTGGACACCGCGGCCGGCTACCAGCGCCAGGCGCGCCAGCAGGGCCAGTACGGCGATCAGTCCGGCCAGTGCGCCGACAAACACGCCGATCAGTCTGGCGTTGCCCGCATACCAGGCGATCAGCAGCAGCAGCGCCGAGCCGCTGATCGCCGCGCTTAGCCACGCGGCGACCGGCAACGGCGGCAGATCGCGCCGCAGCACCCGCAGCGGGGGCACGCGTATGAGGCGCATCAAAGCGGGCAGGCTGGCGCCCGCCAGCGCCAGCAGGCCGCTGAAGACGGCAGCCCCCACGGGCGCCAACCCGAGCGACGGCAGGCGGGTGACGGCATCGGGCAGGACCAGCAGCGTCAGCGCCTGCTGCATCAGCGCGCCGATCGCCACGCCGATCAGGCTGCCCAGCAGGCCCAGCGTCAGCAGCTGGACGGCATACAGCGTGCGCAGCTGTGCCGTGGTGGCGCCGAAGCAGCGCAGCAGCGCGGCCTGGTCGTAATGCCGCAGCGCATGGCGATGGGCGGCGATGGCGATGGCGGCCACCGACAGCAGCAGGCTGATCAGCGCGGTGAGCTGGATGTAGCGGTCGGCATTGGCGAAGGCGCCGCGCAGGGTTTCGATGCCTTCGCGCGAACCGATGAGGCGCTGGGTGCTGTCGAGCCGGGGTTTCAGCGCGGCGCCGAACGCGGCGAGTTGCGCCGGGTCGCCGGCAAACTGGTACAGGTAGGTCACGCGGCTGCCGGGTTGCAGCACGCGGGTTTTCGCGACTTCGTCGGCGCGCATGAACACGCGCGGCGCGAGGCCGAACACGCCGCCGAGCTGGCCCGGTTCCTCGGCCACGATTCCGGCGATGGTGAAGCGGGCTTCGCCGATCTGCACGCGGTCTCCTACTTTGGCCGACAACAGCGGCAGCAGGTCGGGGGCGACATAGATCATGCCGGGAGGCGGCTGCGCGGGGCGTGCGGTGCCGGCCGCGAAGGGGCGGTCGGCGATGCGCACGCTGCCGCGCAAGGGGTAGGACGCATCGACGGCACGCAGGGTGGCGAGCTGGAAGGCGTCGCCCTTGGCGAGCATGCTGGGGAATTCGAGCGCCTGGCTGCGTGCAAGCGGGCTAGCTGTGCGTGCGCTTTTTGTAACGGCGAGGACGGGCCAGTCTTCGATCGGCCGCGGGCTGGTGACCAGCAGGTCGGCGCCGAGGAAACTGGCGCCCTGTTCGCTCATGGCACGCTTCAGGCGGTCGCCGAGAAAACCGGTGGTGCTGACGCTGCCGACGCCGATGATCAGCGCCAGCAGCAGCACACGCCATTCGCCGCTCGCGCGTTCGCGCCGCAGCAGCCACAGGCCGAGCCGGGCGAAGCTCATGCAACGGCCTCTTCGCGCGCGCGACCGGCGACCAGGTGCAGCCGGCGCTGGCAGCGCGCCGCCAGCGCGTCGTCGTGGGTGACCAGGATGAGCGTGGTATGGGCGGAGGCATTGAGTTCGAACAGCAGTTCGATGATGCGTGCGCCGGTGTCGGCGTCGAGGTTGCCGGTGGGCTCGTCGGCGAACACGATTTCCGGATCGGTGGCGAAGGCGCGTGCGATGGCGATGCGCTGTTGTTCGCCGCCGGACAGCTGGCGCGGCGTATGGGTGGCGCGCGTGGCGAGGCCGACGCGGTCGAGCCAGTGGGCGGCGCGTTCGCGCGCGTCGGGACGGCCGGCCAGTTCCAGTGGCAGCAGGACGTTTTCCAGGGCGGTGAGCGCGGGCAGCAGCTGGAACGACTGGAACACGAAGCCGATGCGGCCCGCGCGCAGGCGGGCGCGGGCGTCTTCGTCGAGCGCGTCGAGGCGCTGGCCGAGCAGGGTGATCTCGCCTGCGGAAGGATGGTCGAGCCCGGCCAGTAGGCCCAGCAGGGTCGATTTTCCGGAGCCGGACGCGCCGGTGATGGCGAGCGTCTCGCCCGCTTTGACGGCGAGTCCGACTTCGCTGAGGATGTCGAGCATGCCGCCGGCGGTCGGCACGCGCTGGGACAGGTCGCGTGCCAGGACGACGGTATCGGGGAACTGCGCGCTGTCGGGTAGCGTCATTGGAATGGATCGGTTCAAGGTGAGTGAATGAATTATCGCGCGTGGTTGCTGTTGTTGCTGTGGATTCCGGGCTGGGCGGCGGCGAATCCCTGCTCCCTGTTGATTGTCGGCGACAGCCTGAGTTCCGGATACGGTCTGGCAAATGGCTCGAGCTGGGTGGACAGGCTCGACAGCCGCCTGAAGAAAACGGCGCCGGACTGGCGCGTGGTCAACGCCAGCGTGAGCGGCGACACCACGCAGAACGGCCTGCAGCGTCTGCAGCCTGCGCTCGATCGGCATCATCCGCAAGGCGTGCTGATCGAACTTGGCGGCAACGATGCGCTGCGCGGCACGCCGCCCGGAACGATCCGGCAGAATCTGGTGACGATGATCCGCCAGGTGAAAGCGGCAGGCGCCTGGGTGGCCTTGCTGGAGGCGCCGGTGTTGCCGAATTACGGCAAACCGTATGCCGATGCGGTGGCCCAGCTGTACGTCGACGTGGCGCGCGAGGAAAAAATCGTCCGCGTACCGTGTTTTGTCTGCAAGGTTGCGGTCGTGCCGGGCATGATGCAGGCCGACGGCATCCACCCGAACGAAAAAGCCCAGGGCGCGATGCTCGACGCCGTGTGGCGGCACATCAAGCCGAAATTGCGGTGCACGGTGAACAAGCCATGAGCGCCGCAGCCTGCCCGTGCGGATCGGGGCGTCCGTTGGCGGACTGCTGCGGGCGGTTTCATGCCGGCGATCCGGCGCCGGACGCCGAAAGCCTGATGCGTTCGCGCTACAGCGCCTATGTGCTGGGCCTGGAGGACTATTTGCGCGCGACCTGGCATCCCGCGACCTGCCCCGTTGCGCTGGGGCTCGACGCCGTGCCGCGCCCGCAATGGCTGGGTCTGACGGTGAAGGCGCACACGCCGCTGGACGAAACTCATGCGACGGTCGAGTTCATCGCGCGCTACAAGCTCAACGGTCGTGCCTTCAGACTGCACGAAACGAGCCGCTTCGAGCGGGCGGACGGGCGCTGGCTGTACGTCGACGGCGAGATCCGGGAATGAAACGAACAAGGCCCGCTTGCGCGGGCCTTGTTCTGCTTCCAACTAAAACGGTGGGGTGGATGATGGGACTCGAACCCACGACAACAGGAATCACAATCCTGGACTCTACCAACTGAGCTACATCCACCATTGTTGTCGCCAGCAAGGCTGGCAACGAAAACCTTGGCCTGCCCGACAGGAATCGAACCTGTAACCCCCAGCTTAGAAGGCTGGTGCTCTATCCAGTTGAGCTACGGGCAGAGACTCACTTCTCGGGCACTCATCTCTTACTTGTCGGATAGGGGGTGGTCGGGGTGAGAGGATTCGAACCTCCGACATCCTGCTCCCAAAGCAGGCGCGCTACCGGGCTGCGCTACACCCCGAAATCCTATCGGCGTCCGGTGTTCAGGGCGCATTTCGGAGAGGCGAGACTATACCTTGGCGAATCGGCCGGGTCAATTTTCGCTTGAGTCGGAAGGGGAGTTTCCGGGAAAATCACCCTTTTGCTTCAGGGTTGTCTTGATGAGCGCACATATCCTCGACGGCAAGGCCATGGCCGACACCATCCTCGCAGTGGTCCACGACAAGGTGGCCGAACGCGAGGTGCAGGGCAAACGCCGTCCCGGCCTGGCCGTGATCCTGGTCGGCGACGATGCGGCTTCGGCGGTGTACGTGCGCAACAAGAAGCGCGCCTGCGAGCGGGCCGCCGTCACCAGCGTGTCGCACGACCTGCCGAGCGCGACGACGCAGGACCAGCTGCTGGCGCTGATCGACACGCTGAACGCCGACGCGGCCATCGACGGCATCCTGGTGCAACTACCGCTACCAGCGCACATCGATGCCGAGACGGTGATCGAGCGCATCCGCCCGGACAAGGACGTCGACGGCTTCCATCCTTACAACATCGGCCGCCTGGCGGTGAAGATGCCGACGCTGCGTCCCTCCACGCCGCGCGGCATCATGACGCTCTTGCGTGCGACCGGCGAGGAGTTGCGCGGCAAGAATGCGGTGATGGTCGGCGCCTCCAACATCGTTGGCCGGCCGATGAGCCTGGAGCTTTTGTTGGCAGGCTGTACGATTACCGTCTGCCACAGCGCGACGCGCGACCTGGAAAGCTTCGTGCGCTCGGCCGAGATACTGGTCGTGGGGGTGGGCAAGGCGCGCATGATTCCGGGCGACTGGGTGCGCGAAGGCGCGATCGTGATCGACGTCGGCATCAACCGCCTGCCCGACGGCAAACTGGTCGGCGACGTCGATTTCGATACCGCGGTCGAGCGCGCCGGCTGGATCACCCCGGTGCCCGGCGGGGTGGGGCCGATGACCGTCGCGACCCTGCTGGAAAACACACTCGAAGCCGCACTGATGCACAATCCCTGAAGGGGGAAGGGCGAGCGGCAAGCAGTGAGCGGCTTAAAGCTGATGCAGCGCTTTTAGGTAGGCCACGTCGACGAAGGGCTGGCCAAAATCCGGGCCGGCTAGCACGCGGTTCGGCGCGTCGGGGTCGCCAAGGTCGGACAGCACGACAGCGGCACCAGTGAAATCGTGATCCAGCGTGTAGTCGTTGACCGTCACCAGCGTTTTCAGGCCGGCGCCCAGGCTCGCGCGCAGGCCGTTCTCCGAATCCTCGAATGCCAGGCAGTCTGCGGCGGCGAGGCCCATTTCTTCCAGCGCGTAGTGATAGATGTCGGGCGCGGGTTTCTTCGCCGGCACGATGTCGCCCGCCGCGATGACTTCGAACCAGTCCTGCGTGCCTGAGCCCAAGCTATGTTCCAGCAGCACGGTGACGTTTTCCGGCGTCGTGGTGGTGGCGATCGCCAGGCGCAGGCCGGCGGCGCGCGCCTCGACCAGCAGGCGCTTGACCCCGGGGCGCATGGGAATGCCGCCTTGCGCGGCCAGTGCACTGTAAATTCGGGTCTTGGCCTTGTGCAGCTCGGCCACCAGTTCGTCGAAATGGTCCGGTTTCCTATAGTCCGGCCGGAAGTGGTCGATATAGTGCTTCATCCGCTCCTTGCCGCCGGTGACGGCAAGCAGTTTGCCGTAGAGCGCGACGTCCCAGTGCCAGTCGAGGCCGGCGTCGGCAAAGGCTTGGTTGAAGGCGGGCCGGTGGCCGTCGCGCTCGGTGTCGGCAAGCGTGCCGTCCACGTCGAAGAGTAGGGCGTGCAGTGTCATATGGGTTGCGGCGCGTAAGCGATTCTGATATTAAGTCGGGTTGGGCTTGGCCCGGATTTGACCGAAATTTTCAAAGAGAACAGAGAACGAGATGGCTGAAACTTTGATGCGCTTCGAGCCTTACAAGGCCAAAAAGGGCGAAGAATACATGAATGCGAAACAGCTCGCGCATTTTCGCAAAATGCTCGAGGCCTGGAAAGCCGAGCTGTCGCAGGATATCGATACCACCCTGCATTCCATGCAGGACGAGCAGACGGTTTTCGCCGATCCCAACGACCGCGCCACCCAGGAATCCGACATGGCGCTGGAACTGCGCAACCGCGACCGGGAGCGCAAGCTGATCAAGAAAATCAACGAGACCATCGCCAAGATCGACGCCGGCGATTACGGCTATTGCGAATCCTGTGGCGTCGAAATCGGGCTGGAGCGCCTGCAGGCACGCCCGACGGCGACGCTGTGCATCGACTGCAAGACGCTCGAGGAGATCCGCGAGCGCCAGGTCGCCAAATAACAACAAGAAGAAGTGGCGCCCGGCCGCCTGTTCAAGGGCGGCCTGACGTGTAGCAGAATAAACCGGTGGCGCACGTCGCCCCGACCACCAGACTCACTGCGGAGAGAGCCATGGCAGACATCGACGAATTCGACCGTTATTACAACGGGCTGCTTTACAGTGTGATGCGCTGGGACCAGTTGACGTCGTTCTGGCAAAAGGTGGATACCGGGGCGGGCTGGTATCTCTATGCGGTGGGGCAGGATGTTCCTGCGGAGCCGGCCGCCGCCGACAAGGTGCAGCAGTTCATGCGCGAACTGGATGAATTGCTGCGGCGCGAGCATCACGAGGATTACTGCGCGATTGTCTATGCGGACAACCTGGATGCACCCAACTTCATCAAGATCTACGATCCCAACCATCTGGGAAGCTCGTGCGGATCGAGCGCAACCAAGTCATCGATCCTTCCAGGCTGGCTGATGAGCCGCACGCCGCCGCGGGAACTCGAGATGCACGGGGTGGTGACCGGCCAGCGCAAACGCTGGTGGCAGGCATTTCTGAGTGAGACTGTTTAGTGTCGCCGATTGTTAGAAATTCAAGTGTGGTGGCGGCTATCGTAGGGGTGGCTTTCTTTGGAACTTCGCTCACAGCCATATTTATGGTTACCGGAGACGGGCATGCGCCTTCGTTTACTTATTTTATGCTTCCAATAATTGAGTTTCCCGCCAAACTGTTCGGTGTTACACAAAGCAAACTTTTTCCAGCAACGTTTTTTTATGCAGCAGCGTCTTTTGCTGGCGCTTTTGTTATTCAAATTTTAATTATGGCGGCAAGGTGGCGTGGAGACCCCGATGATGGGGAACGCAATTAGAAAACGCATAATGAAAGCGATAAAAAACCGCGCCCGAGAGCGCGGTTTTTAGTGTCCTTGAAGAATTACTTCGCAGACTCGGCCGGAGCGGCTGCGTCCGATTTTTTCTCTTCAGCTTTTTTGGCAGTGTGCTTCTTGACATGCTTCTTGACGTGCTTCTTGGCCTTGGGCGCGGCAGCGGGCTTTTCTGCGGCAGTGGCGCCAGCAGGTGCGGCGGGTGCTGCATCGGCGGCCATGGCGGAGAGGCTGAAAGCGCCGGCAATCGTAGCGGCAACCAGGGAAGACAGCAGTTTGTTCATGAGTTTCTCCATATGATCAAGTGAAAGATATGCGGCCACTGATTGCGACTGCATGGAGGGCACTATGCGGTGCGATACTTACGTGAACCTTACGAATTCGCCAGATCAGAACATTGTTATTCGCGATAGACTGAAGGCCGGATGGCCTGAGTTTGTGTCAGACTTCAAACATGAAAATCCTGCTCGTGGAAGATGATCCGACCCTGGGTGAGGCCGTCATGCTGGCGGTCCGGCAGGCAGGCTTCGCGGTCGACTGGAGCCGCGACGGGGTGCAGGCCGAGACCGCGCTGAAGACCTATACCTACGACGCCATGCTGCTCGATCTGGGGCTGCCGCGACGGGAAGGCCTGGAGGTCCTGCGCAATGCGCGCAAACGCGGCGCAACCCTGCCGGTGATGGTCCTCACTGCACGCGATACGGTGGAGGATCGCGTGCGCGGTCTCGATGCGGGTGCGGACGATTATCTGCTGAAACCGTTTGCGCTGGATGAATTGCTGGCGCGGCTGCGCGCCTTGCTGCGGCGGGCGCATGGCGTGGCCGACACCCAGATCCGCATGGGCCGCTTCTGTTTCGACAGCGTGAAGCGGCAGGCCAGCGTGGACGAGACGCCGCTGGTGCTGTCCGCCCGCGAGGTGGAGGTGCTCGAAATCCTGCTCAGCCATGCCGGGCGTGTGACGGCCAAGGAGGCGATCGCGGATCGTCTGACGGGATGGGATGACGGCGTAGGCGACAACGCGGTGGAAGTCTACATCCATCGTCTGCGGCGCAAGCTCGAAGGTTCCGGCGTGGTCATCCGCACGCTGCGCGGCCTGGGCTATCTACTGGAAGCCGAGCGTTGAACGGGGAAAGCCAGACAAGCCTGCGACGGCAGCTGATCGTCCGCATGCTGTCGATGATGCTGCCGCTGTTCATTCTGCTATGGGTGATCGCCTATTTCTCCAGCCAGTACTTCATCAATGCGGCGTTTGACCGATCGTTGATACGGCGCACGTTCGCGCTGGCCGATCGGGTCGAGGTCATGCAGGGGCAGGTGCAGGTGGACCTGCCGGTTGCCGCGCGCGAATTGCTGGTGTTCGACCAGGAGGATTTGCTGTTCCACAGCATTACCAATCCGGCTGGGCACGTCATCGACGGCGAACAGGACATGCCGCGGCTTCCCGGTCACCAGAACATCCGGCCGGGCCAGTTGATCGTCTATGCCGGCATCAAGGACGGCGAGAAGGTCAGGGTGGCTGCTTTTGGACTCTCGCTCAAAGGCACGAGTGCGCGTGGGACCGCCCTGGTCCAGGTGGGCGAGACGTTGTCGCACCGCTCGGCCATGGCCGAACGGGCCACCCTGGCGATCGTGATTCCGATGCTGCTGATGACCCTGACTGCGGCGATTGCCATCGCCTATGGCGTGAGGAAGGGGCTCGAGCCGTTGAGCCGGCTGCGCGACCGGCTGTCAGCGCGGCAGGCATTCGATCTGAGCCCGGTTCCCCTGGGAGAGACCCCCGCCGAGCTGCGCCCGTTTCTGGATGAAATCAATTCACTGCTGCAGCGGCTGTCCGAAGCGGTGGAATCGCAATCGCGTTTCGTCGCGGATGCCGCGCACCAACTCCGCACGCCGATCGCGGGCATCCGCGCGCAAGCCGAGGCGGCGCTGGCCAGCGCGCGGCACGAAGATGCCCAGCATGCGTTGTCGCGTATTGCCCAGTCGACCCAGACCATGGGCGATTTGGTGCAGAAGCTGCTCATTCTGGCGCGCGTCGATGCGGCGGAAAACACCCTGCGCCTGAACCGGCTGGATGGCGTGGACGTGGTGCGGGAAGTTGCGCGGGAGTGGGTTCCGCAGGCCTTGGCCAGCGGGGTGGAGATCGGCTTCGACATGAAGGACAGCGAGGCCTGGGTGATGGGCGATGCGCAATTGCTGCGGGAAATGCTTGCCAACCTGATCGACAATGCCATGCGATATGGCGGCACGCGCATCACGCTGACGGTCCGGCGTTCCGAACAGGGCGTAACCTGGCAAGTGGCGGACAACGGGCCGGGCATCCCGGAGTCGCAGCGTGCTGCAGCGTTCTCGCCATTCCATCGGCTGTCGGGCAGCGTGGAGGGTGCCGGCCTCGGCCTGACCATCGTCCAGCGAATCGCCCATTTGCATGGCGCACAGGTGAGTCTGGAAACAGGGGCTGGGGGCGTGGGCCTGGTCGTGAACGTCCTGTTTCCTGCAGCGCCCACTCAGGCATAAAAAACCGCGCCCTTGAGCGCGGTTTTTTCTTGCGGCGGACAGTATGTCAGCCCGCCGTTTCCGGCGTTTCGCTGTCGGTGGCGGCCGGCGCATCCAGCAGTGCCTTCATCGACAGGCGCAGGCGGCCTTTCTCGTCGGCTTCCAGGATCTTCACCTTCACGACCTGGCCTTCCTTCAGGTAGTCGCCGATGGTGTTGACGCGCTCGTGGGCGATCTGCGAGATGTGCAGCAGACCGTCGCGGCCCGGCAGCACGTTGACGATCGCGCCGAAGTCCAGCAGTTTGATGACCGGGCCTTCGTAGACCTTGCCGACTTCGACTTCGGCAGTGATTTCCTCGATCCGCTTCTTGGCCAGTTCGCCGGCTTCCATGCTGGTGCAGGCGATCTTCACGCTGCCGTCTTCCTGGATGTCGATCTGGGTGCCGGTTTCCTCGGTCAGCGCACGGATGACGGCGCCGCCCTTGCCGATCACGTCGCGGATCTTTTCCGGGTTGATCTTCATCGCGATGATGCGCGGCGCGTAGGCCGACATTTCATGGCTGCTGGAGACCGACGACTTCATGATGCCGAGGATGTGCATGCGGCCTTCCTTCGCCTGCGTCAGCGCGGCTTGCATGATTTCCTTGGTGATGCCGGTGATCTTGATGTCCATCTGCAGCGCGGTCACGCCTTTCTCGGTGCCGGCCACCTTGAAGTCCATGTCGCCGAGGTGATCCTCGTCGCCGAGGATGTCGGTCAGCACCGCGAAGCGGTTGCCTTCCTTGATCAGGCCCATGGCGATGCCGGCGACGTGCGCCTTCAGCGGGGCACCGGCGTCCATCAGCGACAGGCAGCCGCCGCATACCGAGGCCATCGACGACGAGCCATTGGATTCGGTGATCTCGGACACCACGCGCATGGTGTAGCCGAATTCTTCCTTGGTCGGCAGTACCGCCAGCAGCGCGCGCTTGGCCAGACGGCCGTGGCCGATTTCGCGGCGCTTGGGCGAGCCCACGCGGCCGGTTTCGCCGGTGGCGTAGGGAGGCATGTTGTAGTGCAGCATGAAGCGGTCGGAGTAGGAGCCTTCCAGCGCGTCGATGGTCTGCTCGTCGCGGCCGGTCCCGAGGGTGGTGACGACCAGCGCCTGGGTTTCGCCGCGGGTGAACAGGGCGGAACCGTGGGTGCGCGGCAGCACGCCGGTGCGGATGGTGATCGGGCGCACGGTGCGGGTGTCGCGGCCGTCGATGCGCGGCTGCCCGGAGAGGATGCGGTTGCGCACCACACCGGCTTCGAGGCGGTGGAACGCGTCCTTGACGTGGTTCTGCGCGACAGTGTCCATGTCGGCAGTGATCAGCTCGGCAAAGGCCTTGCTGCGGACTTCATCCACGGCGGTCATGCGCGCCTGTTTCTGCTTGATGTTGTACGCCTGCTGCAGACCGTCTTCGGCAAGGGCCTTCAGGCGTTCCACCATCGCCGTGTCTTCGGCGAGCGGCTGCCAGTCCCAGGCGTCGGCACCGGCTTCGTCGGCCAGTTCGTTGATGGCGTTGATCGCGGCCTGCATCTGGGTGTGGCCGAACACGACCGCGCCCAGCATGATGTCTTCGGGCAGCTCCAGGGCTTCCGACTCGACCATCAGTACGGCGGTTTCAGTGCCGGCGACGACCAGATCCAGCGCCGAGTTCTTCAGCTCGGAGTTGGTCGGGTTGAGCACATACTCGCCGTTGATGAAGCCGACGCGTGCCGCGCCCACGGGGCCGTCGAACGGCAGGCCGGACAGCGACAACGCGGCGGAGGCACCGATCAGCGCCGGGATGTCGGCGCTGACTTCGGGATTGGAGGACATCACCGTGGCGATGATCTGCACTTCGTTGAAGAAGCCTTCGGGGAAAAGCGGGCGGATCGGACGGTCGATCAGGCGGGAGATCAGCGTTTCGCCTTCGGACGGGCGGCTCTCGCGCTTGAGGAAGCCGCCGGGAATGCGGCCGGCGGCGTAGGTTTTTTCCTGGTAGTCGACGGTCAGCGGGAAGAAATCCTGGCCCGGCTTGACTTCGTTCTTGGCGACGACGGTGACCAGCACCACGGTGTCGTCCATGTTGACGATGACGGCGCCGGAGGCCTGGCGGGCGATTTCGCCGGTTTCCAGCGTGACCTGGTGGCGGCCGTAGGTGAAAGTTTTCTTGATAGCGCTCACACGAGTTCCTTTCAAAGCAAAAACGCCCCGCAGAAGCGGGGCGTGCGAAATTCAGGGGGCAATACGCCCCATCCACTGTGCCGGTGCAGCAGGGTGCCGGATCATCACAGTGGCTCTGTAGGGATTACTTGCGCAGACCGAGACGATCGATCAGGGTCTTGTAGCCTTCGAGGTTGGTGCGCTTCAGGTAGTCGAGCAGCTTGCGGCGGCGGCTCACCATCTTCAGCAGACCACGACGCGAGTGGTGGTCCTTGATGTTGGCCTTGAAATGGCCGGTCAGGTCGTTGATGCGGGCCGTCAGCAGGGCAACCTGCACTTCGGGCGAGCCGGTGTCGGCGGCGGCGCGTTGGTAATTCTGGACGATCTCTGCCTTTTGGGCGACGGTAACAGCCATGGTGTACTCCTTATCAAATCGCGTGGCCTGCGGCTGGGCGGGACACGTTCGGGGAAACCCGGAATTTTACGCTAAATGAGGAACTTAACTCAAGCCTGTTGCGTAGCGATGAGACGACGCGGCACCAGCCGGCCGGCATCTGCGTTGGCCAGTCCAATGAAGGTGTTTGTAGCCGTGTAGGCGCGAATCAAGCCCGACCCGGTGGTGACATGCGCGATGCTGCGTCCCTGGCGCAAGGCCTCCGCCTCGGAGTCGTCGAGCAGAACGGCAGGCAGGTGGGCCACCAGGCAGTCTGCGGGCAACAACAGGGCATGGCGTCGAGGGGGATCGAGCGCTTCCAGCTCGGCCAGGGAATGCGCCTGTTCCAGCTTAAACCCACCGGAACCAAGGCGGGTCAGAGCAGTGAGGTGGGCGCCACAACCGAGTGCGGCGCCGATGTCCTGGGCCAGGGTGCGGATGTAGGTGCCGGCGCTGCATTGGACGTCGAGGATGAGCCGGGGCGGGGCACATTCGATCATCGCCAGCGAACGGATGGTGACTTTGCGCGGCGGGCGTTCGATTTCGATCCCGGCACGGGCATATTCGTAGAGCGGGCGCCCCTGGTGCTTGAGTGCCGAATGCATGGGCGGGATCTGCTCGATTTCGCCCATGAAGCGCGGCAGCACGGCGTTGATTTCGGCACAGTTCACCGCCACGTCGCGGGTGCTGAGTACCTCGCCCTCGGGATCGCCGGTCGTGGTGGTGGCGCCCAGTTGCAGCACGGCACGATAGCGCTTGTCCGCGTCCAGCAGGTAGGCCGAGAATTTCGTGGCCTCGCCGAAGCACAAGGGCAGCAGGCCATCGGCGAAGGGGTCGAGGGTGCCGGTGTGCCCCGCCTTTTTGGCGTTGAGCAGCCACTTGGCCTTTTGCAGCGCGGCGTTGGAGGTGAGGCCGACCGGCTTGTTCAGCAGCAGCACGCCATCGACGATCTGGCGGGTGGGTTTCAACCTAGAAACTGCAGTTGGACGCACCTGATGGTGCGTCTGGGCGGGGGGCTGCCGCGAAGCGAGGAGGCAGCAGGCCAGCGCCTGCAACGACGAGCGACAAAGGCAGGTGCACGACCAGGCGTATCAGCGGGTGCGTAGCGGGCTTGCGCTGATGGTGAGCGCGATCGGAGCGGAAAGAGTCTATTCCCATGAGGAATACCATACGTTGATGAGCAGTCAACTACGGTTTTTAGGTTGATTCGTCTTTCGGGTGTTTGGCGTCTTCGGCGACGGCCGATTCGATCAGTTGGGTGAGTTCGATGCCGCGTTCGACCGAGCGGTCGTACACAAAGGTCAGCTTGGGCACCACACGCAGCTGCATGCGGTGCGACAACTGCGAACGCAGAAAGCCGCTGGCGCGTTGCAGGCCCTGCAGACAGGCAGCATGCTCGGCCTCGCCGCCCAGGGTGGTGAAGAAGACCTTGGCAAACTCCATGTCGCGGTTGACCTCCACCTCGGTGATGGTCAGCATGCCGACGCGCGGATCCTTTACTTCCTGCCGGATCAGTTCCGGCAGTTCGCGCTGGATCTGGTCGGCGACGCGGCGGGCACGGGGGAAATCTTTGGGCATTTGTTGGGGCAAGGGGTGAGGAGTAAGGGGTGAGGAATGGAAGTGAGTGCCTAACGCCTCACCCTTCACCCCTCACCATTGCATTACAGCGAGCGCGCCACTTCCACCACTTCAAACACTTCGAGGATGTCGCCTTCCTGGATGTCGTTGAAGTTCTTCAGCGAGAGACCGCATTCGAAGTTGGCCTTGACCTCCTTGACGTCGTCCTTGAAGCGCTTGAGCGAATCGAGTTCGCCCTGATGGATCACCACGTTGTTGCGCAGCACGCGCACGCCGGCATTGCGCTTGATCACGCCATCCGTCACATAGCAGCCGGCGATGGTGCCGACCTTGGAAATGACGAATACCTGGCGGACTTCCACCGTACCGATGACGCTTTCCTTCTTCTCGGGTGCCAGCATGCCGGACAGTGCCGCTTTCACCTCATCCACGGCTTCATAGATGATGTTGTAGTAGCGGATGTCCACGCCGCTGGATTCGGCCAGCTTGCGTGCGGTTGCATCGGCGCGCACGTTGAAGCCGATCAGCACCGCCTTGGAGGCGAGCGCGAGGTTGACGTCGGATTCGGTGATGGCGCCGACGCCGCTGTGGATGATGTTGACCTTGACCTCGTCGGTCGACAGCTTGCCCAGCGCATGCGCCAGACCTTCGTAGGAACCTTGGGTGTCGGACTTGAGAATGATGGGCAAGTGCTGCACTTCGCCCTGGCCCATCTGTTCGAACATCGATTCCAGTTTGGCGGCCTGCTTTTTCGCCAGCTGTACGTCGCGGAACTTGCCTTGACGGAACAGCGCGATTTCGCGCGCCTTGCGTTCGTCCGGCAGCACCATCATGTCTTCGCCGGCTTGCGGTACGTCGGACAGGCCCTGGATCTCGACCGGGATCGAAGGACCGGCTTCGGTCACCGTCTTGCCCGCCTCGTCCAGCATGGCGCGGACACGACCGTAAACCTGACCGGCCAGCACCATGTCGCCGCGACGCAGGGTGCCGGATTGCACCAGCAGCGTGGCCACCGGGCCCTTGCCCTTGTCGAGGCGCGCTTCGATGACGAGCCCTTTGGCGGGGCCATCGGCAGCTGCCTGCAGTTCCAGCACTTCGGCCTGCAACAGGATGGCGTCGAGCAAGCCGTCGATGTTGGTGTTGGCCTTGGCCGACACTTCGACGAACTGGGTGTCGCCCCCCCATTCCTCGGGGGTGACGCCCTGCGCGACGAGTTCCTGGCGGATGCGTTCCGGGTTGGCCTCGGGCTTGTCGATCTTGTTCACCGCCACCACCAGCGGCACGTTGGCGGCCTTGGCGTGGTGGATGGCTTCGATCGTCTGCGGCATGACGCCGTCGTCCGCCGCCACCACCAGCACCACGATGTCGGTCGCTTTCGCGCCGCGTGCCCGCATCGCGGTAAACGCCTCGTGGCCCGGGGTGTCGAGGAAGGTGATGACGCCTTTCTCGGTTTCGACGTGATAGGCGCCGATGTGCTGGGTGATGCCGCCGGCTTCGCCGCTGGCCACCCGGGTGCGCCGGATGGTGTCGAGCAGCGAGGTCTTGCCGTGGTCGACGTGGCCCATCACCGTGACGACCGGCGGGCGGGCGAGCACTTCATGCTCGCTGACTTCGCCCGTGTCGATCAGGAAGGCTTCCGGCGTATCGAGTGCAGCCGGCTTGCCGATGTGGCCCATTTCCTCGACCACGATGATCGCCGTTTCCTGGTCGAGCACCTGGTTGATCGTCACCATGCTGCCGAGCTTCATCAATGCCTTGATGACTTCAGCGGCCTTCACCGACATCTTGTGGGCAAGTTCGGCCACCGTGATCGTCTCGGGGACCAGGACTTCGCGCACGATCGGCTCGGTCGGGGCAACGAAGGTGGTTTCTTCGTGACCGGACTTGGACTTGCCCTTGCGGCCGCGCCAGCCCGCGTCAGGCGCAGCGCCGCCACGGGTCTTGAGTCCGCCCTTGCGGCGTGCGGCGTCATCCTTCCAGGTGCCGCCGGCTTTCTTGTCCGGACCCTTGGCGCCCTTGGCAGCAGAAGGTTTATCCGGTTTGTGCAGTGTTTTTTCCGTCGGCGTGGCGGGGGCAGCAGGGGCGGCGGCTTTCTGGGCTTCCGCGAGCTTGGCGGCCTCGCGGGCAGCTTCCGCCTGCTTGCGCAGGGCTTCGCGTTCGGTACGGGCTCGTGCATCCGCAGCCTGACGTTCCTGCAGCGCCTGATGGCGGCGCGTCTCTTCTTCGCGAGCCTTGACTTCCGCTTCGTTGAGGATCGAGGCCTTCTTGATGCGAGTGGTTTTTTTCACCACCGGCGCGGGGACTGCTGCGGGTTCCGCAGCAGCCTCGACGGCCGCAGGCGGCACGGCTTCGGCGACAGGCTCGGGAACGACGGCGACAGGCTCAACCTCGACGGCCGCAGGCGGCGCGGCTTCGACGACAGGCTCGGGAACGGGCGCTTCGACCTTGTGTTCGGCCACCGGCGGGGCCGGCACCTCGACCTGCGGAACAGGCGGGGTTTCAGCAGCCGGCTGGGCTTCGGCCGCCAGTGCGGCGGCATCGCGCTTGACGTAGGTGCGCGACTTGCGCGTTTCCACCGTGATGGTGCGCGATTTGCCGGTACTGTCGGTCTTGCGGATTTCACCGGTCTGCTTGCGCGTGATGGTGATCTTGGTCTTGCCGGTCTCGGTCCCGCCACCGTGCATCTTGCGCAGGTAGTCGAGCAGGTGTGCCTTGTCCGCCTCGGTGACGGAGTCGACCACATCGTTTTTATTGACGCCCGCCGCTTTCAGCTGTTCAAGTAACAGCTGGGGCGGCAGTTTCAGTTCCTGGGCAAATTGTTCGACGTTCATGCAGTCCTCTTAGCCTTGGGCGAACCAGGGCGCGCGTGCGGCCATGATCAATTGTTTGGCACGTTCGGCATCCATGGCGGCCATTTCGGTCAGCTCATCGACGGCCAGTTCGGCCAGATCCTCGGTGGTGTGGACGCCCTTGCTGGCGAGCGTGCGTGCGGTTTCGGCATCCATGCCTTCGAGCGACAGCAGGTCGCCCGCGGAGGCCTCGACCTGCTCCTCGCCGACGATGGCGGCGGTCAGCAGGGCGTTGCGGGCCCGGTTGCGCAGTTCGTTGACCAAGTCTTCGTCGAAGGCCTCGATCTCGAGCATTTCGTTCAGCGGCACATAGGCGACTTCTTCCAGCGTGGAGAAACCTTCGTCGACCAGGATCTGGGCAACTTCCTCGTCCACATCGAGCTTTGCGATAAAGAGGGCAAGCGTCTTGCCGCTTTCGGCCGACTGTTTCTCTTCGGCCGTTTCGCGAGACATGATGTTGAGTTCCCAGCCGGTCAGTTCGGACGCCAGGCGCACGTTCTGGCCGCCGCGGCCGATCGCCATCGCCAGTTGTTCCTCGTCCACCACCACGTCCATGCTGTGTTTGTCTTCGTCCACCACGATGGAGCTGACTTCGGCGGGGGCCAGTGCGTTGATCACGTACTGTGCCGGGTCGGCCGACCAGTGGATGATGTCGACGCGTTCGCCGGCCAGTTCGTTGGTCACCGAGGTGACGCGCGATCCGCGCAGGCCGATGCAGGTGCCGATCGGATCGATGCGGGGGTCGTGCGACACCACGGCGATCTTGGCGCGCAGGCCGGGGTCGCGGGCGGCCGCCTTGATCTCGAGCAGGCCCTCCTCGATTTCCGGCACTTCCAGCTCGAACAGCTTCATGATGAATTCGGGCGCGGTGCGCGACAGCACCACCTGCGGGCCGCGGGCGCCGCGGTCGATGCGCAGCAGATAGGCGCGCACGCGGTCGCCGACGCGCAGATTCTCGCGCGGGATCATCTGGTCGCGGTGGAGGAAGCCTTCGACGCGGCCGGATTCGATGATCGCGTTGCCGCGGTCGATGCGCTTGACCACGCCGTTGACGAGGTGTTCCTTGCGGGCGAGGAAGTCGCTGATGATCTGCTCGCGCTCGGCGTCGCGGATCTTCTGCAGGATGACCTGCTTGGCAGCCTGGGCGCCGATGCGGCCGAATTCGACGTTTTCCAGCGGCTCTTCGATGTAGTCGCCGATTTCGATGTCGGGAATCTTGTCCTGCGCGTCGATCAGCAGGATCTGGTAACCCTCGGATTCCAGATCGGCCTCGGTGACGACCTGCCAGCGGCGGAAGGATTCGTAGTCGCCGGTTTCGCGGTCGATCGATACGCGCACGTCGGATTCTTCCTTGAAGCGTTTCTTGGTGGCGGAGGCGAGCGCCTGCTCCAGTGCCTCGAAGACCACTTCCTTGTCCACGTTCTTTTCGCGAGCCAGCGCATCGGCCAGCATCAACATTTCACGGCTCATATTCCCTCCAGCCTGCCTTGCCTAAACCATGGGTTTCAGGCGGGCAGCATCCACATTTCTCAAGTCGACCGACACTTCCGAGCCGTCGACGATCAATTTCACCAGTTCGCCATCCAGACCGACCAGCTGGCCGGTCAGGCGGCGCCGGTTGTCCATCGGCACCCGCAATTTCAGCGTCACCGGTTCGCCGGCGAAGCGCGCATAGTCCTGCGGCTTGACCAGCGGCCGGTCAAGGCCGGGCGAGGACACCTCCAGCCTGTCGTAGTCGATGTTCTCGACGGTGAACAGGTGGGTCAGGTGATTGCTCACCGCGACACAGTCGTCAATCGTGATGCCGCCCGGCTTGTCGATGAAAATACGGATCAGCCCGCGCCCGGCGCGCTCCAGCATCACCAGCTCGTAACCGAGTCCGGCAAGTACAGGCTCCAGGCGGGTATGCAGATCCATCATCGCAAATCCATTGTTGTGCCGCTATGCGGCCCGGTCAGGGCGCGCGCAGCACAAATAAAAAATGGGCGAACCGCCCATCGTGTTAATAATAAAGCGCAAAAATTATACCACTCGGGCCGGTGAACTGGAAGGTGGTGCCCGGAACCGGAATCGAACCGGTACGCCATCGCTGGCGAGGGATTTTAAGTCCCTTGTGTCTACCAATTTCACCATCCGGGCAAAGCGGACGGCTGACCCTGAATTTGGAGGCGCGAGCCGGAGTCGAACCGACCTACACGGATTTGCAATCCGGTGCATAACCGCTTTGCTATCGCGCCGTCGCGGTAAAACGCTTGAACGAAAAGGGGAAAACGTCCGGCTAAGCCTTCTGTTTTCCCCGGAATGCTGGAGCGGGAAAGGAGGTTCGAACTCCCGACCTCAACCTTGGCAAGGTTGCGCTCTACCAGCTGAGCTATTCCCGCGTTGAAGGCTGCGCATTATGGTGATTTCGGTTTTTTCTGTCAACACCTCAGGGCGAAGATTTTTGCAGGGCGCGCGCCGCCATTACCAGGTAGTAGACCATCGAGACCAGGGTGAGCAGCGCGGCAATCCAGATCAGCAATGTGCCGATGGTTGCGATGGGCAGGCCGGCGACCGGATCGAAATACAGCAGCAGGACGATGGCGACCATCTGCGCCGCGGTTTTCAGCTTGCCGGCGAAGGACACCGCCACGCTGGCCGACTTGCCGGCCTTGGCCATCCATTCGCGCAAGGCGGAAATGGTGATTTCGCGACCGATGATGATGAGTGCGATCAGCGGCGACACGCGACCGAGGTCGATCAGCACGATGAGCGCAGCGGCGACCATCAGCTTGTCGGCGACCGGGTCGAGGAAGGCGCCGAAGGCCGAAGTCTGTCCCAGTTTGCGCGCCAGCCAGCCGTCGAGCCAGTCGGTCAGCGCCGCCACCCCGAAAAATGCGGCCGCCAGCAGATTGGCGTCGGACGGCGTCACCCAGCCATCGGGCAGGTAGAACACGCCTGCCATCAGCGGAATGAACAGAATGCGCAGCCAGGTGAGCAGGTTGGGGAGATTGAGCGGCATCAGTGGAGGGCGTTATAGATGGTTTCCGCCAATTCTCGGCTGATACCGTTCACCGTGGCAAGCGCGTCGACGCCGGCGTCGCGTACGCCCTGCAGTCCACCGAAGTGTTCCAGCAACTGTTTGCGCCGTTTGGGGCCGATGCCCGCGATGTCTTCCAGCGTCGACTGCACGCGCGCCTTGCCGCGTTTGGCGCGGTGGCCGGTGATGGCGAAGCGGTGCGCTTCGTCGCGCACCTGCTGGATCAGGTGGAAACCGGGGTGGTCCTTGGCGAGGTGGAGTTCGCGGCCGTCGGCGAAGATCAATGTTTCCAGTCCGGGCTTGCGTGCCTCGCCCTTGGCCACGCCGAGCAGCGGCACGTCGTTCAGGCCCAGTTCGGCCATGGCCTCGACCGCCATCGAGATCTGCCCCTTGCCGCCGTCGATCAGCAGCAGGTCGGGCAGCACGCCATTCTCTTCCACGCTCTTGTGGAAGCGCTTGATCAGCGCGGCATGCATGGCGGCATAGTCGTCGCCGGGCGTGATGCCGCTGATGTTGTAGCGCCGGTAGTCGGATTTCTTCAGGTCGTTGCCCTCGTAGACGACGCAGGACGCCACGGTCGCCTCGCCCATGGTGTGTGAGATGTCGAAGCACTCGATGCGGTTGAGCGTCGGCAGGTCGAGCGTGTCGCGCAACGCGGCGAGCCGCTGCGACTGGTTGGCGCGATCGGCGCTGCGGCGCTCGGCCGACAGCCGCGCGTTGGCCTGCGCCATGCCGATCCAGACCTTGCGTTCACCGGTGACGCGATGCAGCAGAGTGACTTTTTTACCGGCCTGCTCGGTGAGCAGCGTGTCCAGTGCGCCGGTCTCGATGGCTTCGCTCACCAGAATGCGCGCCGGGATGGGGTGGTCGAGGTAGTGCTGGACGATGAAGGCCTCCAGCGCCTCGGCTGGCGTCGCGCCTTCGCCGTGCTGCGGGAAGAAACTGCGGTCGCCGAGATGCCGTCCGCCGCGGATCATCGTCAGGTTGACCGCAATCACGCCGCCGGCCTCGGCCACCGCGACCACATCCGCGTCCGCATCGCTGCCGGGGGAGTCGACGAACTGCTTTTCGCGCACGGCTGCGAGCATGCGCAGGCGGTCACGCAGGAAGGCGGCCGTCTCGAAATCGAGCGCGGCCGCAGCGGCGTTCATCTGTTCGGTGATGTGTTCAGTCAGTGCGCTGGCCTCGCCATGCAGCAGCTGGGCTGCTGCATGGACGTCGCGCGCATAGGCCTCGGGCGTGATGTGCCCGACGCACGGTGCGGTACAACGTTTGATCTGGTACAGCAGACAGGGGCGCGAGCGGTTGGCGAATACCGTGTCCTCGCAGGTGCGCAGTTGAAACACCTTCTGCAGCAACTGGATGCTTTCGCGCACCGCGTAGGCGTTGGGGTAGGGGCCGTAGGCCTGGTCGCGCTTTTTGGGCGTGCCGCGGAAATAGGCCAGGCGCGGAAAGCGGTGTCCGGTCAGCAGCAGATAGGGGTAGGACTTGTCGTCGCGGAACAGGATATTGAAGCGCGGCTTCAGCCCCTTGATCAGGTTGTTCTCCAGCAGCAGCGCTTCGGCCTCGGTGCGCGTGATCGTGGTGTCGATGTGGTCGACACTCTTCAGCATCAGCTTGATGCGGGGGCTCTGGTCGCTTTTCTGGAAATAGCTGGAGACGCGCTTCTTCAGGTCCTTCGCCTTGCCGACGTAGAGCACGGCGCCGGTCACGTCGATCATCCGATAGACGCCGGGCAGCGTGGGCAGCGAGGCGAGGAATTCCTTGTCGACGGCACTCAAGGTCAGAGCCTAATTCGGCAGGAATCATGCGCCGCGCCGCTTGCCTGCGGGATGCAGGGCAAGGCGCGGGGAGTGAAATTTGGTTCGCTCCAAATGAACGACTCGCAACGCGGCCATGCGCCCGCAGGCAACCGGCCCCCCGGGTTGAGTCCAGGATCGGCGTCTGCTGCGTTGCAGCGCTTGGCAAGGGAATGGCCCTTGCCTGCGCGCTGCGCCTTGTATCCATCCGATCCTGATCTCAACCCGGGGCATGATTCCTGCTGAATGAGGCTCTTATTCATCCTCGTCGAGCAGCTTGCCGGCGATCGCCCAGTTCTCGTCCGGCAGTTCCTCGAACGCGATATAGGTATACGACGCGGGCTTGCCGGCGTGGCGCTCCAGCGTGGCGGTGATTTCCTCGGCGACTTTCTGCTTCTGCTCGCGGGTGAGGCTGCCGGCGAGCTTGATGGTGACGACAGGCATGATCAGTCCTCGCTTTGAATCAGGGTGAACACCGCCTCGAACATCTCGGGGGTGAGGCGGCGCGTCTGGGTATTGTAGCGGGAGCAGTGATAGCTGCTGACCAGCCTTCTGCCGTCGGGCAGGCGGTAGTCGCTGGCGTGGGCGAAGGGATAATCCTTGAGCTTGAGCCCGCGTGCGCGCAAGACCGCCTGGTGCGCAATCTGGCCCAGCGCCAGGATGCTGGCATGTGCCGGCAGGGCATCCAGTTCGTTGGACAGATAGCGGTTGCATTCGCGGATTTCGCCCGGTTCCGGTTTGTTGGCGGGCGGCAGGCATTTCACCGCGTTGGTGATGCGGCAGCCGGTAAGCTGCAGGCCGTCGTCCGCGGACAGCGATTGCGGTGCGCTGGCGTAGCCGAATTTGTGCAGGGTTTCGTATAGCAGCACGCCGGCGTAGTCGCCGGTGAAGGGACGGCCGCTGCGGTTGGCGCCGTGCATGCCCGGGGCAAGGCCGACAATGAGCAGACCGGGCGCGGGATCGCCGAAGGCGGGCACCGGGCGGGCATAGTAATCGGGATGGCGGGCGCGCACCTCGTCGAGAAACGTGGCGAGGCGCGGGCAGGCGCGGCAGTCAGGGTCGAAGTGCATCGGGAACAATAAAAACGCCCCACGGCGGGGGCGTCCATTGTACGCGCGGGGGCGCTCAGCTTTCGATCGGACCGGCAGCGGTCTGCATGTAGTTCTGCTCGCCCATGCGTTTGATCAGGTCGAGCTGGGTTTCGAGGTAATCAATGTGCTCTTCGGTGTCGGACTGGATGCCGACCAGGATTTCTCGGGAAACATAGTCCTTGACCGATTCGCAGTGCGCGATGGCTTCGACGTAGAGGGTGCGGCCGACCAGTTCGAGCTTGAGGTCGCATTCCAGGCATTCGACGACGTTTTCGCCGATCAGCAGTTTGTTCAGATCCTGCAGGTTGGGCAGGCCTTCCAGAAAAAGGATGCGCTCGATCAGCTTGTCGGCGTGATGCATTTCCTCGATGGACTCTTCGTATTCGTGTTTGCCCAGAGCGATCAGTCCCCAGTTCTTGTACATGCGGGCGTGGAGGAAATACTGGTTGATGGCGGTCAGTTCGACCGTGAGCGCCTTGTTCAGATACTGGATGACTTTCTTGTCGCCTTTCATGGTTCTCTCCTGAGAGTGGGCAAGCCCGTTTAATGAGCCGTTGGCTGGGCGAATGCTGGCTAATAGGTGAATGGGACGCCTGTCATTCTAGGGGAAAAGCCGGGCGGGACAAGTATGGATCGCGGTCCGCGCGGAGCGGACGCGGGCAGGGCGGGAATCAGGCGGCTGCGGCGAATGCAGCGTCAGCCGAGCATCCCTGGCATTCGGCGAGGGCTTCCTGGAGTACGTCTTTCGCGCAGCGCGCGCAGCGGCCGCATTGGGTGGACACGCCGAGTTCGTCGCGAAGCTGGCGCATCGTGGTCACGCCACGATGATGGACCAGGCCGCGGATTTCGTGGTCGGTGACACCTTTGCAAAGACAGACGTACATGACGCACACCTTCTAGTTTGGAACACGGTAATTGAATATTATAGATAATGAGAATGGTTGTCAATAACAAGATTGAGATGGGGCCTCCGTGCAAAAAACGACGAGGGACATCCCTCGCCGTCCGTGAATGTCCTGTTCGCCGCTGGGTGCGGCGAACAGGACCGGGTTACAGCGACTTCGTGCAGAAGTACCAGTCGGTGCACTCGTAGCCTTCGTTCATGCGAGCCTCCGCGGCATTCACGTCCTGCGGCGGCGGGACGATGACCTTGTCGCCGGGCTGCCAGCCTTCCGGAGTGGCGACCTTGTTGGCGTCCGAGGTCTGCAGCGCCGCGACCAGGCGGAGGAACACGGGAAACGAGCGGCCGTTGGTCATAGGGTTGTAGACCAACGCGCGCAGCACGCCCTTGGGGTCGATGATGAAGGTGGCGCGCACCGCGGAGGTGTCCCCGGCGCCCGGGTGGATCATGCCGAAGCCTTGGCAACGTCCATCTTCAGGTCTTCGATGATCGGGAAGGGAATCTCGACCCCGAACTTTTCCTTGATGTTGCGCACCCAGGCGACGTGCGAGTAGTAGCTGTCGATCGACAGGCCGAGCAGGTCGCAGTTGAGCTTCTGGAACTCGGGGTAGTGCCGGGCGAAAGCGGTGAACTCGGTGGTGCACACCGGCGTGAAGTCGGCGGGGTGCGAGAACAGCACCAGCCACTTGCCCTCGTAGTCGGACAGCTTCTTGACGCCGTGGGTGGTGCGCGCCTCGAATTCGGGGGCGCGTTCGTTGATGCGGGGCATGGAGACGATTTCAGACATGGCTGTTTCCTTTCGTGAGTGGATGTTTATTAGCAATTGCTAATAAGGCGGTACTTTACGGACCGGGCGGTTCGATGTGAAACGGATAATTCCCATGTGCTTGATCGACGCTGTCAATCGCCCGGCGTCGTGTCCGGCTGCGCGAACGGCGCGGAATGCGTGCCCCGCGTCTTGTAGCCGGTGAGCATGGCGCGCGGCAGGCTGATGCGGGTCTTCCGGCTCACCCACGTCACGCCGGCCACATGCAGCGCGACGCACGCGAGCAGAACGTCGGAGAGCGTCTCGTGCACGTTTTCCAGCCATTCCTCGCCCCAGTAGGCGTCGGTTCCCATCAGCCAGCCCGTCACGCCCAGCGCGATGACGAGGCCCAATATCGCGAACACCATCGTGGCGCCGAGCGGATTGTGTCCGCGCATGGCGACGCCGGGCCGGACGAGGTAGGCCCGGATGCGCGCCGGCGTGGGGAAAAAACCGGAAAAGCGGGCGTAGCGCGAGCCGATCGCACCCCAGACGAGGCGCGCCCCCACCAGCCCCAGCGCCGCGTAACCCACCCAGCGATGCCACGGCCCGCCGCCGTCGAATATGAACGCGTTGAACAGCATCAGGACGGCGAGGGTCCAGTGGTGCAGGCGGACAAAGCGGTCCCAGACGTACGCGCGTTCCACGACGTGCCCCGGCATCAGTCGAGATAGGCTTTCACTGGCCTGCCGGTGACGGTGTCCATGTAGATTTCGACGCGCTGGCCCTTCTCGTTGTGGCCGTACATCTCGTAGCAATTGCCATCGACCTTGAATTTCTTGATCGTGTAGCCCGCGTCAACTAGCGCGGCCTTGAGGTCTTCCTCCTTCATCCACTTGTCTTTGGGATGGGCTTCGCAGTCGGCCGCGGCGTGTGCCAGAACGGGAACGAGCGCCAGGGCGGCAAGGGTGAATCGCAGACCAGTCATGATGAGAGCTCCTTTTCTAAGGTGAATGAAACGGTGAATGAAACAGGGGGATTCAGACCGTCGCCCACATCCGCATCAGGTTGTGATAACAACTGGTCAGGCGCACGGCGGTATCGGTTTCGCCGTGTTCGCCGCGCAGGGCGGCAATGCTTAAATCCATTTCGTGCAGCAATTCTCGCCGTTGCGGTTCGCGCACCATGCTTTCCAGCCAGGTGAAGCACGCCAGCCGCGCGCCGCGCGTCACCGGCTCGACGCGATGCACGCTGTACGAGGGATACAGGATCAGGTGGCCCGCCGGCAGCTTGACCGCGCGGCCGCCCATGCCATCCTCGATGATGAGCTCGCCGCCGTCGTAGTCCGACGGGTTGTTGAGAAAGAGCGTGAACGACATGTCGGTTCGCACATGCTGGGCGGTGGCCGGGTGGGTGCGGATGGCGTTGTCCACGTGATTGCCGAAGGAATTGGCCTCGTCGCCGTAGCGGTTGAACAGCGGCGGATAGATGCGCTTGGGCAGGGCGGCACTGAAGAAGGTGGGGTTCTTCGATAAGGCTTCCAGCACGATGGCGCGCAGCTGCTGCGCCACCGGGCTGGTTTCGGGAAGTTGCCGGTTGTTCTTCACCGTGGCGGCCTGGGTGCCGGCGGTGACGCGGCCGTCGGTCCAGTCGGCCTGTTTCAGCAGCGCAGTGCAGTGCGCGAGCGTGGCGGCGTCGAGAACGTTTGGAATGTGCAGCAGCATGGTCGGGTCTCCTGTCAGGGATAGGGCGCTGGGCAGGCAACGCCCTATCCCTGCCAATGGTTGGCAGGGAAGGCAGGCTCAGAACTTCAGCTCGCCGGTGAGGATGAAGCGACGCTTCTGACCGGGCACGGTGAACGGGCCGTTGTCGTAGATCGAGTCGTAGTACGTCTTGTTGAACAGGTTCTGCACGTTCAGGCGGACGCCCCAGGTTTTCTGGTCGTAGGACACCATGGCATCCCAGCGCACGTAAGCCGGCGCGGTATTGGGATTGAATCCGCTGGGCTGGCCGTTGGTGGTGAACTGCGCATTGGCCGAGGCATTCGACGGGTTGTAGCCATAGCGCTCGCCCTTGGCCTCGGCGCCGCCGCCGACCTTCCAGCCGCCGCCCAGCTTGTAGGTGGACCACAGGTTGAAGGTATACGGCGGCGTGTTGCGCGGCCGCTTGCCGACGAAGCGCGGATCGCCGACGTTGCCGCTGGATTGCTCGGCGACTTCGAGGATGGTGGCGTCCATCAGCGCCAGCCCGGCGAAGACTTCCCAGTTCGGCGTGATGCGGCCGGCCGCTTCGAATTCGATGCCGTCGGTGCGGCGCTTCTTGGTCAGGATGGACGCGGTCGATTCGAGATCGGTGTTGCGTTCCCAGTTCTTGATCGCACGGTAGAGCGCGGTGCGGAAGGAGAGATCGCCGTCGAAGAACATCCACTTCGCGCCGACCTCGTAGACCTGGCTGGTCTCGGGCGGTTGCGGTGTGGCGGTCAGCTGGTAGAGGTCGGCCGTCGGGCTGAACGAATCGCTGTAGCCCACGTAGTAGTGCGCTTCTTCCGTAGGCTGGTACGACAAGGCGGCGCGATAGCTCCACTCGCCGTATTCCAGGTGCGGCGAGGCGGCACTGGAATAATCGGCGTCAAGCTCGTCGCGGCGCACGCCCAGCGTGGCTTTCCAGTCCGGGATGAACTCGACTGTGTCCTGTGCATAGAGGGCGTGGGAATTGCCGGTGAAATTATTCAGCTGTGCGCCTGTATATGACTCGACGTAAGGAAGGAAGACAGGCGGATTGCCGGCCGTGGTACCGCCCAGATTCTGCAGACCTGAGCGGTGGCTGTTCTCGCGCAGATACTCGACTCCGGTGAGGAATTCGTGCTTCATGCCCAGCGCCTCGAATTTCCGGCTGTAGTCGGATTGGAGCGTGAGCGTTTCGTAGTCCGTCGAGCGCGTCGGCCCTGCGTTAGGACTGGCGCCGTTGAGGCCGGTCGTGCCGGGCGCATCGGTGGCGCTCGGCGTGCGCGCCCAATAGCTGCGTTCGTAGTCGCCGTAGCGGATTGTGGTGCGCAACTGGCTGTCATCGGCGAAGCGGTGCGTCCAGGTTCCGGTGGAGACGTTCACGTCGCTGTTGTCGAAGTTGCGGTCGATGCCCCAGAAATAATCGACCGGGAACGTGGTATTGGGGCGGTGGGTGGCATTGTCGAACGAGAAGCCGTAGTCGGGCGTGTCGCGGTTGCGCATGTACAGGTGCGAGAAGGTGAATTCGTCGTCGGTGTTCATGCCGAGCGCGAGGCTGACCTGCGCACCGCCGCGGTTGACGTCGGGCTCCGCGCCGCTGGCGGGATTTTCGCGCCAGCTGCCTTCGTCGCGTTTCATCAGGTTCACGCGTACCGCGCTGTGCTCGCCCAGCCGCTTGTTGAGGTCGGCGGTGACTTCGGTGTAGTTGTCGGTTCCCACGCTGCCGGTCAGTTTGTAGGCATCGGCCAGCTTGGGCGTCTTGGAGACGAGGTTGATGACGCCCCCGGCCTGGCCGCGGCCGAACAGCATCGAGGCGGAGCCGCGCAGCACGTCGACCTGCTCGAGGAAGAAGGTTTCGCGGTTGTATTGCGCGGTGTCGCGGATGCCGTCGAGGTAGACGTCGCCGAAGGTGTAGAAGCCGCGCAGCATCATGTTGTCGCCGGCGCGGCCGCCTTCGGCGGCGTTGAAGGTGAGTCCCGACACGTTGCGCAAGGCGTCGCGCAGCGAACCGACATGTTGCTCCTGCATCAGCTGCTGGGTCACGACGGTGATCGCCTGCGGGATCTCCTGCGGGTCCTGCTTGGTCTTGCCGACGCGGGTCTGAGTGCCCTGGTAACCGTTATTGACCTCCATGGGGTCGGATGTGTCTTCCACCTTGACGGTCGGCAGCGTGGTTTGGGCGGTATTCGCCGGATCCGCAGTCTGTGCCAGTGCGGCGGGGGCCAGCATCATGAAGGCGAGCGAAGCGGCAGCCGGCATGGCGGCTGCGGGTTGCAGGCGCGCCATCAGCTGGCGCAGGATGCCCGATGGCGGGCGTGGTTGTACGTGGGACATGGTTTGCTCCTGGTCTGAATGATCGACTGGCTGGCGGAGCAAACGCTTGGCTGGCTGGCGGTTGAAAAAAACGGAAGGCGGTGGGCATGGGTCATCCCCAACCCGCCGCGACGGCGAGGTGATACACGATGAAGCACGCGAGCCAGGCCAGGCCGAACAGATAGCCGGCCATGACGAGCGGCATTTTCCAGCCGCCGGTTTCGCGCTTGACTGTGGCGAGCGTGGACAGGCACTGCGGCGCGAAGACGAACCAGGTCAGCAGCGACAGCGCGGTGGCGAGGCTCCAGCTGTGTGCAATCAGCGGTGTCAGGGCCTGTGCGGTGTCGTCGCCACTGGCCGACAGCGCGTAGACGGTGCCGAGCGCGCTGACCGCGACTTCGCGCGCGGCCATGCCCGGCACCAGTGCCACACTGATCTGCCAATTGAAGCCGATGGGCTCGAATATCGTGGCGAGGCCGCGGCCGAGCGTGCCGGCGAGGCTGTATTCGATCGCCGGACCGGTCGCGCCGGCGGGCGGCGCGGGGAAGCTGGCGAGGAACCACATGACGATGGTGAGCGCCAGGATGATGCCGCCGACGCGCTTGAGGAAGATGGACGCGCGCTGCCACAGGCCGATGGCGACGTTGCGCGGCGTCGGCCAATGGTAGGTCGGCAGTTCCATCATCAGTGGCCGCGGCAGGCCGCGGGTGGTGAGGCGCTTGGCCAGCCAGGCAATGCCCATCGCGCTCACCACGCCGGCGACGTAGAGGCCGAACAGCACCAGACCCTGCAACTCGAACATGCCGGCCACGTCGCGCTTGGGGATGAAGGCGCCGATCAGTAGCGCATAAACCGGCAGCCGCGCCGAGCAGGTCATCAGCGGCGCGATCATGATGGTGACGAGGCGGTCGCGCGGACTGGCGATGGTGCGCGCGGCCATGATGCCGGGGATCGCGCAGGCGAAGCTGGACAGCAGCGGGATGAACGAGCGGCCCGACAGGCCCACGCTGCCCATCAGGCGGTCGAGCATGAAGGCGGCGCGCGGCAGGTAGCCCGACTCCTCCAGGATCAGGATGAAGAAGAACAGGATGAGGATCTGCGGCAGGAACACCAGCACCCCGCCCGCGCCCGCGATGATTCCGTCAACGAGCAGGCTGCGCAACCAGCCATTGGGCAGCGCAGCGGTGACGCCGTCGGCCACCCATGTAGTGGCCGATTCGATCCAGCCCATCGGCGCCTCGGCCCAGCCGAACACGGCCTGGAACATCAGGAACAGCACCACCAGGAGCAGCGCCATGCCGATGACCGGATGCAGCACCACGCGGTCGATCCGGTCGGACAGCGTGTGCGGCGCATGCACGTCGAGGCCGAGACTGACGAGGATGCGCTGCACCGTGTCGTGGTCGGCTTCCACCGTGACGACCGGGGCGTCGGTTTCCGGTCCGGGCGAGTGCGCTGCATCGCCGCGCCAGGCATCGGCGGGCGCATCGAGCAGGGTACGCAGGGCGGTTGCGCCGTCCTTCCTGACCGCGACGGTCTTGACCACGGGCACGCCGAGTTCGAGGGACAGTTTGTCCACATCCACGTGGATGCCGCGCCGCGCCGCCAGGTCGGTCATGTTGAGCGCGACCACGCAGGGCAGGCCGAGGCGTTTCACGGCCAGGACGAGGCGGAGATTGCGCCGCAGGTTGGTGGCGTCGACCACGCAGACGACGCGGTCCGGGCGTTTCTCGCCGCGCGCGCGACCCATCAGCACGTCGACCGTCACCTGCTCGTCCGGCGAACGCGGGTTGAGGCTGTAGGTGCCCGGCAAGTCGAGCACCCGCAGCGCCTTGCCAGCTGTCGTGAGGTAACGGCCTTCCTTGCGTTCGACGGTGACGCCGGCATAGTTAGCCACTTTCTGGCGGCTGCCCGTCAGGACGTTGAACAACGCGGTCTTGCCGCAGTTGGGGTTGCCCACCAGGGCGACCAGTGGCCCGCCGCGATGCACATGAACGACGGCGGATTGGGCGTGGTCGCGGCGGACCGAATCGTGGCAGGTGCTCATGCGGCCCCCGTCGCGTTATCCAGCAGCGTGACTTCGATGCAGGCGGCCTCGGCGCAGCGCAGGGCGAAGGTGGACGAGCCGACGCGTACCACCAGCGGATCGCCGCCCGGCTGCGCGCGCGCCATCAGCATCACTTTCTCGCCGGGGATGAACCCCAGCTCCTGCAGCCAGTCGTGCCATTCCGGCGCGTGCTCGGGCGTGTGGATGCGCTCGATGCGGCAAAGCTGGAAATCGTCCGAGCGGTCAAGGGTGAACATGTCTGAGGATCCAGGAACGGTTCAGTGGGCAGCGGTTTTCGGTTCGGTGACGAAACCGAGCTTGCTGAGTCCTGCGCGCGCGGCGTCGGACATGATCTGGGCGACGTTGCGATAGGCGAGGTCGCCGTCGGCGCGGATGTGGATTTCCGGCTGCGGCGTCTGTTGTGCGGCGAGGTCCATCTTCGCCTGCCAGGCGGTCGCGTCCACGGGTTCGGCGTTCCAGAATACCGAGCCGTCGGCCTTGATCGACAGGTTGACCGTCTCCGGCTTGTCCTCGTTGGGCTGGCTGGATGCTACGGGCAGGTTGACCTTGACCGCATGCGTCATCAGCGGCGCGGTGATGATGAAGATGACGAGCAGCACCAGCATCACGTCGATCAGCGGAATCATGTTGATTTCCGCGTTGTCGCCGTCGCCGGCGTCGTTGAGCATTCCGCCGAAGGCCATCATGCGCTCCTGACGGCCGGGGCGACGTAGACGCGCGGTACGTCGTTGTCGACGCGGGTGTTGTTGCGCACGCCGGTGGACATGAAGGCGAACAGGTCGTGCGCGAAGCCGTCCACCTCGGACAGCATCTGGCGCTTGGCGCGGTTGAAGAAGTTGTAGGCGAGCACGGCTGGGATGGCGACCGCCAGGCCGAGTGCGGTCATGATCAGCGCCTCGCCCACCGGTCCGGCCACCTGGTCGAGGCTGCCCGAGCCGCTCATGCCGATGTTGACCAGTGCGTGGTAGATGCCCCAGACCGTGCCGAACAGGCCGACGAAAGGCGCGGACGAGGCGATGGAGGCCAGCATGGTGTGACCGTATTCCAGGCGCGCGGTGTCCTGGTTGATCGCGCGGCGCAGGGCACGGGTGAGGAATTCGTCTTCCGAACCCGACTCGATCAGGCGGGCGCCGGTCTTGCCGCGGAACTGCTCGGCTGCCTTGAGGCCGTGATGGGTGAGATGCGAGAACGGGTCGTTGATGCCGTTCTTCTGCAGATAGTCGCCCACGGCCGCCAGCCCAGAAGCATTCCAGAAGCGTTCCAGGAAGGCCTGTGCGTTTTTCTTCATGCGCCAGTTGGCGATGCTCTTGGATACGATGAGATACCAGGTGATCACCGACATCGCCAGCAGGATGGCGAGCAGAAAATGCGCGAGCATGTCGGCCTGGGCGATGAAGTGTGCGAACCCCAGTTGAGCGGGGTGAGTGGCGGTTTCCATGGTTTAGCTCCTGAGGGTGAACTGAATCGGCACGATGACCCACGCGGCCACCGGTTTGCCGGCCTGGCGGGCCGGCTCGAATTTCCAGCTGGACTGGACGGTTTTCCGGGCCGATTCGTCGAGCCGCGCATACCCGCTGCTCTTGACGATTTCCAGCCGGGCGACGCTGCCGTCCGGGTTGACCAGGATGTTCAAGCGCACGACGCCTTCCTCGCCGAGGCGCTTCGACAGCGCCGGATAGGGCGGCTTGGGATTGTCCAGATAGTCCGCGGGCCGGGGCGGTATTGGCGGCGGTGGCGGCGCGGGTTTCGGCGCTTCCGCGACGACCGGTGCGGGCGGCGGTACCACCTCGGGCACCGGCACGGGTTCAGGGTCGGGTTTGGGCGCCTCGACGACAGGTTGCGGCGCGGGAAGCGGCTTCTCGGCGATCAGCACCGGAGGCGGCGGCAACGGTTTGACTTGCGGCTTCGGCGGCTGCGGCCTGGGTTCGGGTGTGGGCTGCGGGTCGGGCTCTTTCACCTCGGGCTCGATCAGGCTTACTGTAATCGGTCGCGGCGGCGTGACCGGTTCGGGTGTGCTGGCAACGAACAGCAGCGCAGCCAGCAGGCCGGCATGCGCGAGCGCTACACCGGCAAGCGACGCACGCGACAGCCGGGCCGAATAGGGTAGCGCGGCAGCTGCGAAACGCACCGCGTTCGGCAGATCGGATTTCACGGCAGAGGAGGCGGTCAACGAGGCTGTCATCCCGGATAAATCCAGTTCCATTCAAGGTCTCGCCGAGCGATCGTCATAAGGGTTGCGCGGTTGCTTCGTCCCTGCGGCACGTTCAGTCGGATCAAGTTACGGCGATGTGGTAACAATGCGAAGAATGATAATAATTCGCATTAAACAAGTCAATTGATTCGTTGCAGCTAAGGTTCTCCAACTGCCAGGAAGCGATATTTGGCGGGACCCAGGTGCGCATCCGGGCTTGCGTTTAGGATGCGGCGGAGCGGTTCTTGCCGTGCGTGGGGCAGGCGGCGTGCTTGCCCGTTCGAAGGGCGGGTTCCGCCCTTCCGATGTGGGTCTCGATCGGCCTGGCGAACGCGTCGCGTGCAAGGCCCATGCCGTTCAACATCCAGACGCCGATCCAGGTACGGGTGAACCGCTCGAAGCTGGTTTGGTCATCCCAGGCCAGCAGCAGCGTGAAGGCGTCGCGCCGGTCGCGCGGTTCCGCGAAATCGTGGGCACGCAAGCCGACGGTATGGGTCAGCGCATCGCGCGCAGCCTGCCAGGCGTGGCGGAACGTATCGCGATGGCGCGGCAGTACGTGAAAATGGTAGGCAATGGCGAGCATCAGACACTCTCCCTGTGGAATGACGAAAACGATCGAGAAGCGCGCTTGCGGTCGCGATTCATGCCGGCCCACCCTCCAAGCCGTGCGCCAGGAAGCGTCTGGAACGCTGCGTTGTCCGTCGTTCAGGATTGGGCGCGGCATGCATGCGCCGCGTCGTATTGATGGGTGCATGCAGGGGAGCGGGTTCGGCGCGTTCGATGTCGAGATCGTCGGCGAGATCGCGGCAGGCTTCGCGCTCGGCAGGGCTGAGGCTGTCGTACTCGGCGGCGCGTTCGAGCAGCAGGCGGGCGGTCGCCTTGTTGCGCGCGCAGGGCTGGCGCAGTACGACCAGCGCGGCGACAAGAAGGGAGGCGGCGGGCGAGGGTGTCATGGCGGGCTCCTCAGGCGGCAGCGACGAAGGGCTGGCCGGGCTGCCATTCGCAGGCGGTGAGCTCGCCGCTCTGCAGGGCGTGCAGCAGGCGCAGCGTTTCCTGCGCCGAGCGGCCGACATTGAGGTCGTTGGCAGCGATACTCATGACCTGGCCTTCGGGGTTGACGATGAAGGTGGCGCGTACCGCCACGCCGCTGTCGGCAAGCACACTGAAACCCTGCGTAAGCTTTCGCGAGACGTCGCCGAGCATAGGGAATTTCACTGCGCCAAGTCCGTGCCGCACCCAGGCGCGATGGGCGTGCGCGGAATCGACGCTGGCGCCGAGCAGTACTGCGCCGGACACGTCGAAGTCGTGGCTGAGGTCGGAATAGGCACGTATTTCCGTCGGACAGACGAAAGTGAAATCCAGCGGCCAGAAGAACAGCACCAGCCATTTGCCGCGATAGTGCGCGAGTGCCAGCGGTTCGATGCGGCCGTCGGGCAGGTAGGCTTCGCAGGTGACGTCGGGGATCGTGTTGCCAATCGAGATCATGTGGGCTCCTTGTCTATCAGTGCAGGATGGGGTGCGTGGGACGCATGGACGTGGCGGTCGAGACCGCGCGCCATTCGAACGACAGTCGCCGGCAGGCATCGGCCAGGCGGGGACTGTCCCCTCGGTCGTGCATCCAGGCGAGATGCTGTTCGATCATGCGCGCGAGCTTGCAACAGCCGGTTTGCTGGTAGCGGTGTATCAGCCATAACGTGGCGGCGATGACGATTTCGTGGGTGTCGTGCTGCTGCGGTGTGTTCATTGCCAGTCTCCTTGGAGGTGCGGGGCTGGCTGGCGCGGATGCGCGGGCGGGCGGGATTGGGGCGGCCTCGTAGCCTGCAGGCCGGGCCTGCGAACGGTTTACTTGGTGAGGATCAGCTTGCCGTTCTTGGTGATGCGCAGGCGATAGTGCTCGCCTTTGTGGCTGATCAGGATTTCCTGACTGCCCTGGAATAAAAAATCCGCCGGAATGATCCCGGGCGGACAAGTCCGCGTTCCAGGCTCGGCCGGAAGACGGATGGAGGAGGAGGGCGCATTCGGCATGGCGTGAGGATCCTGTGCGTCAGATTCGGGGTTCATTAGAGGAATCGCTAATCAGTGTGTTACGAATAATAACGATTCTCATTTATATGTCAAGCGCTCACGGCAAGAAACCCGGCATTGAAATGAAAAAAGCCCGCGGATGCGGGCTTGCTGGGTGTTGTACGACGAGCCGTTACGTCTACGGCTTGGTCAAATCCTGATCGGTAGTGGCGGGCCCGATCGGTCAATCCGGTCTGGTTGCATGGGTCAGTGCGCGGTTTTGCCATCGACGCCGACGTGGGGTGTCCATTCGCCCCGCACCAGCGGTACGACGTTCAACACCTCGGGCTGGAGCGTGACGTGTGCGATGCCGTGCTGTTTCGCAAGCATGTCGCGGGCTGCGGCCAGAATGTGCAGCCAGTTTGCAAGATCGCGGATGTCGAGGTGCGCGGACAAGGCGACGGTGCCCGACGACAGCGTCCACACATGCAGGTCGTGCACGCGCTGTACGCCGGGCAGGGCGGCGAGGTCGCGGCCCACGGATTCGAGCTGGATCTGCAGGGGCACGCCTTCCATCAGCACGTGTACCACCTCGCGCAGCAGCCGCAAGGCCGAGACCAGAATCAGCATCGCCACCAGCAAGGACAGCAGCGGATCGATCGGTGTCCAGCCGGTGGTGACGATCACGATGCCGGCGCTGATCGCCGCCACCGAGCCGAGCGCGTCGCCCAGCACGTGCAGCATCGCGGCGCGGCTGTTGAGGGTGTGTTCGCCGCGGCTCAGGATCCATGCGACGAGCAGGTTGATGCCGAGACCGATGACGGCGACGCCGATGACGGTACCGCCGGCGATCGCGTGCGGGGAACTGAAACGGTCGATGGCCTCGTGCACGATATAGCCGAGCACGACCAGCATCATCAGGCTGTTGAACAGCGCAGCCAGCACCTCGGCCCGTACCAGGCCATAGGAGTGCCGGATGCTGGGCGGCCGGCGCGCCCCCCCGGCCGCCCCCGCGGCCCGGCCCAGCGCGGGCGAGTCGGGGAACAAGTGCGCCGCCTCGGACAGCAGCGCGAGCGAACCCCCCCACCAGCCCGCCAGGGCCACGACGCCGGGGGGGA
>JAIBEL010000037.1 GCA_019459285.1 Rhizobium sp. | reverse complement strand
ACTTCTTGGCAGCTCCGCCAAATTTCTTCGACAGAATGGTGGTGATCGCCGCGGTCAAGGTGGTCTTGCCGTGGTCAACGTGTCCAATGGTGCCAACGTTTACGTGCGGTTTCGTCCGCTCGAATTTTTCCTTAGCCATTTCCAAGTACCCCTCAAATTTGCACAAGAACGATGCGGCTCATCACAACCAACATCCCGACTACCGCTTTATCAAATACAGGCACGCCGCCTCAAACGGCGATCACCCAAAACCTGGTGCCCATGGGCAGGATTGAACTGCCGACCTCTCCCTTACCAAGGGAGTGCTCTGCCACTGAGCTACATGGGCTTCGGACTTACTACCAAATAAGCCCACACAAAAACTGGAGCGGGTGAAGGGAATCGAACCCTCGTCTTAAGCTTGGAAGGCTTCAGCTCTACCATTGAGCTACACCCGCATGGGGTGGGCCGTGGTTGTAAAGCCGCTCAAGCGTCAACAACCACGCTCCTCCCGCTTCGCCCTGCTCCTACTTCAAAAACTGGTGGTGGGGGAAGGATTCGAACCTTCGAAGGCAGAGCCGTCAGATTTACAGTCTGATCCCTTTGACCGCTCGGGAACCCCACCCAAACGAAGCGCGAGATTATAGGGGGGTTCCCGAGACGCTGTCAAACACCTTCACTGCAAAAACCTGTCCAGATCACACATTGAACAGGAAATTCATGACATCGCCATCCTTGACGACATATTCCTTGCCTTCCGCACGCATCTTGCCCGCCTCTTTCGCCCCTTGCTCGCCCTTGCAGGCAATGAAATCATCGAACGCAATGGTCTGGGCCCGAATGAAGCCCCGCTCGAAATCGGTATGGATCACGCCTGCCGCCTGCGGGGCGGTATCGCCCTTGTGGATGGTCCAGGCACGCACTTCCTTGACCCCGGCCGTGAAATAGGTCTGCAGGCCAAGCAGATCGTAGGCCGCACGAACCAGGCGATTGAGGCCCGGCTCGTCCCAGCCAAGTTCCTTCAGGTATTCCATGCGATCTTCCGGCGACAATTCCTGCAGCTCAGCCTCGAGCGCCGCACACACGGGAACGACCGGTGCGCCCTCCTGATCGGCAAACGCCTTCAGCGCGTCCAGCATCGGATTGTCGTGAAAGCCGTCCTCGCTGACGTTGGCGACATACAGCGTGGGCTTGACCGTCATCAGGCACAACGGCTTGATCGCCTCCAGCCCTTCCGCGTCAAGGCCGGCGGCACGTGCGGGGCGCCCTTCGTTCAGTGCGGCGAGCACCGGCTTCAAGGCCTCCGTGATGACTTTCGCCTCCTTGTCGCCCCCGCGCGCCGCCTTTTCATACCGTATCAATGCCTTCTCGGGGCGCGGCCCG
>JAIBEL010000028.1 GCA_019459285.1 Rhizobium sp. | reverse complement strand
TTGCGCCGCTTGGCAAGGGATTGCCCTTGCCAGCGCGACGCGCCTTGCATCCATCGCTTTCTCGCAGCAACGCAGGCGTGAAATTAGCGTTACCAGGCTCGCTGGGCGCCTCGCTTTCTGGTGGTCGATTCCGGCAAGCCTGTTTGCCGCCGATGCGTTGGCATGGGGATTGACGACCCATGTGTATTTTGCGCAATTGCTCGTCTGGGCCGTACCGCTGGCCGATCCCATGCTGCGCCGCGCGGTGCGGCGCTTCCCGCAGCGCCTGATGGCTGGCGCCTGCCTGCCCGATCTGGCCCTGGTGGGAACCACGGCGGGCACCCGGGCATTCGACGTCAGCCACCGCTGGGAGACTGCCCACGCGCTGCTGGATGCGGCGCACGACGACGAGTCGCGGGCCTGTGCGGTCGGCGCAATGAGCCATCTGTGGGTCGACATCATCGCGCACAATCACTTCGTTCCCGCGCACGAGCATCTGTGGTGGAACGTGCCGATGCTGACGCACGCCGCGGCGGAATGGGCGATGGACCGCCACATCGGGCAGCATCTGTTCAAACCATCCGCAGCGCCCTTGCTGAAACCTGATGACTGGCTGGTTGACTATGTGGCGCGCAACTTCGATTGCTCGCCTGCTGTCAGTCGTCGCGCGATCCGCCAACTGTCGGGCGCCGAACGTCTGTTGCGGCGGAGTCGCCTGCCCCATGCGCTGCATGGCGTGGGCTGCGTGCTGGATCGCAAACTTGCCGCGCGTTTCGATTACTACATCGAGGAAGTGGTGGCCCGGCTGCCGCAGATGAACCGGGTGCTGGCCGGCGAGGCGCCCGCCTGGCTGCCGGATTGTCCTCCGGTCGCGGTGGCACGCGAACGCATCGCCGCGCACGCGCCGGAACTGGTGGCATGCCGGTTGCCGCTGCCGGGTGATCTGTTCGAAGCCGAGGTGCAGCCGCGTCTCCGCAATGCAGCCTGAGAGCTGGGATTGAGTGTCTAGAACGCCAGCGAGAGGGCGGCGATCGTGCCGCCGAGCAGCGCGCCCACGAGGACATCGCTCACGTAGTGCAGTCCCAGCACCAGCCGTGACAGCGCGACCAGCACAGTGAACGGCCATACCAGCCATCCCAGTGCCGGGTAATAGGCGGTGGCGACCGCGCTGAACACAACCGCATGCAAGGTGTGGCCAGAGGGAAAACTGAAGCGGTCGAGCGGCGCGGTCAGGCAGCAGATCGACGGACAGGCCTGATAGGGACGCGGACGTTCGGTGGCGCCCTTCAGCCATTTGTAGACGAGCGTGCCGACGAGGCCGGCCATGATCATGTGGAGCACGGCCGGCAAGGCGTCCCATCCGTTCCAGGCGATCAACGCCAGCATCAGCGCATACCAGAACATACCGTCACCGAGCCGGCTGGCGAGCCGCAGCAGCCCGACCTCCCAGTCGGGTAGACGCACGCCGTTGAGGCGTTCAAGCCAGGCATGTTCGCGTGCGGCCAGTCGATCGAGGCCGTGGTGGGCAACCAGACTCAGACGATTTTGCATGGCGGGCTCCTCATGAACGGCCTGTCGGGGCGGCGGCAGGCCAATCCAGCTGGGGTTCGGTCGCGGGTTCGGGGTGGGCGAGACGCAGCAGCACCCGCTCGAAACTGTCGATGATGGCATCCCACGACAATTGGGCGGCACGCGCGGCAGCAGCAGTACCCAGGCGGCGTTGCCGTGCGACATCGGAGACCAGCGATGCCGCCTGGGCGATGAACGCGGCTTGATCCTCGGGCGCTACCTTCAGGCCGTTTTCGTCGTGCCGAATGATTTCTTCGGCGGCCGCGCAATCGTAGGCCACCACCGCGAGGCCGGAGGCCATCGCCTCGATCGTCACGTTGCCCCAGGTCTCGGTCAGGCTGGGAAACAGAAACACGTCGCCCGAGGCGTAATGTGTCGCCAGCGCCTCGCCGACCTGGGTGCCGCAGAATATCGCATCGGGACGTTTTGCCTGCCAGCTGGCGCGTTCCGGACCGTCACCTACCAGCACCAGGCGGGTGGCCGGGTGTGCCTGATGCATGGCATCGAAGGCGCTGAACACCAGGGGCAGGTTCTTCTCGGCCGCCAGGCGACCTACGTACAGCACCGCAGTCTCGTTCTCGCCCAAGCCCCACTGCGTGCGCAAGGCCGCATCGCGGCGGCCGGGGTGGAACAGCTGCGTGTCCACCCCGCGCCCGATGATCTCGATGTTCTCGTAGCCATGCGCCAGCAGTTCGCGGCGGATGCCATCGGTCGGCACCAGTGTGACGGCAGCCTTGTTATGGAATTTGCGCAGATAGGCGACGATCGCGCGGCGCAGCAAGCCGAAACCGTAGTGACTGCTGTAACTGTGGAAATTGGTATGGAAGTCGCTCGCCACCGGCAGGCGCAGTTTGTTGGCCGCCGCCAGGGCCGACCAGCCGAGCGGACCTTCGGTGGCGATCTGTACCACGTCTGGGCGCTGCCGGGTCCACAACCGGGTCAGCGCGGCTTTCGCCGGCAGGCCCATCTTCAGGCCTTCGTAGCGCGGCAGCGCGATGCCGCGTTGCAGATGTTCACTGAGGGTGGCGGTGGGCTGCGGCTGGTCGTCGGAATGCTGGCGCGGACGGATCAGCTGCACCTGGTGATTGCGTACCTGCAGGCCGTTGACCAGGCGGCCGAGCGTCATTGCCACGCCGTTGACTTCGGGCGGGTAGGTTTCGGTCACCACCGCAATGCGCAGTTGCGGGCGCATGGACGGAAGCGTCTGGCAGGTGAATTCGGCGGCATCCATGGGGCGCAGCATGCCCCTGCCGTGCGACAAACAGATGACGCCGAAGTGATGGTTTGGTGAAGCGGGTGCTCAGGCCGCGAGCGGCAATGCGTCCTGCGCGATCGAACGCAGCAGCAGGATGTCACGGTAGGCGCCCGGTTCGAAGCCCATCCGCGTGCCGCCGCGATCGTCGTAAATCAGGTCGTGGAAGAAGGCGTCGATATCCGGGGTGTTCCACACCTTCACCATTTGTTCCAGCAGGTGCGGATAGGCTTCCAGTCCCTTGCCTTGTTCGTTGTCCTGGGAAATCGGATGGTCGGTGAGGTTGACGTTGAAATACCGGCGGCATTCGGCACTGGCGGCGGCATAACCGGCGGTATCGCCTTCGCGGTGCAGCAAGTCGAGCAGCAGCAGCCACGGCACCGGCGATTCAGTCGGCGCTTCGCGTAGGTGCTCCTGCAGCAAGTGAATGGCCAGATCGCCATGCCCAAAAGCCATGAACACCTCGGCCTGGTCGAGCACATCTTCCTTGACCTCGGTGCCGCTGGTTTGCTGGGGCGGAGCGATTTCAGGCATGCGCGTGGAGACGGACGGCGGATCGGCCGGCATGTCGGCGCTCAATTCGGACAGCGTTTTCTCCGGCATTCCCGTTTGCGCCCAGGGCGTGTCGCCACGCGTGGGCCGGACGGCGCGGTTGCGACGCAGCAGCCAGGCGGCCAGCGCAATCAAGCTGGCCACGATCGCCATCGCCAGCAGATACAGCGGCCACTGGGCGGGTTGCGAGGGAACGGCAGGCACGGGTGTCGTCGTGGGGGTGGCATGCTGGGCGGCTTCGAGCTCGGCATTGCGGCGTTGCAACGCGGCGAGTTGGGCTTCCAGGTGCGCAAGCTTGCGGCCCAGCGCCGTGTTTTCATCGGACAGTTCGGTGGCAGTCAGGCCATCGGGACGCGGTTGCGTCAGGTCAGGCAGGCGCGTGTCGAGACGCAGCGCCACCGGATCGTTCTGGCTGGATAGCTCGTGCTTTCCGGACAGCACCAGACGCGGGGCGCTTTCCTTCGGCGCGGCATGCACCCGGGGTGGGGTCTGGGTCCGCGCAGCCGTGTTCGGCGGCCGTGCGATGGACGCGGCTGCGCGATGGGACGGCCGATGGACGCGCCGAGATGAAACGGGACGGGGCGGGGCGGCGACGGGGGCCGGTCCGGTTTGCGCGCTTGCAGCGGGGACATTCTCGTTGAGGGGGGCTTCCGTCGCCGCGGGCGGGTCGAGCAACACGACATACTCGCGTTGCAAGCGCACCTCGCAGTCCGAAACCAGCACGAACTGTACGATCGGATCGTTCACCGGGTAGGACGTACGGATGAGCAGGCGTGTCTGATCTCCTGCCCGTTCGATACTCAGTTTTGCGCGGAGCGGCGGTGCGATGTTGTTTGCGCTGGTGCCGAGGCTGAAGCAATCCGCCGTCGTGTCGGCGGTCGCGCCGAGCAGGGTGACGGTCGCATTCAGGGACCGGCCCAGCTGCGAATGTACAGCGATGTCGCCCATGCCCAAGGCTGCGGCGGAGCCGGCCTGGCACAGACTCAGAAGAAGGCAAACAGTTTTGAGGTTCACACAGTCGGAAAACGATAAGGAGCGCACACCTCTATTCCGGCTAAGAACGCGACAACTTTAGGGTGCAGCGCCATATTGGCATGATTTTTGTAATTCACTCAACCCAATAGTACAAGCGCCCACACGACGACCACGTTGGTCAGCGCGATCATCACGGCTGCACTGCCCATGTCCTTGGCGCGTTTGATGAGTTGGTGGTGTTCGAGGGAAATCCGGTCCACCGCCGCCTCGAGAGCGGAATTCAGCAGTTCGACGACCAGTACCAGCAGGACTGCGCCGATCATCAGGGCGCGGCTGATCCCGGTCTCCCCCAGATAGAGGGCGAGCGGAATCAGTACCAGCGCGAGAAACACCTCCTGGCGGAATGCGTCCTCGTGCCGGAATGCGGCCGAGAGACCGGCCCACGAATAGCCTGCCGCGTTCAGCACGCGCCGCAGGCCGGTCTTGCCCTTGTAGGGGCTGACGGGTTCGCTCATGCCTGGGCGGAGGCGGCAGGTTTGTAGGCCAGATCGAGCTCGCGTGCGGCCTTGACGTCGTCCAGCCGCCGCACCGGCAGGCTGTAGGGCGCGCCCTTCACCAGATCCGGGGTGGTCTCGGCCTCCCGCTTGATCGCTTTCATTGCCTCGATGAAGCCGTCGAGCGTTTCGCGGCTTTCGGTTTCGGTCGGTTCGATCAACAGGCATTCCGGCACCAGTAGCGGGAAATAGGTCGTCGGGGCGTGGTAGCCATAGTCGAGCAGGCGCTTGGCGAAGTCCATCGCCGAGACGCCGGTGGCGTCCTTCAGCTTTTTCAGCGTGACGATGAACTCGTGGCTGGCGCGGCGCTCGGGGTAGGCGAGGTCGAAGCCGGCCTCGCGCAGCTTCGCCATCAGGTAGTTGGCGTTGAGCGTGGCGTATTCGGCGACACGGTGCATGCCTTCGCGTCCCAGCAGGCGCGCATAGATGTAGGCGCGCATCAAGACGCCGGCGTTGCCCATGTTGGCCGACATGCGGCCGATCGACTGCGGCAGGTCGGCCTCGGTCGCCAGCCGGTAGAAGCCGTTTTCGTTCAGCACCAGCGGAATCGGCATGAAGGGCAGCAGGCGCTGTGCCACGCCCACCGGCCCGGCGCCTGGCCCGCCGCCGCCGTGCGGCGTGGAGAAGGTCTTGTGCAGGTTCATGTGGATGACGTCGAAGCCCATGTCGCCGGGGCGTACCTTGCCGAGAATGGCGTTGAGGTTGGCGCCGTCGTAATACAGGAGGCCGCCGGCGTCATGCACGATCTTCTGGATGTCGGCGATGGTTTTCTCGAACACGCCCAGTGTCGACGGGTTGGTCAGCATCAAGCCGGCGGTGTGCGGGCCGACTGCCGCTTTCAGTGCTTCAAGATCCACGGAACCGGTGGCGTCGGTGGGGATTTCCTTGACCGTGTAGCCGCACATCGTCGCGGTCGCCGGGTTGGTGCCGTGCGCCGCGTCCGGCACGATGATCTCGCGCCGCGCGGTGTCGCCGCGTGCATCGTGGTAGGCGCGGATCATCGCCACCCCGGCGAATTCGCCATGCGCGCCGGCCATCGGCGCCATCGACACGCCTGCCATGCCGGTGACGTCCTTCAGCATTTCCTGCAGCTCGAACATGCTGGCGAGGAAGCCCTGGCCCGTCTCGTCCGGGCTCGCCGGGTGGCGCGCCAGGAACTGCGGCAGCATCGCCAGCGAATTGCACGCGCGCGGGTTGTACTTCATGGTGCACGAACCGAGCGGGTAGAACTGCGTGTCGATCGAGAAGTTCTTCTGCGACAGGCGCGTGTAGTGGCGCACCACGTCCAGTTCGGAAACCTCGGGCAGAGCCGGGGCGTTCTTGCGGCGCAGCCCTGGGGGCAGGTCGTCGAGGCTGCCGCCGGCGGCGGGCAACTGGGCGGCGGCGGTGCGGCCGGCGCGAGAATGGTCGAATATCAGCATGGCGGTTAGACGTAAGGCGTGAAGGGTGAGGGGTGAGGGGTGGGGCAGGGCAGTCGCGATGTGGTCTCGCAACCGTTCCTCACCCCTTTCCCCTCACGCCTCACGAATTTATTTCAAAGCTGCCAAAGCAGCCTCGTAATTCGGCTCCTGCTTGATCTCGGGAACGAGTTCGGCATGGAGCACCTTGTTGTGCTCATCCAGCACCAGGACCGCGCGTGCGGTGATGCCGGCCAGCGGGCCGCTGGTGATGGCGACGCCGTAAGCTTTCATGAAATCCGCGCCGCGCATGGTCGACAGCGTGGTCACGTTGTTGGTGCTTTCGGCGCCGCAGAAGCGGTTCATTGCGAACGGCAGGTCGGCCGAGATGATCAGCACGGCGGTGTTGCCGACGGCCGCATCGTTGAATTTCTTGGTCGAGGTCGCGCACACCGGGGTGTCGAGACTCGGTACGATGTTGAGGATCTTTTTCTTGCCGGCGAAGTCGGCCAGCGAGACGTCGGCCAGATCCTTGTTGACCAGCTTGAAATCGGGCGCGATGTCGCCGACCTTGGGGAAGCTGCCTGCGACGTCGATGGGGTTGCCGCCTAGAGTCACTGCCATGATTGCTCTCCTTGAATAAATCGATTAAATGCCGGGTACTCGAACGATAGCGCCCGATCCATTTCCTGCCAATTAACTGCCGTGCTGGTCATAGCGCGCCAGATGTTCATCCAGGTTTTCGCGCAGCATTTTTTCATATTGGTCCAGAAAATAAGCGATCGCAGCCTCTTTTTCCGCGATCAGCTGTTCCTTGCTCTCTGATGCCGCCGTGATGACGAAGGCGTTGAATCTCGAGGCTGCAAATAGCGCGCATGCGCTGACCCGGCTGGGCTTCACCTCGTTCAGGTGGGTATTGGCCAGTTGAATGAACGAGTCGGTCACATCCCAGAACTGTTTGTCCCGCAGTACATCAGTCATGCTTGACTCCGATTAGCTCTTGTACGCACACGGCGGGGCTTCGCGCCGTTTCGACAGGATACGTTCCATTTGTTGCACGTAGTGGTCGAGATCCGCTGCGGTCTTGGTTTCGGTGACGCATACCAGGATCGCCTGACCGAGTTCGGGATACCAGCCGGAAATGTCCAGGCCGCCGAGGATGCCCTGCGCACGCAACGCGCGCAGCACGTCACGCGCGCTTGTGCCCTTCAGGGTATTGTCGTTGAGCTTCAGCACCACTTCGTGGAAATAGGGCGAGGCAAATGCGCGAGTGACGCCGGGAATCGCTGCGAGCTTGTCGGCCAGCGCCATGGTGTTGGCGTGGCTGTTGGCGGCGACTTTCGCCAAACCCTGTGGGCCCAGCAGCGACATGTATTGCGTCGCTGCGGTGACGACCAGGCCCTGGTTGGTACAGATGTTGGAGGTGGCCTTGGAACGGCGGATGTGCTGCTCGCGGGCCTGCAGCGTCAGCGCGAAGCCCGGCTTGCCGTCGAGGTCGACGGTGCGGCCGACGATGCGCCCGGGCATCTGCCGCACGAACGCCTGACGGCAGCACATGAAGCCGAAATAGGGGCCGCCCGAGGCCATCGGCGCGCCTAGCGGCTGACCTTCGCCCACGGCAATGTCGGCGCCCACGATTTGATTATTCTGGCCGCCCCATTTGCCGGGCGCTTCGAGTACCGCCAGCGTGGTCGGGTTGACCAGCGCGATCGCCAGCGCGCCCTTGTCGTGTGCCCAGTCAGTCAACGCATGTACGTCTTCCAGCACGCCAAAAAAGTTGGGCTGCGGAATGACGAGGCCGGCGAAGCTGCCGGGGTCGGCTGGCAGCATGGTCTGGCCGGTGGCGAGGTCGTAGTCGAGCTCGACCAGTTCGATGCCCTGGTTCCTGACGGTGGTGTCGACCACGCGGTGGTAGATCGGATGCACGGTCTTCGGCACCAGCACGCGGCGCGAGGTCTTGTGCGAGCGGACCGCCATCAGCACCGCTTCGGCCAAGGCGGACGCGCCGTCGTACAGCGAGGCGTTCGAGACGTCGAGTCCGGTCAGCCGCGTCATCATGGTCTGGTATTCGTAGATCAGCTGCAGCGTACCCTGGCTCGCCTCGGCCTGATAGGGCGTGTAGGCGGAGTAGAACTCGCCGCGCGTGGTGATCTGCCAGATGGCCGCGGGAATGTGGTGCTCATAGACGCCGGCGCCGATGAAATTGGACCAGAAGCCGTCCTGCGACGCGCGTTCCTGCATCAGCCGCGCTACCGCCATTTCCGGCAGGCCGTCGGGTACGTCCTTCAGCTTGCCGGTCTTCAGTGCGGGCGGGATCTCGTCGAACAGGTCTTCGATGCTCTTGGCGCCGATGGCACCGAGCATGGTGGAGACGTCTTCTTCAGTATGGGGAATGAAGGGCATGGTTTAAAACCTTGTGTCCGCGAAGATCAGGAAGGCACACGAAATTCGTGCCTTCGCGAATGAAAAAATCAGTGGGCTTCCGACTCGACCAGCTTCTGGTAAGCAGCGGCGTCGAGCAGTTCGGCGACATCGCCGGCATTGGCGGGCTTGAGCTTGAACATCCAGGCACTGTAGGCGTCTTTGTTCACGGCCTCGGGACTGGATTCCACCTCGCCGTTGGCGGCGATGACTTCGCCGGCCACGGGCGCGTAGACGTCGGATGCGGCCTTGACCGACTCGACCACGGCACATTCCTCGCCCTTGGCAAGCGTGCGGCCGGCAGCCGGATTTTCGATAAAGACCATATCGCCGAGCAGATCCTGCGCGTGATGGGTGATGCCCACGGTCAACGTGCCGTCGGCTTCGACGCGCACCCATTCGTGGCTGGGGGTGTATTTGAGGTCAGCGGGGATGTTCATTTTTTCTCCTGTGAGGGGTAAGGCGGGAGGGGTGAGGAGCGGGGCGCGGATTTACTTCTCGCGCCTCACTCCTGACGCCTCACGCTGTTAAGACTTTGCCGTTGCGCACGAACGGATATTTCACCACTTTGGCTTTCAGTTTCTTGTCGCGGATCTCGACTTCGACTTCCTCGCCCGGGGCGATCCCGAGCGGGATGCGGGCGAGCGCAATGGATTGCTGCATCGTAGGCGAAAACGTGCCGGAGGTGATTTCGCCGTCGCCGTTTTTGGTGTGGACTTTCTGGTGGCCGCGCAATACACCCTTGTCGAGCAGAAGCAGGCCGGCGAGCTGCTTCGTCACTTCGCTGGCTTCCAGTGCCTTGCGGCCGATGAAGTCGCGTTCGGTCCTCAGGTCCACTGTCCACGCGAGGCCGGATTCCAGCGGCGAGGTGGTTTCATCCATGTCCTGGCCGTAGAGATTCATCCCGGCTTCCAGACGCAGGGTGTCGCGCGCGCCCAGGCCGATCGGCTTGCCGCCGGCTTCCATCAGCGCCTTCCAGAAGAACGGCGCTGATTTCGCCAGCACCATCACCTCGAAGCCGTCCTCGCCGGTATAGCCGGTGCGGGCGATGAACATCTCGCCCATGGCGGCGGCGTTGAAGGGCTTGAGGTTGGCAGTGATCTGGTCGACACCGGGCAGGGCTTCGTTGAGGACGCGCGTGGCGTCGGGCCCCTGGATCGCGATCATCGCGAGGTCGCGGCGCGGCGTCAGCGTGAGGCCCATTCCCCAGTCGGCGTTCATCTTTTCCATCCAGGCGAGATCCTTCTCTGCGGTACCGGCGTTGACCACCAGGCGGAACCAGGACTCGTCCATGAAATAGATGATGAGGTCGTCGATGACGCCGCCGGCCTCGTTCAGCATGCAGGAATACAGCGCCTTGCCCGAGACCTGCAATTTGTCGACGTTGTTGGCTACCAGCCGCCGCAGGAAGGCGCGCACGTTGGCGCCCTTGATGTCGAGCGGCAGCATGTGGGACACGTCGAATAGGCCGCAGCCGGAACGCACGGTGTGGTGTTCCTCGATCTGCGAGCCGTAGTTGACCGGCATGTCCCAGCCGCCGAAATCGACCATTTTGGCGCCGAGTTCGCGGTGGGTGGCATTGAGCGGGGTGTGTTTGAGCATGGGGCACCAAAAATAAAAAAGGGTGAAGCGAGGATGCGCTCCACCCCTCTGTCCTTGGTACCTGAGAGATTACAGCGGCTGATCCTATGAACCAGCGGGCTGCTGCCCCTTCGGTGGCAGTTGCGCGGATCTGATCCAGTCCGCGACTGCGCTCTCCAGAGTGTTCCGGCTGTTGCGGTCCTTTTGCCTGAGCGATTCCGGGTGGGTTACGCCTTCGGCGGCACGATGTTCATGCGCTCTCCCGCAACGGGAGTGCGCACTATACCGAAGAAGCGCTGGGCCGGCTAGCTTGACGCTATATCAATACGTCAGCTGCAGGTTGAAGCCCATCGGCGTCAGATCGTGCACGGTGAGTGGCAGGCTCAGGGGCTGTTCGCTGCGTGCGGGGATGCCGGCGGCGATGCGCTGGGCATCGCCAAGGTACTCGCTGGGGGCGAAGCTGCGGCGCGCCAGCGGACGGTTGTGCTGGTCGGTCAGGGTCAGCACGAGTACCGGCCAGGCCTGGACATGATTGGCGCGGTTGCCCAAGGTGAGCGTGAGCTTCAGGCGCCCGTTGGCCTCGGTTTGCAGGTCGGAGCCGACGATCTGCAACAGGGACAGGTTTTTGGGAAGCGAAAGTGTGCAGCCGAGCGCTGCGCAGGCCTGTTCGAATGCGGGACGGGTTTGCGGCAGCCGGCTCACCAGGGTGTCGCGCAGAAAATAAGTGGTTTGTGCCAGCAGCACGACAAACAGCAACAGACTGGCCGTTCCCCACACCCAGGGACTGATGCGGCGGGGCGAGGACGGTATGCGTGCCTTGCCGGGCATCGGGGAGGCATATTCGATGCGTGCGGCGGGGTGAGCTTCGGCAGCGTTGGACCGGCGCAGGGGCGTGGCGGGTTCGGGCGGATAACTGGGGGCGGTGTGAATCTGCGGCAGTGGGCCGGGGTCGTCCGGAACCGGAATGTCCGGGTCGATCAGTATGATCGAATCCAGATCGAACGATGTCTCGCGCTGGACGATCCCCCGCGGGATGTCGGCTGCGGCAATGTCTTCCTCTTCTGGCGACGGTGCGACGTCTGGCGCCTCGTCGGCCGTGTCCGGGGTGTCGGCAGTCGTGGCTTCTTGTTCGGTGGGCGGGTGGGTTTCAGGCTGTGCAGGCGGTTCGACCCGCTCGGGCTCGGGTTCGGGCAGCGGCGAGCCGTCTTCCATGAGCAGGCTCAGGCGCGCATCGAAGGCCGTGCCGCACACGCTGCACTGCACCCAGCCCTGCGCGGCGTCGAGTTGGTCCGCGCCGAGACGGAATACGCTGGCGCAGTGCGGGCAGGTGGTGCGGTAATTCACCGCTTGACGCCAGCCAGACGCACCCAGCCCTCGTCGATTGTGGGCGGGTCGAAGTCAAACCAGTCGCGATAGACCGCCATGACCTCGTCGGCCTGTTCGACCAGGATGCCGGACAGCACCAGCCGCCCACCGGCGTGCACCCGGCCGGCCAGCAGCGGCGCCATGCCCTTGAGCGGATTGGTGAGGATGTTGGCGACGACGACGTCGTACTGGCCCGGCGCGAGTTCGCCAGGCAGGCAGAAATGGGCGGAAACCTCGTTCAGCACAGCGTTGTCGCGCGACGCGGCGACGGCTTGGGTATCGATGTCGACGCCGTCGACGCGCGTGGCGCCCAGCTTGACCGCCGCGATGGCGAGAATGCCGGAGCCGCACCCATAGTCCAGCAGCGTTTCGCCGCCGGCGAGCTGCGTGTCAAGCCAGCGCAGGCACAGGCGCGTGGTGGGGTGGCTGCCGGTACCGAATGCCAGGCCGGGATCGAGCTTGAGGTTGATCGCGCGGCTGTCGGGCGCGTCGTGCCAGGTCGGCACGATCCATAAGCGTGGCGAGATCGGGATGGGATCGAACTGCGATTGCGTGAGGCGTACCCAGTCCTGCTCGGCTACGGTCTCGATCGTGTAGTCGGTCGGAGCGGAAATGCCTGCCTGCTTTGCCGCAGCGGCCAGCGTTTCCGCCACGTCGGCGTCTTCGTCCAGAAGCACCACCGCGATGCTGTGCGGCCACAATTCGGCAGTCGGATGATCCGGTTCGCCGAACAGCGGGGTTTCGTCCACTGTGCCGGCGTCGGCGTCTTCCAGCGACACCGACAGCGCACCCACATCCATCAGCGCGTCGGACAATGGCTCGGCCTGTTTGGATTCGACGAGGATGCGAACGGATTGCCAGGGCATGGTAGTAAGGGGTTAGCGGTAAACGGTAAAGGGCGACGGGGAGGTGTTTTTCCGCTGGCCGCGCGCCGCTTACCTGTCAGCTTTCTCCGCCGCCAGTTTGTGCTCCAGATAATGAATACTGGTGCCGCCGGCGATGAAAGCCGCATCGTTCATCAGTTCCTGGTGCAGCGGGATATTGCTGTGGATACCCTCGACCACCATTTCCATCAGCGCACCGCGCATGCGGGCGATGGCCTGGTCGCGGGTATCGCCGTAGGCGATCAGCTTGCCGATCATCGAGTCGTAATGCGGCGGCACGTAATAGCCGTGGTACACGTGCGAGTCGACGCGGATGCCAGGGCCGCCGGGCGCGTGGTAGTTGGTCAGTTTGCCGGGGCTGGGGACGAAGGTCGTCGGATGCTCGGCGTTGATGCGGCACTCGACGGCGTGGCCCTTGAACTGGATGTCCTTCTGCTTCCACGGCAGTTTCTCGCCGGCAGCGACGCGGATCTGCATCTGCACGATGTCGATGCCGGTGATGAGTTCGGTTACCGGATGTTCAACCTGCACCCGGGTGTTCATTTCAATGAAGTAGAACTCGCCGTTCTCGTAGAGGAACTCGAAGGTGCCGGCGCCGCGATAGCCGATCTTGCGGCAGGCTTCGGCACAGCGTTCGCCGATCTTGTCCCTGAGCTTGGGATCGAGCCCGGGGGCCGGTGCCTCTTCCAGCACCTTCTGGTGGCGGCGCTGCATCGAGCAGTCGCGTTCCCCGAGGTGGACGGCGTTGCCATGTTCGTCGGCGAGGATCTGGATTTCGATGTGGCGTGGCGTCTGCAGGTATTTTTCCATGTAGACCATGGGGTTGCCAAAGGCGGCGCCCGCTTCGGTCTTGGTCATGGTCACCGCATTCAGCAGCGCAGCTTCGGTATGCACCACGCGCATGCCACGGCCGCCGCCGCCGCCGGCCGCCTTGATGATGACCGGGTAGCCGATACGGGCGGCAGTCCGGGCGATCTCGTCGGGATCATCGGACAACGCGCCGTCGGAGCCAGGCACGCACGGCACCTTGGCTTCGAGCATCGCCTGTTTGGCGGCGACCTTGTCGCCCATCAGGCGGATATTATCGGGACGCGGACCGATGAAGGTGAAGCCGGACGACTCCACGCGCTCGGCGAAGTCGGCGTTTTCCGACAGGAAACCGTAGCCGGGATGGATGGCGGCGGCGTCGGTGACTTCGGCGGCGGCGATGATCGAGGGCACGTGCAGATAGCTCTGCGCCGAGGGCGCCGGGCCGATGCACACCGATTCGTCGGCCAGCTTTACATACTTGGCGTCGCGGTCGGCCTCGGAATACACGGCGACCGTCTTGATGCCCATTTCGCGGCAGGCGCGCTGGATGCGCAGCGCGATTTCGCCGCGGTTTGCGATCAGAATCTTTTCAAACATTTTGGTTCTCCGCGGCGAAATCGCCCTGACGGCCTGCGGCCATTGCGCGTTTTGGCTTCGTCGCTGCGCTGCCTGACGGCAGCGGGTCTCCGCGGTTGGCGATGAGGATTTTTGCAAACATGGTTTAGGGGGAGGGGCCAGGGGTCAGGATTCAGGATTCAGGGGATACGTGGCGTTGCCGCGCCAAATGAACGAGGCGCGATGCACCTTCCCTGATCCCTGAATCCCCACTCCTGATCCCTGAATCCTTTCCTCAAGCAATCACAAACAAGGGTTCGCCGTATTCCACCGGCTGACCATTTTCGACCAGGATGGCCTTGATGACGCCGCCTTGGTCCGCTTCGATTTCGTTCAGCAGCTTCATCGCCTCGATGATGCATAGCGTGTCGCCGGCATTCACGTTCTGGCCGACCTCGGCAAAGTTTTTGGAACCGGGCGCGGGGGCACGGTAGAAGGTGCCGACCATGGGCGAACGCACGACGTGTCCCTCGGGGACAGCATCTTCCACCGGGGTCGCGACCGGGAGTGCCGCGACCGGAGCCGCCGTCTGCATCATTTGTGGGGCGTGCGCCATCATCATCGGCGTGCCAGCGATGCTTTTGGCGATGCGGACTTTTTCTTCACCCTCGGTGATTTCCAGTTCGGCAATGCCCGAGGCTTCGACCAGGTCAATGAGCTTTTTCAGTTTTCTGAGATCCATGGGAGGTCCTGTTTTGGAGGTGACGCAGCGCGTATTCCAGCGCCAGTTCGTAGCCGTGCGCGCCCAGACCGGACACCACGCCAACGGCGAGGTCGGAGAAATACGAGTGGTGGCGGAAGGATTCGCGCGCGTGAATATTTGAAAGATGAACTTCGACAAACGGAATGGCGGTCGCGGCCAGTGCATCGCGCAGCGCGACGCTGGTGTGGGTGTAGGCCGCCGGGTTGATGACGATGAAATCCACCTGGTCGCGGGCGGCCTCATGCAGCCGGTCGATCAGGGTGCCTTCATGGTTGTGCTGAAAGGTTTCGACGTGCGCCCCCGAGGCTTCTCCCAGATTGACCAGCGCACGATTGATGTCGTCGAGCGTGGCGAGGCCGTAATGTTTGGGTTCGCGGCTGCCCAGCAAATTGAGATTGGGGCCATGCAATACCAGGACATGTGGGCGCAGACTGGGGACCGATTTGGCCGACGTGCGGCTGGTTCGTTTGGTCGTCATGGCGGCGAGTTTGCCGTAAATGAGGGTAAATTGTCCAGATATTGACGCCAAATCGCAACTATGAGCCGATTTTTCCCAGGGCTTGCTCGAGCGTTGCGCGCGGCAGCCGGCCCAGGTGGCTCAGTACGATGTGGCCGTCGCGATCGAGCACGATCGTGTACGGCAATGCACCGCTCGGGTTGCCGAGTTGCCGGGCCAGATTGTGCGCAGCGCCCTCGCCGATCAGGATTGGATAATTGACCGATACGCGCTGCAGGAATTGTGAGACGTTGGCCGAATTGTCGATGGCGATGCCGACAAATTCCACGCCTTTGGGCCGATATTGAGTACGCAAGGAAACAAAATCCGGTATTTCCTCGCGACACGGCGCACACCAGCTGGCCCAGAAATTCAGGACGACGACTTGCCCGCGCCATTGCGACAGCGGCTGCGGGTGTCCTTGCGCATCCGGAAAGCCGAGCTGCCACAGCCCGGAGACCGCGGATGCAGGGGGCGTTGTGGGCGCATAGCGTGCCTGTGCCAGCCAGATTCCCGCCGCCAGTGCAGCCAGGACCAGGGGAAGGCCATACAGCAGTTTTTTTTGCATAAGGTGATGGTGCACCGTTAGGTTTCCCACCCCGAAAACGGGATGGGAGCCGGGCAGTCGAACAGCCAGGCCTGCCGGGGTACACGGCCATCAGGCCGGCTGTTTACAGCGTGCCGTAGGAATGCAGGCCCGACAGGAACATGTTCACGCCTAGGAAGGCGAACGTTGTGACGAGCAGGCCACCCAGCGCCCACCATGCGAGCATCGGTCCGCGCAATCCCTTGACCAGGCGAATATGCAGCCAGGCGGCGTAATTGAGCCACACGATCAGCGCCCAGGTCTCTTTCGGGTCCCACGACCAATAGCCGCCCCAGGCTTCGGCCGCCCACATTGCACCGAGGATGGTGGCGATCGTGAAGAAGGCGAAGCCGATCGCGATGGACTTGTACATGATGTCGTCGATCACTTCCAGCTTGGGCAGACGGCTGGCGAGAATGCCGCGTTGCGCCAGCAGGTAGGCGGCGCCCAGCATGGCGGAAATCGAGAACGAGCCGTACCCGATGAAGTTGGCCGGGACGTGTAGTTTCATCCACCAGGATTTGAGCGCCGGCACCAGCGGCTGGATCTCATGCGCACCGCGATCCAGGGCGTACCACAGGATGAAGCCCACGGCTGCCGAGATTACCAGCAGCACGAAAGCACCCATTTGTCGCGTCTGGTAACGCGCTTCGTAATACAGGTACAGCATCGCGGTGATCAGGCAGAACAGCACGAACACTTCGTACAGGTTGGAGACCGGGATGTGGCCGACGTCGGTGCCGATCAGGTAGGACTCATACCAGCGCACCATCAGGCCGATGAAGCCCAGCGCGACGGCAGACCACGTCATCGCCGTAGCCGTTTTCATCGTGAACTCGGAACGCGCCAGCAGACCTATCCAATAGGTCAGGGTGGCGAGCCCGAACAGGGCGCACATCCACATGATGGCGGCCTGGCTGGAAATCAGGTATTTGAGAAAGAAGGCTTCATCCATGCGCGCCAGGTTGCCGTGGTACTGGCTGATGGCGAACAGGCTGACCGCGCCGACGATGATGAAGAGCGGACGGAACGATTTCCAGAACCAGCCGAACACCGCCAGCGCCGGAATGGCTGCCAGCAGGATGCCCTTTTCATACGGATCCATGAATTCACCGAAACGCGAGAGCGCGAACAGGCCGCTCGACGCAATGATGACGGCGAACAGCCAGTCGAACCACGACAGGCGCTTCAGGAGCGGGGCAGGTTGATGCAGGGCAAGTTCCATGATTGTGACCTCCGGATTACTTGGCAAGCGTGTCGAGCGCCTGCGCGTGTTGGGTAAACTCTTTTTCGAAATCTATCGTGTGTTTGGCCGACGACATGGCCAGCAGGGCGTGGCCAGGCTTGATGCGCAGCCAGACTCGGCGTTCGCGTACAAAGAGCATGAAGAATACGCCGAGTGTCAGCAAAAACGAACCTAAATAGACCACGTTCTTCCCGGGTGACCGGGTAAGCTGCAGGCCGCTCGCCTTGACCTCGTCATAATGCATCAACTGCAGGTAGATCGGCGCGCCGTAGACGAACATGTCGCTGACGCTGTTGAGCGTGTCGCGTACCAGCCAGCCAGTCGCGTCATCGGGCTTGGGTTCGGGCAGATGGGCCTGGCGATTGGCGATTCTCAGGGCCTCGTATGCCGCAAGTTCAAGAATGCGCAGATAGGTGCCCGCCGCTTTTTCGCGCTCGGCGGCGGGTACGTTTGTTTCGATGAACTGGCCCAGGGTCTGAAACCCGCCTTTGGCAAACAAGGCCAGCACCTGCGCGGCGCTATTGGTCAGCTTGCCCTCGATTTGCGGGTCCGATGCATTTTGCGGCAGGGCCTGATGGGCAAAATTGGCAGCGATTTCGTGCCGCCATGCGGGATTCAACAGGGCGCCGCGCAGCCGCATGAACGTCTCGATGTTACCGTCCGCGTCGAGGGGCATGCGCATGTAGCGGAAGGCCTCGTTCGGCGCGTCGCGTACGCCCGACATCATGTACCAGCGGCCATCGAGTTCCAGTGGCAGCATGTAATTGCTGAACTCGTGCGCCTGCCCGCGCGAGTCGCGCAGCTTGTACTGGAAGCTGGGGCCGACGTTGCGCAGATGCTTCTTGTCGCTGATCGGGCTGCCGCCCAGCACACTCATGGTGCTGCCGCTTTCAGCGGCGTCGCCGCCCATGTTCTCGATATTGAAAGGCCGGAAGTCGGTGAACTCCAGCGTGTAGTCGCCGGCCTCGCTGGTCAGCGCGGCATTCTGGTGTACGGTGCCGTCGATCGGGAAGGGCGAGGCCGTAGGCGCAAACAGGTTCCAGCCGCGGAGGCTCAGGCGCGTGCCGCCATCGGCAAAGCTGGCCTGGTAGATCGCGATGCCGTCCTGGATCAGCGGATGGTTGACGGCGATCGTCGCATCGCGGATTTTCTTTCCGGAGCGGTCGAATATTTCGAGATCGCTCTCGAAATTCTTGGGCTGCCCCGTCGTGTAGTGCTCGATGCGGAATTGCTTCAGTGCCACGGTGAAAGGCAGATCCTGCACCAGATAGCCGTCAGCCACATTCAGGAACACCACGTCGGCACTGGAACCCTCCGGAATCTGTACGCTCCCGCGAAACGACGGATTGGACGGCGACAAACGCGAAATCGCCGGTACCTGGCTCTGCGGAATATCGCGGGTCTCGATTTTCTTGTAGCCCAGCAGTTGCTGCACCTTGAATACCAGGTTGCCGTCTATCAGGCCGCCGATACAGATCATCACGATGGCCGAGTGCGCCAGAAAATAGCCGAGGCGGTTCCAGCTGCCGGCTTTGGCGGCGAGTAATACGCCTTCCTCGCGCGGCAGGTTCTTCACCTTGTAACCTTGGCCTTCGAGGTAGTGCTGCACGCTGGCGGCGAGCACTTCGGGCGTCTGGCTCGTGACGACCTCGTGCTTGTGCTTGAAAGCATTCAACGATTGTTCGCTGACGTGCTCGCGAAAGCTTTTCATCTCGCGTGCGAAGTTAGGTGCATTACGGTAAATACAGACCGTGGTGGAGACGACCAGAAAGGTCAGAATGACCAGAAACCAGGCGGCATGATAGACATCGTACAGCCCCAGTTTTTCATAGGCCTCGAACCAGAACGGCCCGAACTGGATGATGTAGTTGTTGTAGGGCTCCGCCTGCTTCAGTACGGTCCCGATAATAGAGGCGACAGCCAGGATGGACAGCAGGCTGATCGCGAAACGCATCGAGCTCAACAGCTCGAACACGGATTTTCCGAAGGACGGGGACGTAGAGTTCATGGAGGCAGCAATACCCTCTAGGGCATCAGAAAAAAAGGGTGACCTGCGTCACCCTTTCATCGACTCGAATAAGTCGGATAAGTTTACCCGCAAGGGGCAGGCCGTGGTTGTAAAGCCGCTGAAGCGTCAACAACCACGCACTACCCGCAAGGAGTAGACCGTGTTTGTAAGCCGGTAAACCGGCAACAACCACGCTCTAACGCAAGCCCTGAATATAAGCGGCCACGGCCTTCATGTCAGCATCCGTCATCTTCGCCGCGATGGTGCGCATCATCTTGGCACCGTCGTTGGCACGCGTCTCAAGGCGGAAATTGTTCAGCTGGGCGTAAATGTATTCACTGTGCTGTCCGGCCAGGCGCGGAAACTGGACGGGTACGCCCTTGCCCTGCGGGCCGTGGCAGGATGCGCACGCCGGCACGCCAGCGCCTTGTACGCCGCCACGGAAAATCTTCTGGCCGAGCTGCGCCAGTTCCTGATCCTTGGACGTACCCGGCTTGGGCTGCTGGGCGCTGAAGTAGGCCGCCAGGTTCAGCATGTCCTGCGGGCTGAGGCTGGCGACGATACCGCCCATTACCGCATTCTTGCGCTCACCCGACTTGAAGTTGGTGAGCTGCTTGTCGATGTATTCCGCATTCAGGCCGGCGAGCCTGGGGTTGGCCGCGACGGTGCTGTTGCCGTCCACCGCATGGCAGCCCGCGCAGACCTGATTGACGATGCTTTCAGCCGCCTTGGGATCGCCTTTGCTGGCCGGGCCCGCAGCAGGTTCGTTGGCAAAAGCGGAGGTGGCGACCAGTGCGGCAACCAGTGAGACGACGAGTTTCATCAAAAGCTCCTGAAGCTTGCAAAACTTGGGAAAACGGGTAGTTTAGCGGTAACTAATATGACTGCCAAGCCCGTGCTCAATCGCGCTCAATTCCATACCTCGGTCGCCCAGTTGCGCGATTTGCCCTACAGTCGCGCCGAGATTGCATTTGCCGGGCGCTCGAATGCCGGAAAATCCAGTGCGATCAATCTGTTAACGCGTAAAAACCGTCTGGCTTTCACATCCAAAACGCCAGGACGGACGCAGCTTATCAATTTTTTCGAGCTGGATGCCGATACCTATCTGGTTGATCTGCCCGGCTATGGCTATGCGAAAGTGCCGCCGGAAGTGAAGGCAAAATGGGAAGGCCTGCTGTCGCGTTACCTGCAGGAGCGCGAGGCACTGGTCGGCATGGTGTTGATCATGGACGCGCGCCACCCGCTTACGCCGCTGGATCGGCAGATGCTCGACTGGTTTACCCCTACGGGCAAACCCGTACATATATTGCTGTCGAAGGCCGATAAACTTTCGAACAGCGAAAAGGCGTTGACGCTGCGCCGCGTCAAGCAGGAACTCATGCCGCAGGTATGCGTCACTGTGCAGTTGTTCTCAAGTCTCTCCCGTTTGGGGGCTGAAGAAGCCGCGGCCTTGATCGAAGGCTGGCTGGGCCGCGCGCAGCCAGCACACCCGGGCACGGCCGCCCCCAACCCATTGCCCGGCGACGCCCCACAAAAAAGCCCCGACCAAGGGAGGGATCGGGGCTAAAAAATGCCTTAAGGGGATTAAGGCATCCCGCTCAGGGAGGAGAAGCGGGAGACGATACGAGACCGTCTATTCCATGGAGCAACGCTGGGCTGAAATAGTTCCAGTCATCCACAAATTTTTTGGAGAACTTTGTGAATCTGCCATTTGGCCAATTCCCAGCCCGCCGGATGCGGCGCATGCGACGCGACGATTTTTCCCGGCGCCTGATGCGTGAGCACACACTTACGCCTAACGATTTCATCTATCCGGTATTTGTTCTGGAGGGCCAGAACAAGCGCGAGGCAGTGAGTTCAATGCCGGGTGTCGAGCGGCTGTCGCTCGATTTATTGATGCCGGTAGCCGAGGACTGCCTGAAATTGGGGATTCCCGCCTTGGCGCTGTTTCCGGTGATCGATGCCGGCTTGAAAACCTTGGGGGCGGAAGAGGCGTTCAATCCCGATGGCTTGGTGCCGCGGACCGTGGCTGCGCTGAAAAACCGCTTCCCCGAATTGGGCGTCATCACCGATATCGCGCTTGACCCGTATACCCGCCACGGCCAGGATGGGCTGCTCGACGACAGCGGCTATGTCATGAACGATGAAACGGTGGCCGTACTGGCACGACAGGCTGTGACCCATGCCCAGGCGGGCGCTGACGTGGTGGCCCCTTCCGACATGATGGATGGGCGGGTTGCGGCGCTGCGCGCCGCGCTCGAAGAGGCTGGACATATCCATACCCGCATCCTGGCCTATGCTGCCAAATATGCTTCCAGCTTTTACGGACCGTTCCGCGATGCCGTCGGATCGGCTGCCAATCTGGGCAAGGGCAACAAAACCACGTATCAGATGGACCCGGCCAACAGCGATGAAGCGCTGTGGGAGGTCGGCATGGATTTGCAGGAAGGGGCTGACATGATCATGGTCAAGCCGGGGCTGCCGTATCTGGACGTCATTCGCCGGGTCAAGGACGCGTACGGGGCGCCGACCTATGCCTATCAGGTCAGCGGCGAATACGCTATGTTGAAGGCAGCGGTACAAAATGGCTGGCTTGATGAGCGGGCCTGCGTGCTGGAGGCCTTGGTGGCCTTCAAGCGTGCAGGGGCGGATGGCGTGTTGACGTATTTTGCGCGCGACGCCGCCCGCTGGTTGCGTGCAGAAACCTAAACTTTCGTGCCATAAGGGCCGATAGAAAGCAGGTGGGGAGTGGTTTCTCCCCGGTATGCCAGGAGCGCAAGGTGACGCTGAGTTTGAGTAAGTTGATCGGGCGTGGCCGGAGCATCGCTGATGATTTTGACAAAACCATCATCAGCTTTGAGTCGCCCTACCGCCTCAAGGATTTGAGTCCTCTGTCGGAAGGGGAGTCCGAAACCCAGGAAGAGCGTCTGGGCGAAAAACTCTTCAAGCTGCGTTTCGCGCAGCAGGATGAGGTATTCAATCACGCCAGCATGCTGGTGCAGAAGCGCTATGCCTGGCGCGGTTTCCCCAAGGCACAACTGAAAAAATACCCCAATCGCATCACGATTCTGTCGTTCCACCAGGAAAAAATCGTCGGGACCGTCACGGTCGGCTACGACTCGGAAGAAGGCATGCTGGCCGACGAAATCTACAAACCTGAAATCGATGCGCTTCGCGCGCAGGGCAAGCGGGTCGGAGAACTCAGCAAGCTTGCCATCGACGAGAATATCGGCTCCAAACAACTGCTCGCCAGCCTTATCCATATCGCGTATCTCTATGGCGTGATCCACGAATGCACCGACGCCATCATCGAGATCGTGCCCCGCCACAAGGCCTTCTATGAAAGGATGCTGGGATTCAAGCAGATTGGCGAGGAAAAAATGAACAATCGGGTCAATTTCCCGGTGTTGCTGATGCATCTGGAACTGGATTACATGCGGCAACAGATCGAGGCGCTTGGCGGCAAAGGCAAGGCCGCCAAGGATCGAAGCCTCTACCCGTACTTTTTCTCGGCGCATGATCAGGAAGGCATCCTGGGGCGCTTGTTGCGGGAGGAAACCTGAGCTCGACTGGCGTGCCCCCCTTCGATTACCACGAAGCGTTTAGTCGTAATATCGGCTGGTTAACGCCGAATGAGCAAACCCTACTGCGCGGCAAGAAAATTGCCATTGCCGGGCTGGGGGGCGCAGGTGGCGTCCATCTGCTGACGCTGGCCCGTCTGGGGATTGGCAAATTCCACGTGGCCGACCTCGACGATTTTGCCCTGGTTAATTTCAACCGGCAGGCAGGGGCCAGCCTGGGCAGTCTGGGTCAGCCCAAAGCACGGGTCATGGCTGGACTGGCACGCGAGATCAATCCCGAACTGGATATCCAGGTATTCGACGAAGGGGTGCAGCCGCATAATGTGGACGCATTCCTGAACGGCGTCGACCTGTACGTGGATGGCCTGGATTACTTTGTTTTTCCGGCTCGCCGCCTGGTCTATGATGCCTGCCGTGCCCGCGGCATCCCTATCACCTTCGCCGTTCCGCTTGGCATGGGCGCGGCCGTGCTCAATTTCCTGCCGGACAGCCCCAGTTTCGAGGATTATTTTCGGCTGGAGGGCACACCCGAGGACGAATGGCCGACCCGTTTCCTGGTCGGACTGGCTCCCGCCTTGCTCCACCGCGGCTATCTGGTTTATCCCGAAATTGTCGACTTCAAAACCCAGCGCGTCCCGTCGACCGGCTTGGCGTGCCAGTTGTGCGCAGGGATGGCCGGTACCGAGGCCCTGAAGATCCTGCTGGGCCGCGGCAAGGTTCGTGCCGTGCCCCACAGCATGCAGTTCGACGCCTACACTGGCAAACTGAAGCACGTCTGGCGCCCAGGCGGCAATGCCCATCCGCTCCAGCGGTTAGCGATCGCGTACGTCAACTGGCGCCTGTCGCGCGCCCATAGCTGACCCCGATTCTCGTCGTTAAGGCGGGCAAGAACAGGCATGCCCCGCATAATTCAGGATACTCAAATCTCCTTGGGCAGAAAGGTGTCGACTATTTGACATTTTCCCCGCTTGGCAGATGTCGGTTTTTTTTACATTTCACCCTATTGCGTTCAAGATGTTTTTCAATAATGCATTGATATCTATGTTGATTTTTTAACTGGCATACCCTGTGCTTTTATGTTGGCCAAGGCAAGGAAGGCGAATGCCCAGATCAGAAGTCAACTCAAGGAGCGCGAAATGAAATTCAATATGAAATTGGTGCAAGCAAGTTTGGTTGCAGCGATGGCCACCGCAAGTGCTGGTTCCATGGCTGCCGTGTTTAACGATTTTCAGGTGTCGGAAGGCTCCGTGCCTGGGAGCGTGGTGAATACGTTTACTGCAGACAAAATCACCGGTAACTATGTCGAAGTGGTGAGCTTCGATGGCGCAGGCAACTTTGCCACCTCCATCAAATGGCAAGCGGGCCAATATGTTGCAAATGATGGGACGACCCCGCTTACCACCCAACTCGGCAGCTTTGGCTCCAGCGGTTATGGCCTGTATGGGTTGCTGCAAGGAACCGGTACCTATTCCACGAATGGTGCCGGCGTTACAACCTTTAATTTCAATCCGGGTGGCAGCCTGAGTGTCTGGATCGACCCCAATGCCAACACCACCTTCACTGCGCCTGCGACGGGGGCAGGTGCCTGGACAACAGGGAATACTGGCGATCCGGACTACCTGATTGCATCTGGCGCCTTGTTTGGTGGCTCGGGTACGCTTGATCCCACCCTGAGTTCATGTAAGAACGGCGGCATCAACTGCGGCAGCTTCGGTACGTCGACCAGCTTCCTGCTGACGGCGCTCGGCTCCCAGTATTTCACCGCTCCGGTGCCCTTCTACAACGTTTCGTTCGAGTCCGGTCAGTTGAACTCCTTCGTGCCGACTGGTACGCAGACTATCAATGGTTCGCTGGACGTGGTGTTCGGTGTGCCGGAGCCGACCAGCATTGCGCTGATGGGGCTGGGTCTGGTTGGGTTAGGTGTTAGCCTGCGTCGCCGCAAGCAAGCAGCCTGATCTCGCTGTACGCGTTCATGAAAAGCCCCAAGGCAGAGCCTTGGGGCTTTTTTTGTGGTGGCCCTCACAAAAGAGGGATTGAAGATTCGATTGGCCTTGGCTCCGCCGTCGTGTTGCTTAACGAATTGTCCACTATCCTTCGGTGTCTGCTGAAGGCGGCAAGAAAATTCTCCGGCGCTTCTGCGCCCGACTGGACGCAAAACGGCAGGGTCGCCTCTCCTGCGTGTCGTGCCTACTCCCTATAGGGAAATCGCTCGGGTGGTATAGGGAGCTGCTAGGCGTATTCCGGCCAAGCCGCCCGAATGGAGGCAGGATCCTGCCTCCATCTTGGCAGAGGCAACAGCGACCCTCCTTGCGCCTCCCATCAGAAAGGGGCCTAGCTAGGGCCTTTTGTATCGCGTTTGCTTGGTGGATGGATACCTTTAGCGGTTGCTAGAAACCTCGATGGATTTGAGGAGGGCGCTTGCCTTATCGCGTTCGTCAAAGCGTTGGGGTGACGTCAGCAGCTTCTGCAGCCGAACTCGAGCTTCGCTGGCCTGTCCGGATTTGACCAGTGCTGCGGCCCAGTGATATTGCACGGATGGCGTTTCCGGCATGGCTTGGGCAGCCTGTTTCAATAGGGGGGTTGCCTCCTGGATTTTGCCTTGCTGTAAGAGGCTCCAGCCATATGTGTCCATCACGACGGGATTGGAGGGCTGTAGACCGTAAGCGCGCTGGGCGTAACCGAACGCTGCAGGGTCGTTCTGTTCCTCGAGCAGGGCCGCCAGGTTGTTGAGCGCCATCACATGATTGGGCGTGGTTTTAACAATTTGCTGGTACTCGGCAATGGCCTGGGCGGTTTGCTGCTTTTGTAGATAGAGCCCTGCCAGATACATGCGGAAAACGCTGTCATTGGCATGTTGCTTGAGCCATTGCTGGGCGACTTGTTCGGCCTGGCCGGACTTCCCTGCCCGCAGCAGGGCCAGATGATAGGTGGCCGCAGTATCCGAAGACGGTGCGATTTGATAGGCGCGTGCCAGGGCTTGCAAGGACGCATCAGGTTTCTTGAAACGCGCGGCCAGTTCGGCCTCAAGGTTGTATCCGGTCGCAGCCTGAGGATTCAGCGTCTGGATCGCACGCGCTTCCTGCAGGGCATTCTCCTGCTGGCCCTGTGCGGCATACAGGCCGGCCAGCGCAATATGCGCATCAAGATAATTGGGCGTGAGTCGAATTGATTTTTGCAATGACTTCAAGGCTGCATTCATGTCGCCGGCAACCCGTTGCGCCCAGGCCAGGCGATACCAGGCTACGGCTGAATTGGGCGACCGGTTGGTGACATTGGTATAGGTGTCGATAGCATCCTTCTTGTGCCCGGTGCCGAGTTGGGCCTGACCCAAGTTGTCGAGGAACGCCGGGTTACCATTGTTGGCCTGGGCGGCTTTCTGCGCCACTTCGAGTGCCAGTTCGGGTTGGCGTGCCTGATTCATGTAATACAGGGTGAGCTGGCTGACGGGTTCAAGTGCATCCGGGTGTGCCTCGATGGCTTTTCCGAGATACGACACGAATTCTTTCCGGTCTCCCAAGGCCTGAGCGATACGTGCCTGCCCCATGAGTGCGCCTAGATTGCCGGGCGATTTCACCAGGATGCGTTTGAAGCGTTCGCTTGCCTGGGCGGGTTTCTTTTCCTCGATATCGAGATTGGCCAGGTCTCCGGCCGCAGGCAAGAAGCTGGCGTCCAGCGTCAGACTGTGTTCAAAGGCTTGTCGCGCGGCCGCCGGATTGCGCTGCATGAGGTATATGCGGCCCATCAGTACATAAGGAAGCGGGTTGGAGGGCTGCGCGACGGCCATCTTCTGCAAGGTACCCAACGCACCCTTGAGGTCGGTCTTGCTGACTTGTGAAGTTGTCAGTAGCAAGTAGGCCTGGGCATTGTCCGGATTGGCTGTGATGACGGATTCCAGCCCCTGAACGCCCTGCTGGTCGCCTGTGAGTAATTGGTTTTGCGCCAGGGTGCCGCGGATGACCGTGTCTTTCGGGTCAATCGTGCTTGCTTGGCTCAGATAGGCCATGCCGCGCTCGGATTCCCCCTGGTTGAGTGCCGCCTGGCCGGCCAGGAGGTAAGCCTTGGCATTGTTTCGCTGCACGAGCAGCGGTTCCAGGGTCTTGATCACATCGGCATTGGCGCCCATGCGCAACTGGGTGGCGGCCAGGAGCAGGCGCGCCTCGGGAAGCTCGGTCGCGCTGAGAACCCGGTTGAAGCTGGAGAGGGCGATCTCGTCGTTCTTGAGGGCATAGTTGATCGTGCCATAGAGCAGGTTTGCCTGCGGGTTGTCGGGGTTGTCCTTGAGGACTTCCTGCAGCAGGTTGATGGCTTCGTTGTTCTTCTTTTCTTGGTAATACAGATAGGCCTTCAGATATTTGGCCAGTAAAGCCTGCGGGCGCAGGCTGTTGAGCCGCTTGATCTCGGTTTCGGCTTCCTTCACTCGATTGACCGACAGCAGGGTCATCGCCTTATAGGCGATGGCGTCAAAATCCTGGGCTTTGATCGTGAGCGCGTGGTCATAGGCGGCAAGCGCGTCGTCGGGCCGTTGGATGGCACGATAGAGATCGCCCAGCAGATACCAGGATTCCAGGCGGCTCGGATCGAGGGTGGTGGCCTGCTTGGCGCTGGCTACGGCTGCGTCGGTGCGGCCCGCACTGTATTCGCAGCGCGCACGTCCCAGATAGCCCGGCGCGAAGGATTTGTCCGACTGGATCGCGCGGTCGAACAATTGGCAGCCTTCGGGATACTTGCCGAGACCGAGCAGGGCATTGCCGCGCAGATTCAGGATCTGGACCAGGATGCCGGGTTCCTCCGTGTCGACTGCGGGCAGCGTGTCGAGAATCTTCTGGAAATTGCCCTGATAAAGCTGCGCCCGGGCAATCGGGATGCGTGCGCTTTTCGGGTTGATGCCGAGCTTTACTGCCTTGTCGAGCTGGGTTTCCGCCTCGCCGCCCAGCCGCAGGTCGAGGTAGGCGTTAGCCAGCAGCCAGCGTGCCTGCGCATTGTTGGGATCCTTCTGTACCGCATTTTTCAGTTCGAGGATGCTGGCGCGCGTATCGCCTTTGCTCTGGAAATCCTTGGCACGTTCGATATGCTCCTCGACGCTTAGATGAGCACTGCGGTCGCAGCCCGACAGTGAGACCGCCGAGGAAAATACCAGGGCGAGCGAAAGGGCGAGCGGTGCGATACGTGGGAAGTGGGGGCGCATGGAGAACCTCAGGGGGTGGCGGTCAGTTGTTGGTAAAGCGCACGGGCCTCGGTATCGCCCTGGAAGCCGACACGGCGATCGAGCAGTGATTTGAGCTCCTGTCGGGCGCGGGCCTTGTCTCCGTTTGCGTTGAGTGCATAGGCCAGATGCCATTGGATGTCTGCATCGTCAGGCGCCTTGGATTGCGCGTTCTTCAATGTATCCAGGCCCTTGGCGGCATTGCCCATGCGAACCTGCAGCCATCCATAAGTATCGAGCACATCCGGATTGTCGGGTTTCAGCTTCAGTGCCTGTTCGGCAAAGAGCATGGCCCGTTTGTCGTTCAGCTCCGACAGCGCCCAGGCCAGATTGTTCAGCACGAGCAGGTTGCCTGGATTGCTCTTGTCCAGTATCAGGTATTGCTCGACTGCGGCTGCGTACTGTTTCCGCTTGAGCAGGTTTTCCGCCAGGGCGGCACGCGTGCTGGCATCCTGGGGATGGGTGGCCAGCCAGTCGGCGAGACGCTTCTCGCCGGCTTCCGCGCGTTGGGTGATATTGAAAACCTGGAGTTGACGTATCAGCAGCGCGCCGGAGGGCGCCAGTTTCTGTGCGTGCTCGAACGCGGCAAGTGCGGCAGCGTAGTCCTTGCGCGCAAATGCGGTGTCGCCCTCGAGCGTGAAGCCGGCGGGGGAAGCGGGTTTTTGCTGTTGCACCTGCTTGGCGAGTTTGAGTGCGTCATCAAACCGTGCGCTCTGAATTTCGACGCCGCCCAGCATCAACTGCGCATCGAGAAAGCCGGGCTGGATGCGCAATGCATCCTGCAAGGTATTGCGTGCACCCGGGAGGTCTTTTGCAACGATCTGGGCGGTGGCGAGCTTGATCAATGGAGCCGCCTGCTCGGGCAAGCGCTCGGCAAGCTTGCGAAAACTGCCCAGTGCGTTGGTCGTATCCCCAAGCGCGAGTTGCGTCGTGCCGAGAAGATCGAGGGCCGCTGGATTGTCGGGTTGGGCATTGACGGCTTCGCGGGCCACGGCGAGCGCCTTGTTCTTGTTTCCTTTGGCGAGGAGGTATCTTGCCAGCGTCACGCGTGGCTGCAATGCCTGGGGATGCGCGGCGGCGGCTTTCTCCAGCCAGCTTATGTAAGTCTTTTCATCCTGGTTACGCAGGGCCAGATCCGCCAATGCGAGCATGGCATTGAGGTGCTGAGGATCGGCTTTAAGTATGCCTTCGAAACGTTGGCGCGCGGCGTCAGGTTGCTTGTCCTTCAGGTCGAGTTGCGCCAGGTTGGCCGCAGCGGGGAAGAACTTGGGGTCGAGCTTGAGCGCGCGTTCGAAGCTGTCGCGTGCGTGGACGGTATCCTGCTTGCCGAGATAGGCGGCACCCCGGTAATTCCAGACCAGGGGGTTCGCGCCCTGTTTCTTTTCCAGCGCGGCAATGCTGGTCAACGCGGCGTCGAACTGCTTGTGTTCCAGCTGATTGAGAATGATGAAGGTATCGGCTCGGCTGCTGGCGCCTTCCATATTGGAAGCAGTTTGCAGGTCGGCCATGGCGCGGCTGTCGCCCTGGGCCAATCGGGAGATGCCGAGTTCGGTCCGGATGGCGGCACTGTCAGGGTTGCGCTGCGCGGCCTGCTCGAAAAAAGCCGAGGCTTGGGCAAAGTCTTTTCTTGCCAGTGCGACTTCGCCGGCGACGATCAGTATGCCGGCGTCATGGTTGGCCGATCTGAGGGCTGGAGCCAGCGTATTCGCTGCGTCGTCGGGGCGTCCCAGACGCAACTGCGAGGCGGCCAGCAAGCGCAGCGCGTACAGGTTGCCGGGTGCGGCCTTGACGACCTTGTTGAGATACGTTTCGGCAGTTTGCAGATTGCCGAGCGTATATTCGATCGAGCCACCCAGCAACAGCGCGGGTACGAATTCCGGTGCACTCTTCAGCACATCGGCCAGGTGGTCGCGCGCGCCCTCGGTTTTTTTCTCGCGAAAGTCGATCAGTGCCTGGGTATAGTGCGCCAGCAGGCTGTTGGGCATCACTTTAAGGGCCGCCTCGACTTCCTTGCGCGCGTCGTCCAGTCTGTTCTCGGTGATGGCGAGACCTGCCAGGGCCAGACGGGCATTCGTGTCGCGTGGGTCGACCTGCAGCGCTTCCTGGTAAATCGCTGTAGCTTCAGCCGATTTTCCTGTGGCACGCAGCAGATCGCCTTTCAGCAACAGACTGTCCAGGTGTTTGGGATCGATGCGCAGTGCGACGTCAAGGTTTTGCATGGCCTTGGCGGAATCGCCGTCCGCCAGGGCCAGCTTCGCCAACGCCAGCTGCACTTCGGCATTGGCAGGGGCGATCTGTAGTGCATGTTGCAGGGTTTTGCGCGCTTCCTCACGGTGTTCCAGTCCGAGTTCGGCCGTGGCGCGCAGCGCTTGCAGTGTGGCGGTCTCCGGTCCGCTGCCGGGCAGAACCGGCAACTCGTCCAGCACGCGCTGGAATTCGCGCTGTCCCAGCAAGCTGCGGGCGATCATGGGATTGACCTTGTCGGCGGAGAAGCCAGCCTCGCGCGCACGACGGAATTCCTTTTCCGCACTGGCCAGGTCGAGTTGGGCGAAATACAGCTTGCCCAGCTCGAAGCGGGCCTCTGCGTTCTTTTCGTCTTTTGCCACGGCATTCTTCAGCTGGATCATGGCAGCCTTGTAATCGCCGGCCGCAAGTTTGGTCCGGGCTTCGGTAACCAGGGTGGCACTGTCTTCCCTGCCGCAGGCCGTCAACAGACATGCGCCAAGCAACAGGGCCAGCAGTAGCCGGGGAGCGGGAAGGGGGGACGGCATGAAGATCTCCAGTATTCGTGCGGGAAGGGGACGACGTGGTACGCGAGGGCTATTTCATGCCGATTTTTGCCATCAGGTCATACAGCGTGGGACGGGTGATGCCGAGCAGTTCGGCAGCCTGGGCGATGCTGCCGTCGCTGTGTGCCAGGGCGCGGCTGACGGCGAGACGTTCCGCGTTCTCGCGCGCCTGGCGCAGATTGAAAGGTGGGGGCTCGGTGTGGCCGGTGTCGAGCCCAAGGTCGGCCGCGGTGATCTGGTTGCCTTCTGCCATGATGGTGGCGCGTTTGATCAGGTTTTCCATCTCGCGCACATTGCCGGGCCAGGCATGAGCTTCCAGTGCTCCCAGCGCGTCGGCCGTGAAGCCGCGGATGTTGCGACCCTGTTCGCGCGCATAGCGTTCGAGGAAGGCTTGCGCCAGCAATACGGCGTCGCCGGGACGCTCCCGCAACGGCGGGATTTTCACCGAGATTTCAGACAGGCGGTAGTACAGATCCTCACGGAAACTGCCTTCGCGAATCATGCCGGCGAGATCGCGATGGGTGGCGCAGACGACGCGCACGTCGACCGGGATTTCGCCGCGGCCGCCCAGGCGCTCGATCACGCGTTCCTGCAGGAAGCGCAATAGCTTGGCCTGCAGGGGCATCGGTAGATCGCCGATTTCGTCGAGGAAAAGCGTGCCCTCGTTGGCATATTCGATTCGACCGATGGTCTGCTTGGCGGCACCGGTGAAAGCGCCTTTCTCGTAGCCGAACAATTCGGATTCCAGCAGGGTGTCGGGAATCGCCGCGCAGTTGATGGCGACGAAACGCTTGCCGGCACGCGGCGACAATTCGTGGACGCCACGTGCCAGCACCTCCTTGCCAGTGCCGGATTCGCCCAGCAGCAATACGGTGGCGTTGGCAGGCGCGACTTTTTCCACGGTACGGCAGATCTTCAGCATGGGCTCGCTGCTGGTGATCAGCCCTTGCAGGGCAGAGCCGCGCTGTTTGGCGGCGAGCATCCGGTTCTCGATTTCCAGTGCATGGACATGCAGGGCACGGGCGATCATCAGGGCCAACACGTCAGGGTCGAAGGGTTTCTGGAAGAAGTCGTAGGCACCGAGATGGATCGCTTTCACCGCATTGCTGCGATCGAGGTTGCCGGTGACGACGATGATCTTGGTAGACGGCGCGAGCGACAGGATCTGCTGCAGTGCCGCCAGGCCTTCGGTGGCGCCGTCGACGTCGGGCGGCAGGCCGAGGTCGAGCAGCACGACCGGGGGCTCGTGGCGGCGCAACTGGGCGATGGCGCTGTCGCGGTCGGCGGCCATGACCAGTTCGTAATCGGCGAGGCTCCACTTCAGCTGCTTTTGAAGCCCGGGATCGTCTTCGACCAGCAGTATCTTTTGTTTGGCGTCGCTCATGCGGCGTCTCCTCCAGCAGGTGAATGATTGTCCAGCGGCAGGCTGAGACGGAAATGGGTGCCGAGGCCAGGCGTGCTGTCCACCTCGATGTTCCCGCCCAAGGCACGCAAGGTTTCACGACATTCGTAGGCACCGATACCCATGCCGGCTCCCTTGGTCGAATCGAATGGCTGGAACAGCCGGGTGCGGACGAATTCGTCGTCCATGCCGCACCCGGTGTCGACGATTTCAATAATCGCTCGTCCGGCTTCCTCGAAACCGCGCAGCGTAACGTGGCCGGTCGGCGGCGTGGCCTCAAGTGCATTTTGCAACAAGTGGCCGATCGCGCGGGTGAGTCGGTCGCGCTCGGCGCGCACGCGCAACGACGCGGGCGGCAATTCCAGGGTGGGGCGCAGCTTGAATGCCTGTTTGCTGGCAACGGCTTCATTCAGGATGTCGGCCAGCGCCACTGACTGCGCCTGGGTCGCATCGCTGCTCCGGCGCAGTTGCGCCAGCACCTTGTTCATGCGGGTGACCGCATTCGCCACCGTATCGAGCATGTCGGCCTGGAACTCGGGCTTGTGTTTGTGTTTCTCCGCATTGGCCAGCAGCAGGGACAGTTGGGCAATCAGATTCTTCAGGTCGTGGATGACGAAGGTCGTGGTGCGATTGAACGACTCGAACTGGCGGGCCACGATCAGCTGATTGGATGCCCGCATCTGGGCCAGATGCGCTGCCGCCTGACGGGCTGCTACCTTGAGCAGATCGCTGACTTCCCAGTTGAATGTGACATTGCCCAATGAGTGTTTCAACACGACAAATCCGAGCAGTTCCTCGTGCAGCATCAGCGGCACGACCAGCCAGGCGTTGTCGGCGCGTTCGAGCCATGCCGGCGTACTCAGGTCGCCGTACAGATCGCGGCGTACTTTCATTTCGTCCAGGTCCACCACCCATTGCTTGCTGGAGAGCCATTGAATGAACGGCGCATCGGCCGGCTCGGTTCCCTGGAGATCGGCCCAGTTCCAGTGGCTGGCGCGTTGATAGCCGGCATCGCCTTCGCGCATCCAGAGTGCCCCACCAGGGCTTTCGAGCAGCCCGGCCAGCGCCTCGACCGCGCGTTCGCATAGCTGCTCGCCGGGCCGGCCTTCGGTGAGGGTGCGGGTGAAGTTGAGCCACTCTTCGCGGTAGTCGTAGCGATAGCTGAAAAAATGCTTGGACAGGAACACGCGCAAGCGGGCGCGCAAGGTACCGGAGAACATCAGCAGCACCAGCAGCATGGCGGCAGCGAAGATGAAGACGGTTTGCACCACGTTGCCCCATTCGCCGCCGAACAGGCGCAGGTAATAGCCTGCGCTGGCCATCAGCAGAAGGTAGATGCCCGCAGCCAGCAGACTGGCGGTATGGAACGCCATGCTGCGTGACAGGCCGACCGGCGCGGCCCATTCCGGATTGCGGGCAGCGGAGACGGCGATCAGCGGCGTCACCAGGGCGGCTACATAGCCCCGTGCGGCCCATACCTGAGCGTCCATGGCATTGAACAACGCGGCATTGGCATAGAGGTAGAAGTCGTAAACGAAGAGCCCGCCCAGCCCCAGACAGAGGAACTTGATCGCCCAGCGGTCTTCCGGGCGGGTACTGCGGTACACCTGTTCGGTGAGCACCAGACCCATGACGGTCAGCAGAACCAGCCCCAGATTGCCCGCCCATCGCGCTAGCACTGGCTGGGTCGGCGCAATGAAGGGGTAGACGCTGGCGAGAAGTAGAACTCCGACGAGTATGCCGCTCAGGATACGGATGAGGCGGATCGGCGCAGGCAGGGCGGCGTCGAAGGGCAGACGCAGTTGCAGGATGTACAGCAGGAGTGCCAGCCATGCGCCGTTGCGCGCCACTTCGGCCGCCAGGCCGAGCTGGGGGGGCAGGGCGCCTAAGGCCGTGAGTGCCGAGAATGCGCCCCAGATGGCACTCAGTCCGGTTGCGAGTACCAGTTGGCGGCCTTGCGGGCGGCGACGCCAGCTGGCGACGATCAGGCCGGACAGGCCGAGATAAGCGAGCGCTGCCAGCCCATAACCGACGGCGGCCAGGAGAAGCAGGGTGTCGGGCATGGTCGGTTCCGGGCGCGCGCGCTCAGCGCACGCCCTTTCCCCACAACACGACTTGCGCGGTCTGGAACAGGATCATGAGATCGAGGAACAGGCTGTGGTTCTTGACGTAGTAGAGATCGTATTGCAGTTTGTGCATGGCGTCTTCGTCGCTCGCGCCATACGGGTAGCGTACTTGCGCCCAGCCGGTGATGCCGGGTTTGACGGTGTGGCGCACGCCGTAATAGGGAATTTTCTGGGTCAGGTCCGCCACGAAATAGGGGCGCTCCGGGCGCGGACCGACGAAGCTCATGTCGCCGAAGAAGACGTTGAAAATCTGCGGCAGCTCGTCGATGCGGGTGCGGCGGATGAAACGCCCGGTGAGTGTCACGCGGCTGTCGTTCTGGCCGGCCCAGCGCGGCTTGCCGTCTTTTTCGGCGTCGACGCACATGCTGCGGAACTTGAGGATGGTGAAATTGCGACAGCCTTGGCCGACGCGTTCCTGGCGGTAGAGCACCGGCCCAGGGCTTTCCAGCTTGATGAACAGGGCGGTGAGGGCCATGATCGGCAGACAGACGACCAGCATGGCGGCGCTCACCAGCAGATCGAACAGGCGTTTGGCCGTGTCGCGTAGCATGCCCTGGTGAAAACCCTCGGACAGGATCATCCAGCTGGCATTCATCGAGTCGAGTTGCAGATGGCCGTTCTCGCGTTCGAAGAAACTGGACAATTCAAGGATGCGTATGCCGTACAGCTTGCATTTGAGCAGGTCCTGTACCGGCATGCCGCCGCCGCGGCGGTCGCGTACCGCGAGGATGATTTCGCTGATTTGCAGGCGAAGCGCCAGTTCAGGAAGCGGTTCCTGGGTGTCGAGAATACGAGCATGATCGACGAAATGATGACTACCGCCCATCGGCAGATAGCCGATGACCTGGACATTGCTGGCGCGGGAACGCTTGGCCAGCATGGCTTCGACATGGGCGGCGCGGCTGCCGGTGCCGATCACCAGGGCGCGGGTCTTGAGCGCGCCAACGCGTGCCCAGCGAATGAACAGGGCGCGACTGAGCAAAATGCCCAGTAATGCCAGGCCGAAAGACAGAAGGAAGGCGCCCCGCCCGACCAGCAAAGCGGGAAAGAAGTAGAACAGCAGGCTCATGGTCACCAAGCCTAGTCCGAAACTCAGGCCCAGGCGCTGCAGCAAGGCACGTACTCCGCCCTGCCATTCGAGATCGTACAGCCCGCTCGCGGTCATCAGTCCCAGCATGACGACGGCGAAGGTCAGGGCTTTGGGCAGCAGGGGGTCGAGCTCAGGCGGAATCACGCTGCCATCAAGGAAGCGGGCGCTTACCCCGGCGTAGATCGACCCGCCCAGAATCAGCGTTTCGATCAATACCAGCAGCAATAAATTCAGCGGCACATAGTGCCGGAAAAATCGGATCACAGCCGTTCACTCATAAGAACCATGGAGGGTGAGTGAGCATCTTCCATGCCAGGGCATGCGGCAATGAGAATGATCAAATGAGCGTCCTGACCTGTGGCAAGCGCAGGCGACGCGGGCTGCCATCGGCTTGCAGGCGTTTCATGTTGCGCAGTTCGGCGGCGGGGTAGACGACCAAGTCGATCCGGGCGCGCGGGTCGTCGATCATGAAGCGCGGATAGATTCGTCCCGAGGTGTCCGAGGTCCGGTATTCGCCGGCCTGATAGGTCGCAGACAGGCGCATCAGCAGAAATTCGACGTCTTTCTGGTGGTCGGTGAACAGTTGCAGGTTGATGTCGGCATGGGGGCCGGCTGTCCCATTGAGTACCGACCCGGTGAGATGCGGGTCGAAATCCACGAGTTGCTCCATGTATTCGATCGCGGTTTGTCGCAGCAGTGTCAGTTGCGCTCGGGTTTCTTCGGTCTGGTAAATGGCCTGGTAGCTGCGTAGCGCCTCTTCGACCTGCTGGTTGTCCGGCAGATTGCCGCTGTCGGGCGCGCCGAGTTGACGCGCTGCCTTGCGTTTGGCGCTGCCGTAATCGAGGCTACCGTCCTCGGCCAGTATGCGTGCCGCGGCATGGGCGATGCGGCGGCGCATATCCTGATGTTTCATGGCGGCGTTCCGGTTCCGTGCAGGGGTGTCGCGGGATCCGATGGCGTCTCGGTGCCCGAGCTCCATCCGGCAGGCGGCGCGTCGGGCGGCGGGAACTCCTGGTAGAAATGTTCAGTCATGCCGCCTGAGGTCGTGCCCAGGATATTCCCCAGAAATTCACCTATCAGGGTATCGGGCAGACGCGTGCCGGTGTTCGGATCGATATTCACGCTGATGATGCCGCTGGGCATGGTCCAGCCTTGCTGCGGCATGTTTTTCAGCGTCGGGCCCATGAAACCCATCCAGATCGGAAGTGCGGATTGCGCACCGGTTTCGTGCCGGCCGAGGGAGCGTGGCTGGTCGTACCCCATCCAAGCGATAGCCACCAAGTCAGGTGTGTAACCGGCAAACCAGGTGTCGCGTGCATCATTGGTCGTGCCGGTCTTGCCGGCGATGTCGCTACGTCCAAGCTGGCCTGCACGTGCACCGGTTCCGTAGCGCACCACATCCTGCATCATGTTCGTCATCAGCCAGGCATTGCGCGGATCGATCACGCGAGGGGCATTCGAGCCCACCGTTTGCGGCTTGGCTTCCATCAGCAGACGGCCATCCTTGTCGTAGACCTTGTCGATCAGATAGGGTTTGACGCTGAAACCGCCGTTGGCGAAGACGCCATAGGCTGCGGCCAGCTGAAGCGGGGTGACGCTGCCAGCACCGAGCGCCATGGTGAGGTAAGGTGGGTGGCGAGCGGGATCGAAACCGAAGCGGCGGATGTAGTCGCGCGCGTAGTTCGGACCGATGCCTTGCAGGATACGTATCGACACCAGGTTGAGCGATTTGGTCAGCGCCGTGCGCATGCGCACCGGGCCGCTGGTGTCGCCGTCGTAATTCTGCGGCTCCCAGGCGGTGCCGCCGGCTTCTTCGGCACTGAGCGTCAACGGCATGTTGTCGATCATGGTGGCCGGGGTATAGCCTTTTTCCAGCGCGGCCGAGTAGATGAACGGCTTGAAGCTCGATCCCGGCTGTCGCCAGGCCTGCGTCACGCGATTGAATTTGTTGCGGTGAAAATCGAAACCGCCGACCAAGGCAGTGATGGCGCCGTCCTTCGGGTTCAGGGCCACCAGTGCGGCTTCCACTTCGGGAAGCTGCGCGAGCCGCCATTGCTGCGGTTTGCCCGTCGCCTGCACGCGTACGATCGCCCCGGGGGCGAGCTGCCGGCCTTTCTTTCCCGCCACCCAGTTGGCCACCCATTTGAGTGAGGCACCTGAAATATCGACCACTGTGTCGTTTTCCAGTCGGGCGCGTATCAGTTTGGGGGTGACGCTGACGACCACGGCGGGTTGCATGTCACTGACCGGCGCGAGATCTTCCAGTGCGCTGGCGATGGCGGCTTCGCGTTCGGCCTTGTCGGCGGGCAAGCTGATTTCCTTCTCCGGGCCGCGATAGCCGTGGCGCTGATCATAGTCGGCAATGCCTTGCCAGACCGCGAGGTCGGCCGCGGCCTGTTGGGCGCGGCGCAGCGTGGTGACGGCCTTGTAGCCTGAACTGTAGATGGATTCGCCGTATTTCTCGAACAGGGCCTGGCGTACCATTTCGGCGACGTAGTCGGCCGAAACATCCGTTTGCTGGCGCGCCTGGCGGATGACCAGTTTCTGTTTGACGGCGGCTTGCCAGGTCGGCTGGTCAATGAATTTGAGTGCACGCATCCGTCCCAGCACATATTCCTGACGTGCCTTGGCGCGCGGGAAGTTGACCACGGGATTGTAACGCGACGGCGCTTTCGGCAAGCCTGCAAGCATGGCGAATTCCGCCAGCGACAATTCGCGCATCGGCTTGCCGAAGTAGGTGCGCGCGGCAGCTTCGAAGCCGTAGGCGCGCTGGCCGAGATAAATCTGGTTGAGGTACAACTCGAGAATCTTGTCCTTCGACAGGCTGTGCTCGATTTTCATCGCCAGCATGGCTTCGGACAGCTTGCGGGTGAGCGTCTTCTCGTTCGAAAGGAAGAAGTTGCGGGCCACCTGCATGGTGATGGTCGAGGCGCCTTCCTTGGCACCGCCGGACACCAGGTTCGACATCGCAGCACGCAGCACGCCCAGCGTATCGACCCCGCCATGCTCATAGAAGCGCTCGTCTTCAGCGGCGATGATCGCCTGCTTCATATAGGTCGGGACTTTATCGATGGCGATGAAGGCCCGGCGTTCTTCGCCGAATTCGCCGATCAGGGCGCCGTCAGCCGTGTAGACGCGCAACGGCAGCTTGGGTTTGTAGTCTGTCAGCGCTTCGAGCGGCGGCAGGTTGGGGTAAATCAGGGCTGCAGCCAATCCGGCCAGTGCCGTGCCGACGACGCCGAGGCTGACAATCAATGCCAGTGCGTAATGCCACCATTTCGAAAACATCCGGTTCCTTCTTTGGAGACGCCATACATTTGGAAATCCGCACCAAATATCGAGCCCCGGGAGGGGCGGCGGGTCCGTCTCGGTAACCCGCTGTTTCTTATGCGCATGGACTCGTCACGTGCCGCGCAGTGTACTTGGGTGTCCCCATGCTCTGGCGGTGTTGCTCGAATCTGCCAAGTGATGCCTAAAGTTTCCGACGATTATAGGCGTTAGTGGTGTTGGAAATTGGACACACATGTTCAACTCTAATGCTGTCGCAAGAAAAAAACTGTTAAAAACCGTGTGTTGTTGCTAGCATCTAAAAACAATAATAAGAAAAAGCGCCAACCCACAGAAGTGTAAAGGAAAACTCTTGCACCTGAATATCAATCTGGACTGGCTGTCTGCCAAGGGTCTGCCCATCCTGGGGCTCGACATCAGTACGACTGCGGTCAAGCTGGTGGAGTTGTCCGACGCAGGAAAAGGCATGCTGCGGGTGGAACGCTATGTCATCGAGCCCTTGCCCAAGGATGCCGTGACAGACGGCAATATCGCCAATCTCGATCAGGTGGCCGATGCTTTGCGAACCGCCTGGAAGGATCTGGGAACACGGATCAAGAATGTAGCCCTGGCGTTGCCGTCGTCGGCCGTCATCACCAAGAAGATCCTGGCCCCGGCCAGCCTCAAGGGGATCGACCTGGAGAATCAGGTGGAAGCCGAGGCCAATCAGGTCATTCCCTTCTCGCTCGATGAGGTGAATCTGGATTTCCAGGTGCTCGGCCCGTCGCCCAGCAGCCCGGACGACATGCAGATTCTGCTTGCCGCGGCGCGCAAGGAAAAAGTCGAGGATCGCGTGGCGGCCGTCGAGGCGGCCGGTCTGAAGGCGCTGATCATGGACGTCGAATCGTATGCCACGCAGACCGCCTACGAACAGATTGCCCATCTGCTGCCCAATAGCGGGGCCGGGCAGACCGTGGCGATCATCGACGTGGGTGCGCAGAACATGCACATCAACATCCTCAACGACAACGAGTCGGTCTATCTGCGCGAACACGGTTTTGGCGGCAACCAGCTCAACAACGAAATCTCGCGTCGCTATGGCATGACCAGCGAAGAGGCCGAAAACGCCAAGCGCAAGGGGACGCTGCCCGAAAGCTACGACATGGAAGTGCTGCAGCCCTACAGCGAAACTCTGGCGATGGAAATCGGCCGTGCCCTGCAACTGTTCACCACATCGACCCAGTATCGCAAGGTCGACCAGATCCTGCTCGCTGGCGGCGGCGCCATGATCCCCGGCATCGATGAAGTCGTCGCCCAGCGTACCGGTACGCCGACGATGGTCGTCAATCCGTTTGCCAACATGGCGGTCGGCTCCAAAATCCGGCCGCAGGCATTGACTGCCGATGCGCCTTCTCTCTTCGTCGCTTGCGGCCTCGCCATGCGGAGGTTCGACCCACAATGATCCGCATTAACCTCCTTCCCCACCGCGAACTTGCGCGCGCCGCCCGGCGACGCCAGTTCAATATCCTGCTTGGCATTGCCGTTGCGACGGGTGTTCTGGTTGTCGTTCTGGGACATAGCGTGATCGCCGCACGGCAGTCCAACCAGGAAGCGCGCAATGCCTATCTGGAACAGGAAATCGCCAAGCTGGACGGCCAGATCGGCGAAATCAAGAAAATCCGCGAACAGACGCAGGCCCTGCTGGCACGTAAACAGGTCGTCGAGACCTTGCAGTCCAACCGTACTGAAGTCGTTCATTTGTTCGACCAGATGATCCGCCTGCTTCCGGACGGGCTCTATCTCAAGTCCTTCAAACAGGCGGGCGACATCGTCACGATCAGCGGCTATACCCAGTCGAGTGCGCGCGTTTCCACTTTGATGCGGAATCTCGACGGTTCGCCCTGGTTCGAATCGGCCACGCTGGTCGAGATCAAGGCCGCCACCGTGAACAATCTACGCGCCAACGAGTTCGTACTGACCGTCAAGCAGACGCATCAGCAACCGGACAGCGCGAATGACAAGGGGGGCAAGGCATGACCCTGGACGAACTCAATAAACTCGATCTGAAGACGCTGGCCGACTGGCCGCTGCCGACCAAGCTCGTTGCGCTGGCATTCCTGTGCGTGGCGATTGTGCTGGCAGGCTGGTGGTTCGACTGGCGCGGCGGAATGGAAACGCTCGACACCGCCAAACAGAAGGAAACCGAGTTGCGCAGTGTGTTCACCACCAAGAAGAATCAGGCCATCAATCTGGAGGCGTACAAAAAGCAGCTGGCCGACATTGAGCAGGCATTCGGTGCGTTGTTGAAACAATTGCCGAACAAGCAGGAAATGGATGCGCTGATCACGGACGTCAACCAGGCTGGCCTGGGGCGCGGCTTGCAGTTCGATTTATTTAAGCCCCAAGCCGAGACCGTATCCGAGTTCTATGCCGAAACGCCCATCCAGGTCAAAGTGACCGGCGGCTATCATGACATCGCCGCCTTCGTCAGCGACGTCTCCAAGTTGCCGCGCATCGTGACTCTGCAGGATATTTCCATGGAGCCGGCGAAGGATGGCGTGTTGAATATGGACGCCATCGTCAAAACCTACCGTTACCTGGACGATGATGAGGTCATCGCCCGGAAACAAAAAGCCAAGGAGCAAAAGAAATGAAGCGCCTGGCCATCGTATTGATCGTCACTGGATTGAGCGGCTGCGGCGGCGGTGACATGGATGATCTGCACCGATTCGTCGCCGAAACCGGCAAGGACATGCAGGGCAAAATCGATCCACTGCCGGAGGTGAAGGCTTACGAGCCATTCAGTTATGCAGCCTTCGATCTGCCCGACCCTTTCAAGCCCAGAAAGCTCTCGACCGGCGGTGGCGGCGGGATGCAGCCCGATCTCACCCGCCCGAAAGAGCCTCTGGAAGCGTTCTCGCTTGAGACGCTGAAAATGGTGGGCGTGTTGTCACAGAACGGGGTGAACCAGGCGGTCATCAAGACACCGGACAATGCGATTTACCACATCAAGAAGGGTAATTACATGGGCCAGAATTTCGGCCTCGTTACGCAGATCAGCGATAGCGAAGTGACGCTGCGTGAAATTGTCCAGGATAGCGCCGGGGATTGGTCGGAGCGTACCAGCACCCTGAATTTGCAGGAATGATTTGTAGTACTGAATTTCAAAGAGGCTGACATGAATGCATTGCCGAAAATTGCCCAGAAAATGACCCGCCATTTATTCGGGCTCATCCTATTCACCGGTTTGGTGCTGCCGTTCGCGGTGCGCGCTGCCGACGCGCCGCCCACGGGCAATGCTGTGCAAAGCGTTGAAACCACGACCTTGCCCGGCGGCAAGGTCGTGGTACGCGTCAATCTCAAGAAGGCGCTGGCTGCCACGCCGGCCGGCTTTACGGTCGGGAATCCGCCGCGCATCGCGCTGGACCTGCCCGACACGGGGAATGCACTTGGTCGCAACACCGTCGAAGCCAATCTCGGCCCGTTATCGAGCGTGAATATAGTGCAAGCCGGGACCCGAACCCGTCTGGTACTCAACCTGAACAAATCGGTTGAGTATGAAGCCAGCGTGGACGGCAAATCCCTGCTGATCGCCCTGGGCGATGTCGGGACCAGCGCTGCGCCCATGAATGTCAGCCCGCGTTTTGCCGAAGCGGCAGCCGATGGCGCACGCCACACGATTCGCGACGTCGATTTCCGGCGTGGCGCAGCAGGTGAGGCGCGTATCGTGACGACCCTGTCCGACGCCCAAGCCGGGATCAACATCCGTCAACAATCGAATGGTGTGGTCGTCGATTTCATCGGCACCGAACTGCCCAAGGCTCTGCAGCGTCGCCTCGACGTGGCCGATTTCGGCACCCCGGTGCAGACCGTCGAAACCTATACCCTGGGCGACAACACGCGCATGGTGATCCAGCCCAAGGGCGGCTGGGAATATTCCGCCTACCAGACCGACAACAGCTTCATCGTCGAAGTCAAGCAGAGCGACGACGCCCAGAAGAAAACGGCCGACGGCAAGGTGAAGTACACCGGCGAGAAGCTCTCGCTCAACTTCCAGAACGTCGAAGTGCGCTCGGTGCTGCAGGTCATCGCCGATTTCACCGGCCTCAACATCGTCGCCAGCGACACCGTGACCGGCAACCTCACCCTGCGATTGAAGGATGTGCCATGGGATCAGGCGCTCGACCTCATCCTGCAGACCAAGGGACTGGACAAGCGCCAGAACGGCAACGTGATCTGGATCGCGCCCAAAGACGAGTTGATGACCAAGGAAAAGCTGGAGTTCGAGGCGAAGAATCAGGTGGCCGATCTGGAGCCCTTGACCACCGAGTACATCCAGCTTAATTACATGCGGGCGGATGAGGCGAGATCCATGCTGTACGGTGCGTCAGGAACCTCCCCGGGCTCCGTGGGTAGTGGCTCGGTGAACTGCTCAGCTCAGGCGCAAGGACTGACCAGTACGGCACTGCAGAATTCGCAGCAAGGCGCCGGAGAGAGCGACCAGAAGATCCTCACTAAGCGCGGCCGCGCGACCTACGAACTGAAGACCAATACGCTCATCATCACCGATACGGCGCGCAAGATTCAGGAGGTCCGCGAACTGCTTGCACGCCTGGATGTGCCGGCACGCCAAGTCATGATCGAGGCACGGGTCGTGGTGGCTGATAGTGGCTGGAACCGTGATCTGGGTGCTCGGCTGAACTTCACGGCTGCGAATGCTAGCGGTACCCGTTCGTTCAGCGGTGCAGGGCAAGCCTTGCCTACTGGTAGTAGTGTTCTGCCGAATCTGCTCATGAGTCTTGTGGATCCCGCTAATGGAAACTTGTTGGGTTTGGAGTTGCGTGCACTAGAGGCGGAAAACCGGGGCAAGGTGATTTCGAACCCGCGCGTGCTGACTACTAACCAGAAACCGGCGGTGATTCTCAACGGCAGCCAGATTCCTTACGTCACACCAGGTTCTGCCAATTCTCCTGCTACTGTGACCTTCAAGGATGTGTTTCTGTGCTTGTTAGTTGATCCACAAATCTTGAATAATGATTCTCTGATCCTGAACGTTGAAGTGCAAAAAGACGCACAAGATGCGGGAAATACTGTGACGACTGGTGGTTTCACGGTGCCATCCATTGCAACCAAGCGTATCAAAACCCAGGTAAGAGTGAATAACGGCGAAACCTTGGTGCTGGGCGGCATTTATGACGGCGATGAAAGATCATCCGCGGATAAGGTTCCACTGCTTGGCGATATTCCCGTGTTCGGCAATCTGTTCAAGACCACCCACAAAGAAAATACCAAGACCGAGCTGATCATTTTCCTGACTCCGCGCATCCTCGACGATCGCCTGTCGATACGCTGATCACGGCTGACATCCAAAGCGCGGGCGAGTCCCGCGCTTTTTTTTTCGCTTTGATTTTTTGCGTTCGTTCGGCGCTATCCATTCAGCCGCTCTCAATTAGAATGGCGCCATGAGCAAGCGCGACAATCTATACCTCGTCGGGTTGATGGGGGCCGGCAAGACAACCGTGGGGCGGCTGCTGGCCAAGCATTATGGATGCGTCTTTTACGACTCGGACCACGAAATCGAGGCGCGAACCGGCGTCAAGATTCCGGTCATATTCGAGATCGAAGGCGAGGCGGGTTTCCGCAAACGCGAAGAAGCGGCGATCGCCGAACTGACGGGCCTGTCCGGTATTGTTCTGGCCACGGGGGGCGGTGCGGTCCTCTCGTCAGCCAATCGCGACAATCTGAAGAAAAACGGAGTGGTAATTTATTTGCGCGGCATACCCGAGCATTTGTATGAGCGTACGCGGCATGACCGCAACCGCCCTTTGCTGCAAACCGAAAATCCGCTCGCCAGGCTGCGGGAACTATTCAAGCAACGTGACCCGCTGTACCGCGAAGTGGCCGACATCGTGGTGGATACAGGCCGGCAGAGCGTGGCAGGCATGACCCGTGTGCTCTATGGCAAGCTGGATCTGCTTAAAAGCGGGCTGCCTTTGCCTGACACGGCGGACTGAATGCGGCGCGTCGTCTGCGCAGCATGGCTTTGCTTGCTGGCGGGAACGGCGGTCGCAACGGATTACCGTGCGAATGCGCAGGATTACCTCGATCATGTGCGTCGCCTGCAACCAGGCGACCGCATGCTGCTGGAGGCGGGCGATTACCGGCAAGGTTTGCCTTTGCGCAATTTGTCCGGCGAGGCCAGCCGGCCTATCGTCATTGAAGCGGCCTTGCCTGCTGAGCCGCCGCGTTTCCTCGCCCGGCCTGGCGCCAATACGATCAGTCTGGTCGATGTTCGCCATCTGGTATTACGCCACCTGGAACTCGATGGCCGTAATCGGCCGGTGGATGCGGTCAAGGCCGAAGGCCACAGCCACTATGCCGACTTCATTACGCTGGACAGCCTTTACATTCACGACCATGCCGCATCGCAACAGAATGTGGGTATTTCAACCAAGTGTCCGGCATTCGGCTGGGTGATCCGGGGAAACCATATCGAGCGGGTCGGCACCGGCATGTACCTTGGCGACGCCGATGGCTCGGATCCTTTCGTCGGCGGCGTGATCGAGGCCAATCGGGTTTCCCATACGCTGGGCTATAGTTTGCAGATCAAGCATCAAGCGAGCCGTCCCGCCGGCCATGCCGATCGCTACGATACGGTGATTCGCTACAACGTCTTTTCCAAACAGGATGCGTTACCTGGGCCGCAGGCGCGTCCCAACGTCCTGCTTGGGCATTTTCCGCTGGCCGGAGCGGGCAGCGAGGACCGCTATCTGGTCTATGGCAATTTCTTCCAGCACAATCCCAGCGAGGCATTATTGCAGGCGGAGGGGCGTGTGGTGCTCTACGACAATGTCTTCGTCAACGGCGGCGGCGATGCGATCCATATCCAGCCGCACAACGAGGTACCGCGTGACATGGCCATTTTCTCCAACACCGTGTTGGCATCCGGTACGGGCATCCGGGTACGCCATGCCGTAGGCACGCCCTATCGCCAGCGTGTAATCGCCAATGTGATCGCCGCTGCGACACCCTTGCAGGGCGGTGAGACGGCATATAACGCGGCCTTGGCCTATCGCCCCGATCTACTGAATGTTGCCGTATCGGACCTGACGCCGGACTTGCTGGGGCCGCATCCGGAAGGTGATCGCCTGCCACAAAACTTGATTCGCGAACTGGCGACCTACCCCGGCTGGCAGGCGACGGCGTATCCCGGGGCAAGCGTTTCTTCTGCTTTGCTGCACACACTGGACTCCGCCTGGCCATGAGCGATCGCGCGCAGTTCCCCACTAATCCGCGTGCATTGCTGTGGTTGGTCGCACTGGGCTACACCGTATTTGTCATCTATGGCAGTCTGGTACCGCTCAAATTCCATGCGTTGCCGTGGGAGGTCGCCGTGGCTCGCTTCGGAGAGATTCCGTTTCTCAAGCTCGGGATCGGGTCGCGCGCCGACTGGGTCGCCAATCTGCTGCTGTTCATTCCGCTGACCTATCTATGGATGGGCGCCATGACAGGCGGGAGCGGCCGTCTGTACAACCTGTTCGCCACATTGGCGTTGATTCCTGCCGCTACCGCGTTGAGCGTCGGCATTGAGTTTACCCAGCTGTTTTTCCCGCAACGCACAGTGTCGCAGAACGACATCTTTGCCGAAACGCTGGGCGGTTTCATTGGGGTGCTGGCATGGTGGATGACAGGTCGGCGGTTCGTCGACTGGCTGCAATCGTGGCAGCGCAACCATGCCCGCGCCGCACTCGCCGAGCGCCTGGCCTGGACCTATCTGGCAGGTGTCGTCGTTTACAACGTCCTGCCGCTCGACCTGACCATCAGCCTGGTCGAGATTTTTCATAAATGGCGGGACGGCATGGTTGTGCTGATTCCGTTTGGCGATTTGCCGCATGACCCGGCCACGGCCGTCTATGAAATTGTTACCGATGCGCTGATCTGGACGCCTTTGGCCTTGCTGTGGCGACTGGACGGAACACGCAGTGTGTGGCGCGCTTGGGGCATGACGCTGGCTGCCGCGACCGGTTTGGAATTCGCGCAGCTGTTCGTCTTTTCCCGCGTCAGCGATGTGACCGACATTCTGACGGCTTCGCTTGGAGGAGCGCTGGGCAGTGTCGTCGGCGGGCGTCTGGCCAAACGCGAAGCGCACGGCAGCGCGCCGATGCAGTGGGGGATGTGGCTACCCTTCGCGCTGGCTGCAGGGTGGATGGCGGTACTCCTGTTCGTGTTCTGGTTTCCCTTCGATTTCCGTACCGACGGCGCGTTCATCAAAGATCGCCTCGACTTTGTGCAGCGGGTACCGTTCGAGGTGTATTACTTCGGCACCGAATACCGGGCCATCACCGAAGTCTTGCGCAAGACGCTGTTCTTTGCGCCGCTGGGCGGATTGCTGGCATGGGGCGTGGCCCGCCAGCCGTGGCGCTGGCGGGCCACACTGTTTACGGTCGCCATGCTGGTGCTGGTCGGGATGCCTGCACTCATCGAATTGGGGCAAGTGATGTTGCCGGAAAAGATCGCCGACACCACCGACTGGCTGCTGGCCTGGCTAGGTGGGCTGGCGGGTTATGGCGTGGCACGCCGCATATTGCGGGCGCCCCGGCATGCCACCATGCCACGGGCTTCCCATCGCGCGGAGCTCGAATCCCCGGCCGCACCCCCGGCGACACCGATGCGCTGGCAGATGCCGCTCGTCCTGGTCGGCATGGGCGTGCTGTTCTGGGGCGCCGCCCATGCGCCCTTCATACCGTACAACGTACGCGAACTGCTCCGACAGGATAGTGCCTGGCTGTCGGCACTACTTCTGGCGGTGGCGTGTTACTGGCTGGCTGTCTGGCCCGTGTGGCTGGCGCGCCGGCCGGTATCCGGTCTGGCCCGTCTGGCGCAATTGCCCTTGGGTCTGCTGGTGTATGGCGCAATCGCTTTTTTATTGCTGGATGCGGCCGTGCCGGATGAGAGTCTTTTCGATCTGGCCGGCAGCCCGGTGTTGGGCTGGCCCGGGCAGTGGGAACTTGGGCTGCGCTGGGTGGCGCTAGCCGCCATTCCCGGTGCGTTGATCTATCTGGCTGCACAAACCGTGCGCCGCTGGCGCGGACGGCGATTGAGCGCCCTGCATTTCTGGGCGGCGCTTCCGGTCTTGGGCTTGGCCTATTGGGGCGTGGTCATCCAGGCCGACACCGACAATCTTGTCGAGTTGATGGCTACGCCCCAACCGCTGGCTTTTGCGGCCTTGAGTGCCTGGCTTTATATTGTGTTCCTGGCATCTGCCTTGCTCGCTTCGCCAGCAATGGGCGCACAACGCATGCTGAGTCTGATCGGCACGCTGATTTCGTTGCCTTTCGCCCTCTTGTTCCTGCACGTCGGACTCGCCGGCACGATCGACAAGTATGGCCAGCAATTCTCGGCCCTGCAGTTCCTGCTGAGCGCCGACCGCCAGCATTACGCCTCGATGCCTGTCATCTGGCTACGTTACAGTGCGCTGCATGTGCTTGTCATTGCAACGCTCGCCTTCATACAATGGCCGCACTTTCGTACCACTCAACGGCTTCATGCCCCTACCCGACATGCCCTTCATTGACGTTTTCAACGGCGACGCCGACGGTCTCTGTGCGCTGCACCAGTTGCGCCTCGCCGACCCCGCCGATTCCGAACTGGTGACTGGACCCAAGCGCGATATCAGCCTGCTGAAACGGGTCCTGGCCCGCGCAGGCGATCGCATCACCGTGCTCGACATCGCCCTGTCGAAAAACCGTGAAGCGCTGGACTGGATTCTCGAAGCCGGGGCGGAGGTGCGCTACTTCGATCACCACCAGCCGGGCGACATCCCCACACATCCCCATTTCGAGCCGCACATCGATACCGACGCCAACGTCTGCACCAGCCTGCTGGTGAACCGGTATTTGCAGGGCCGGCATCTGGCGTGGGCGGTCACCGCCGCGTTCGGCGACAATCTCGCCGATGCGGCACGGCAGGCCGCCGCTCCGCTGAGCCTGTCGGCTGACCAGTTGGCGCAGCTGCAATCGCTGGGTGAATGTCTCAATTACAACGGCTATGGCGAAACACTCGACGATCTGTTTTACGACCCGGCCGAGTTGTATCGCCAGATGCGTCCGTTTGCCGATCCCTTCGCTTTCATCGCCGAGTCGGCCGCCTATCGAACGCTGAAGGCCGGCTATCAGGAAGACATGGCGCGCGCCGTTGCCTTGGACGTGACGGAAGCGCGTGCCGCCGGGCGCATCTTCATGCTGCCTGCCGAGAAATGGGCGCGGCGGATTTCCGGCGTGTTCGGCAATCAACTGGCAGTCGAGTCCCCCACACAGGCGCATGCCGTGCTCACGGCCAAGCCGGGTGGCGGCTATGTCGTCAGCGTGCGCGCGCCGCTGGTTGCCAAGTCCGGTGCGGACGAACTGTGCAGCCAGTTCGACACTGGCGGCGGGCGCAAAGGAGCGGCCGGCATCAATCATCTGCCTGACGCCGAGGTTGGCCGGTTTATTGCTACATTCTTTGCGGTCTTTTCCCGGAGCTGAATCGTGAATCAACTGATCGCACCCTACGGCGGAATCCTCGTTAATCTGATCGATCCCGCGAAAAGTGCGGCCCTCAAGCAGGAAGCCCTGAGCCTGCCTTCGCTCGATCTGGACTGGCGGCAGCAGTGCGAACTTGAAATGCTGCTGACGGGTGCCTACTCGCCACTCACCGGCTTCATGACGCGTACGCAATGCGAGCGCGTCGAAACAGACAGTCAACTTGAAGATGGCACGTTCTGGCCCCTGCCGGTCACGCTCGCCAGCAAGCAGAAAGCCGCCGCCGACCTGAAATCGGGGGACCGTGTGGCCTTGCGTGACGGCGAAGGGTTCATGCTCGCAATATTGACCGTCAGCGATGCATGGGAGACTGGTGGCATCCGGCATCTGGGTGGGGCGATCGAGGGAGTGGCCCTGCCGCCGCATCCTGATTTTTCCGGTTTGCGCGCCACCCCGGCCGAACTGCGTGCGCTGTTTGTCCGGCGCGGCTGGCGACGGGTGGTGGCCTGGCAAGCGCGCCAGCCGATGCATCGCGCGCAATTCGAATTCTGTCTGAAAAGTGCGATCGAAAACGAGGCCAACCTGCTGCTGCACCCGCAGGTTGGTGGGGATATTACCGAGGCGCCAGCATACTTCGGCCTGGTGAGAAGCTTTCTCGCCATCCGCGAACGCTTCCCTGCTGCCACGACCCAGTTGTCGCTGTTGCCGGCTCCGCCGCGCGAGGGAAGCGCCCGCGCCCTGCTGCTGCGCGCCATCATTGCGCGCAACTACGGCTGCAGCCTGCTGATCGCAGGCGGTGAGCATCAGTCTGACGGCGATTGTCGGCGGGGTGAAGACCTCATCCATACGCACGCCGATCTGCCCGTGACGGAACTGGCCGGGAAAATCGGCGTGCGCTTCATCGCCTATCCGCGCATGGTGTACGTGGAAGACCGTGCCGAGCATTTGCCCGAACCCGAAGCGCCTGCCGGCGCGCGTTTGCTCACCCTGAGCGGCGAGGAATTCCAGCGCCGCATGCAGACCGGGCTGAAAATCCCCGACTGGTACAGCTTTCCCGAAGTGATTGCCGAATTGCACCGGCAGAGCCCGCCGCGCGAGCGCCAGGGCTTCACCGTGTTTTTCACCGGCCTGTCCGGCGCAGGGAAATCCACCCTGGCACGTGCGCTGGCGGCACGCCTGATGGAAATGGGCGGGCGTTGCGTCACCCTGCTCGATGGCGACATCGTGCGCCGCCATCTTTCATCCGAGCTCGGCTTCACCAAGGCACACCGCGACATCAACGTGCGTCGTATCGGCTTCGTCGCGTCCGAAATCACCAAGAATCGCGGCATCGCCATCTGCGCGCCCATCGCGCCGTATCGCCAGACCCGCCGCGATGTACGCAGCATGATCGAGGCGGTCGGTGGCTTCATCGAAATCCACGTCGCCACGCCGATCGAGACCTGCGAATCGCGCGACCGCAAGGGCTTGTACGCCAAGGCCCGTGCCGGCCTGATTCCCGAGTTCACGGGAGTGTCCGATCCTTACGAAGTGCCTGAGAAGCCGGAGCTGGCGATTGATACTACCGGCCTGGGAATCGACGAAGCAGTGCAGCAAATTCTGCTCAAGCTGGAGCATGAGGGTTACTTGCGTTAACCCGACGCCGTGCATCTCACCTAAACAAAACGGCGACCCTAAGGTCGCCGTTTTGTTTGTTGCGGGGAGTGTGCTGTTTAGGCAGCCTTGCGACGGCGCATGGTAGCCAGACCTGCCAAACCGATGCCCAGCAGGGCCAGGGAAGCGGGTTCGGGGACCCCACCAACCGAGCCTTTAGGAACCGAGGCAAAACGCAGGGTGCCGCCGGCAACCAGGAACTCACCAAAACCATCGCCGAAGAACGTGACCTTCGAGAAGAAGCCGGACGAATCGATGGCACCGATGAAGTTGGTGAAACTTTGTGCTGCTGCATAGCCGGGGTTGTCAGTGGCGGTCAATGCATTGGCGGGAAGGGTGGCGGCGCCGCCGTCGAAGGCAATCCACAGGCCGGAACCTTGAGCGGGCACGCCATAGGTTGACTGAATCGCGGCAGGACGTGTGCCACCCGTACAGCAGGTGGCCCAGTCGCCGATTTCGAAGCCAAAAGCGTTTACTGGCGAGCTGAAGGTGAAGGTCAGGCCGGAGCCAAAACCGGGGATCGGATCAGAGCCGCTGGAAGAAGGGCTGATGTCCCAAGTATCTCCCGACAGGGAAATACCATTGCTGCTATAACCGCCGCTGGGGAAGGCAGCCGCACCACCCGACGTACGCGTAACAGCGACAGTTGCCGCGTTGCCGTCCTTGTCGATGTAGTTGTAGGTGCTTTGACCGTTCACGACTTGTGACGTCACAACTGTCGAGCCGGTGCCGGTGATTACATTGTCAAAAGCAGTAGAAATATTGCTCAGCGCAGTATTGACGATCAATGGGGCAGCGTTAGCGCTCACTGCCGCGAACAAGGCTGTAGCGGCAAGGGCGCTGGCCAGAGCTATTTTTTTCATGATGTGACTCCTTGGTTGAAGTGGACTGATCCGCAAAATGGTGCTGCAACTAGGTTAAATATGCTTAAACAAGAGGCATATCTAATTGCCAAGGAGTAAAGCATTCTTTGTGCCAAAGAAATTTTTTTTAATAAAATCCTTTTATTTCAACTTGATATGCTCATTTCCCTAATGCCGGTATGGCCAGGAAATCTAAATATGTAAATTTTTTCGACGCGGAACGGGTTGTTAAATGTTAGTGGGCATCTGGTGCGGACGACCTTATGCCATATGTCTCGGATGGGGACGGCGGCCCCCGAAAAGCTCCGGCTTGAATGAGCCGATTACCATGCCGGTCAAGCTCGCGAGAAAGCCCGCAAACTGCGGCGGCAGCAATGCCGTGCCTTCCGGCAGCCAGATTTCCAGGGGCAGCCAGACCGCGAGACCCAGGGCGATTGAAAGGTAGGCGCCCTGCTTGCAGGCGCGTTGCCAGTACAGGCCCGAAACAAGCGGAACAAAGGCGACCACGAGCGTGATCTTGTAGGCGTTTTCAACCATCTGGTAAATGGTGGCGTTGGAATACAGGGCAAACAGCGTGACGACGGCAGCGAAGCCCACGACCACCACGCGCATGGTCAGGAGCAGGGTCTTGTCGTTGTGGTGCGGCAGATAAGGCTTGATGATGTTTTCGGAGAACGTGACGGCGGGCGCCAGCAGGGTGCCCGAGGCCGTGCTCATGATGGCGGAGAGCAGGGCGCCGAAGAACATGATCTGGGCGAAGACGGGCATGTGGTTGAGGATGAGTTGCGGCAGGATCATCTGCGAATCCTTGTCCAGCAGGCCCGAGACCAGTCCGGGGTCGATGAGCGTGGCGGAATAGGCGATCGTCAGTGGCACGAAGGCGAAGAAGAAGTAAAAGCTGCCGCCCATGACGGAACCGGCGACCGCGATGTTTTCGCTCTTGGCGGACATCACCCGCTGGAACACGTCCTGCTGGGGGATGGAGCCGAACATCATGGTGATCCAGGCGGCGATGAAGGCGATGATGTCCTTGCTGTTGGCTTCAGGCCAGAAGTTGAACTGCCCCTTCTGCGCGGCATGCTGGACCACATGCCCAAGTCCGCCCGCCATGTCCGACGCCACATACAGGATGTACAGCAGGCCGACGACGATGATGCTCATCTGGAAGAAATCGGTCAGCGCCACCGACCACATCCCGCCGTAGAGCGTGTAGAGCAGCACGATGGCAGCGCCGATGAGGGTGCCTTGGGTGTGCGTGATGACACCCTGGGACAGGATGTTGAATACCAGGCCGAGGGCGGTCATCTGGGCCGAGACCCAGCCGAGATAGGAAATAATGATGGCCACGCCTGTGATGACTTCCACTTTGCGTCCATAGCGTTTCCGGTAGTAGTCGGTCAGCGTGAGGAGGTTCATCCGGTAGAGCTTGCGGGCGAAGAACAAGCCGACGAGGATCAGGCACATCGAAGAGCCAAAGGGATCGGACACGATGCCGTGCAGGCCTTCGTTGAGGAACGTGGCGGGGATGCCGAGGACGGTTTCCGAACCGAACCAGGTAGCGAAGACGGTGGCCGTGACGATATAGATCGGCAGATGACGGCCCGCCACGACGTAATCCCGGGCGGTGTGGACGCGTGTGGCGGCGTACATGCCGACACCGATGGAAATGACCAGATAGAGGATGACGAAGCCGATCAGCATGGTGGGCAGAGTCAAAAACGATGGGAAAAAATGAGCCCTGAGCCCCAGTCCGGACTGGCCCGGCTGAAGCCGCCTACCGCGTACAGATTCAGCTTGTTGGCGGTATTCAGGCGATAGCTGAGGTAAAGCATGGCTTCGCTGATGGGACCACTGGTTCGGGTGACGGCTTGCTGCCAGTCGTAGCTGCCTCCCAATGACAGGGACGGTGTGACGCGATAATCGGTGCCGACCGATCCCAGCCAGACATTGCGATAGTTGATGGCTTCAGGATCCCCTTTCCACTTGTAACCCAGGCTGGCAAAGGGGGTCCATTGATTCCTGATGGGTTTGAAGAGCTCGGCCTGCAGGGTGTAATCATTCTTGCCGGTGCCCAGGGATTTTGCCGTGCTGGCGGTACCGAACTTGATTTTCCCACTGATGTCGAGGCCTACCCACGCTGTTCGTTCGTCCAGAAGGTTATAGGTGGCGGTGGCTGAAATATCGCCCAGCCCCTCGGAAATCGCTGTGGTCCGGGACGTGTTGAGCGGGTCGCCTTCCGGCGTGACATTCCCATCCCCCTTGACGCGGAGCCAAGCCGTCGACAATCGCAGGCTCCATACGTCGGTACGATATTTCAGGCTTAACGGCAACGCCCATGTTTCGGTCTGGGTTTGGCTGCCGTATTTACCGGATGAATAATCGAATCCCAGATTGGTGCTGAATTTTCCGTCGGCAGCTTGGGCGGGCGAGCAAACTGCGGCCAGCAGCGTGCATATCGGGGTAATCAGGCGCATGGCAACCTTTCAAGCGGGTGGCCGAGATTTTAATGGAGGAATGACGAACTGTGCGTTGTGAGTGGCGGGCCGTTTCGATGCGAAGGCAAAATTTAGTTGATCGCCATGTTGTTCACGCCCGCATGTGTATCCGGGTAGAGCGCTCTAGAACGCCCGGATTTTGGCAAGAACGCATTCTGTGAATCCTCGGGCCAACGTTGCCGTTTTGACAAATACATCCGGGGATGTGCCCCGCCCAACACGGGATGCGGGGCTTGGCGTAAATCCAGGAAAGGATTGCGATGCCGAGCATTGAAAGGTCTTGAGATCGCTCAAGCGTATCAATCGTCGCGCTCAGGGCGTTCAATCCGTTCAATTCTCTCCACGCGTTCGACTTTTTCCGGGCGCTCGATTTTCTCGGGCCGCTCGACTTTTTCCGGGCGTTCAACCTTCTCCGGGCGCTCGACAGTTTCAACCCGCTCAACTTTCTCAGGACGCTCGACAGCTTCAACCCGTTCAAGCTTCTCCGGGCGTTCGAGTTTTTCGGCTCGTTCCGATGAGACCGGGGAGTCTTGTTTTTCAGGCTGCTCGACACCTTCCCGAGTCGACGGCTCGTTGCTCGCGCCCGTATCGTGTTCCGGCTCCTGATGGAACGTTTTATCGTCTTGGCGGGAATGCCTGGAAGGGGAACTTCCCTCCTGATGCGGCTTGTCGAGATGGTGTCCCGGGAAGGATTGCGCCTCGATCTCGCGGGCACGGAGCTGGCCATTGGCACGGACGGCGTCGACTATGGCCCATCCCCCGGCACGGGGAGGGGCCTGTTTGATCCGTGTTTGCGAATCGAGCAGGAAGTGCTGGCCGTTGATGTTGACTCCCGACTTGTTGGCATGGCTGACCAGACCCTGTATGACGACACGATCAACGGGCATGCCGCGCTCCTCGCGTTCGAACCGGGTGACCTGCAGTCGGCCTTGCTCATAGCGGCCTTCGGCGCGGACGACATCGCCCGGCTCGAGTTTGTGCAGGCGTCCCTTCAGCACAACGCCCTCCACCGTCAACTCGCCTTGAGCGTTGCGTTGAACTTCGCCGCTGAGACTGTCGGGCGTGTCGTCCGGTACAACATCCAAACGCGTGGCGACAACGTGTCCACGCACACCCGCAAACCCGCTGACGGCGATTTTGACGCCGGGGACGAGGCCATTCGGTAACACTGCATTGGGACTCAGACTGATGTTGCGTCCTTGTGCACGTATCCCATCCAAACCCAGCTGCTGCAATGGGGAAACCAGCAGGTGTCTGACATGCAGGCGCTCGACGGAGAGTTGGCTGCCTTGCCCCTGTGCGCGCACACGCACGACCTGGCCTACGCGCAGGTCTTTGGGAGAGCCCGACTTGCCCTGGATCATGACAGGCGTGGTCGGGAGGTAATGCAACTCCAGACCGTTCACGCAGATACTGGCAAATCCTGTGATGACCCCGTCAACTTCAACCGTGTGTCCAGTGCCGCCACTGCCGCTGCCGTCTCCCCCTGGTTTTCTGTAAGGAGACAGGCCGGTACCACCTTGTCCGGTTCCATCGGTTCCCCCGGGCCGGAAGCCGGTACCGCCGGCACCATTGCCATCGTGCATGATGGGCGAGCCACCTGACTCGCAAGGATTGGCGGCATGAAGCGCCGGGGCCAGCGTGAAGGCCAACAACCCCAGCAGGGCCTGGTGCCAGAACTTCATGGTTTTGTGCCCAGTTCTTCCTGTTCGTCGGACTGGTAATAATACTGGCCGTAGGTTACCCGGTAGTGTGCCTGGGCATTCTGGTGGTCGCGTTCCTGCAGTTCCATTGCTTTCTGGCTGAAGGCCTGCATCACTTGGCTGGAAAGTTGACGGGCATAGGCGGACAGAATCAGGGTCGAATCCTTGCTCAAGCGATCGTAATAGACACTTCGTTCCAGCAGGGGAGGTTCGTTGAGACGGGTCAGATTGTGCGTGCATGCGCCAATGTGATCGTGCACGTTTTTACCGAGGTAGAACAGTTTCTCGTCCAGCCCATGGCTGGGGATGAACGCATCCGTAAGCAGCATGACGCGGCCGAGCTCGTCGACCTGGGCGACACCCAGCCGGAGCCATTCATCCAATATTGCGCGCGGCCGAATGTCTTTCGTCACCGAGCGCACCAGCGATTCAAAACTCATGGCGCCCCCGGTACTGGCGAGCCGATGCAGGGGCAGGGGGCGGCCTTTGTTGTCCAGGTATTCTGGGTAGGCTGTCCAGCGGGCAACGATTTGTGCGCCAATGGACACGGATAGCGGGGGCTCGTCGTGACCACTGACGATCTCATTACGCAACCGTTTGACATCCATTCGGTGAATGCCTGTGAGCAGGCTGACCCGGCTATCGGTCTGATCCTTGCCATCAACGGGCATTGCGGTCGCCACTTCTACATAGGTCAGCTTGAGCAGGTTGGCGAGTGCAGGGTACTGGACACTATAGTGGAGCAGCAGCTTGACCAGCGGGCGCAACAAACGCTTCACCGCCGCCGTGACTGAGCGAGGCGGGGTAACGATGGCATGGGCAACACCCTGGTCCGACATGGCTACCTGATATCAAAGTTGTTACATATGAGTGTAACAATTTACCACGCAAATGCCCGTCATGGGTGAGTCATGGTGCCGCAGCACCGATTCTTCGGGATATCTATTCTGTTCCATGTTTGGTTTCAAACTGGATGCCGACTGTCTTCAGCAGATCGATGGGCAGCACGCCTCCAGCGGAAATGATGACGATGTCATTCGGCAGGGCAACCTGCTCGGACTCCACCTCCAGCAGTACCTCCCCGGGTTCGATCCGGATCACATTCGATTTGAGCAAGACATTGATGCGGCCGGTTTTCTGGGCTTCTTCCAGACGCTGGCGGTTTTTCGGCTTGACCCGGCCGAAGGCATCGCCCCGGTAGGATAACGCCACAGTGGTATCCGGTTCTTCGGCGATGGCAAGGGCCGCTTCCAATGCGCTGTCGCCGCCGCCGATGACCAGTACCTTCTGGCCCCGGTATTGCTCGGGATCGATCAATCGGTAAACCACTTTGGGTAATTCTTCGCCGGGAACGTCCAGCTTGCGTGGCGTGCCGCGTCGCCCGATGGCCAACAGTACCGCGCGGGCTGAATATTCTCCTCCTGAGGTTTTGACCTTGAAGCTCCGGCCGCTCGATTCAATGCTTTCCATGCGTTCCCGGAAGCTGATTTTCAGGTCCGTCTTGCCTACGATGCCATTCCAGAATTCGAGCAAGGCTTCCTTGCTGATTTCCGACATCCTGACCTTGCCGACGATGGGCAACTGGACCGGGGCAGTCATGATGACCTTGTTGCGCGGATAGTGATAAACCGTGCCGCCCAACGAATCTTCCTGCTCCACGATCCGGTAGCGCAGCTTGTGCTGGATTGCACCCAGCCCGGCTGAGATTCCTGCCGGACCTGCGCCCACGATGAGCACATCCAGTTCTGCGTCCCGGTCCCCCTTGATCTTGTCCTTGATGGCATTCATGGCTTGACGGCCCTGTTCCGCTGCCTTTCTCACCAGGCCCATGCCACCCAATTCGCCGGCAATGAACAGCCCCGGGATGTTGGTTTCGAAATTGGGCTTGACGAGCGGGATGTCGATCCCGCGTTTTTCCGTCCCGAACACCAGCTTGATGGCCTCGAATGGGCAGGACGCCATGCAGGCGCCGTGGCCGATGCAAACCGACGGATTGACCAGATGGGCCTTGCTCTCCACGAGTCCGAGTGCGCCTTCGGGACAGGCCTTGACGCATGAGCCGGATCCGATGCACCGGAGCGGATCGAACACGGGGTGCAGCGAAACAGGCTCTCCCAGGCCGGCCGCCCTGGATTCCTGCAGCGCCAGCGCATGCTGTTCATTGCGCAGCTGGCGCCGGCGGAAATAGAGAAATAGAACGACCGCCAATGGTGCAAGGTAAAGAATAATCGTTGTTAAGTTCATGAATATAAATGGTTTTAAAGATTTGCGCGGCGCTCGGTGTGGGCGTCACCGCATGGGCTGCGGGCTGCCAGTGACTTTACGGAACAATTCCCCGGTTGGATCAGGGAATTTAAAACAAAAAAGTCACGTGTAAAATATTTACACTTTTTTCCATAAACTTTGTTAGGATCGCAGCCGTAAACAGGGCACCAGGAAAACAAAGAAAGCCAGGACAATCACGTGCAACAGACTTTGAGCATGCAATCCCCCACCAGGCTGAACGCGCCACAGGACAAGGCGACCAGGCCGCGTAAGCGCGAAATCGGCGCAACCGCGATGCTGCTGGGCGTGTCTTTGCTCGTTGCGTGCGCCTGGGCGATTGGGCGCTGGGGTGGATTCACCGCAGGCTCGCGTGTTGGTTACAACCTCGGCTTGGCCGGCGGCATCATGATGCTGTTGTTGTTTCTGTACCCCTTACGCAAGCATTTCCGTTTCATGCATGGCTTTGGGCCGGCCAAATACTGGTTTGCCTTGCACATGACACTGGGGATCCTGGGTCCCCTGTTCATCCTCGCGCATTCGCGTTTTCACGTGGGCTCGATCAATGCCGGAATTGCGCTGGCCAGCATGTCGCTGGTCGCAGGAAGCGGCATCATCGGCCGCTTCATCTATACGCGCATCCACTATGGGCTATATGGGCGCCGTGCCAGTTTGCAGGAGTTGCGCGAACTGGCCGGACTGAATTCGAAGGAGGTCCAGTCCAAGCTTGCCTTTGCGCCCGAAGTGGAAGGTGAGCTGGCCGATTTTGAAGCTGCGCTCGCAACGCCCCAGCGGAATCGTTTGAGATCCGTGTGGATATTTACCACGCTCTGGCTGCGGGGGCGCATCGTTTATATCCGTTGCGTGCGCGAATTGAACCGGCTTTATCGCGCCCGCGCCTGCTCGCAGGGCTGGGATCAGGGTAAAACCCAGCGCCGCCTCACAGCAGCCAAGCACCTGGTTCGCACCTATTTGCAAGGTGTCCAGCGCGTTGCCCAGTTCAATACCTACGAACGCCTGTTCTCGCTCTGGCATGTCCTGCACGTGCCGCTCGTATACATGCTGGTGTTCAGCGCGATAGCACACGTTGTCGCCGTGCATATGTACTGATGAAGCTGGCGGGCGAGGAAAAAGAATCAAGAACGGTTGCGTGGTTTCCATAAAAACGATTTTCGTTGTGCTGCTCCTGTTGCTGTCAGGGGCGATGGCTGGACTGGAGCCTCGTCAGGCCGAGGCGGGTGCGCTGGAAAACGTGCTGATGCCGGGCAAGCTCATCCGGGGGCACGCCAAGGCGGAAGAGAAGTGTACGAACTGTCATGTCCGATTTGACCGGGAAGGACAAAACAGACTGTGCCGGGACTGCCACAAGGACGTGGGCCAGGATATGGCGCAGAAACAGGGGTACCACGGGCGGATCAAGGAACAGGCCTGTCGCACCTGTCATACGGAACACAAGGGACGCGAGGCACGGATTGTCGTGCTGGACGAGAAAAGTTTCGACCACACGCTGACGGATTACCCGCTCAAGGGAAAGCACACGGAAACGGAATGCAGCAAATGTCACCAGCCAGGAAAAAAATTTCGCAGTGCGCAGAGCGTGTGTGTCGCGTGTCACAAGAAGGACGACACGCACAAAGGAAGGCTGGGTTCGAAGTGTGCGGATTGCCATACCGAGTCCCGCTGGAAGGAAGCGCGGTTTGACCATGACACCACGGATTTCAAACTTGAAGGCAAGCATGCCAATGCGAAGTGCAGGGATTGTCACCGTGACAATGTCTTCAAGGACACGCCTATGGCCTGCGTGTCGTGTCACCGAAAAGACGACAAGCACAAGGGCCGTTTTGGCGAGAAATGCCAGACCTGTCATAACGCCAAGGCCTGGGACGCCGTGGGCTTCGACCATGATGAATCCACGAAATTTCCCCTGCGCGGCAAGCATCGGCAGGCCCGGTGCGACACCTGCCATACCGGGAACCTGTACCGAGACAAGTTGCAAACGACCTGTGTCGCGTGTCACAAAAAGGATGACAAGCACAAAGGCACACTGGGCGAGAAATGTGGCGACTGTCACGTCGAGCGCGCCTGGAACGAGGCACGCTTCGATCATGCTCAATCCCGCTTTCCGCTACGCGGCAAGCATGCGGACATTGAGTGCAAAGCCTGTCACAAAAGCGCGCTGTTCAAGGATGCACCCATGAACTGCATCGCCTGCCACAAGAAGGATGACAAGCACAAAGGCGGATTAGGCGACGCGTGCGACTCCTGTCATGGCGAGCGCGACTGGAAGGAAAACCGCTTCGATCACGGCAAAACGCGATTTGCGTTGTCGGGCCGTCACCGTTCCGTGAAATGCGACGACTGCCACCAGGGGCAGAAGTACAGGAATACGGCCATGACCTGTAACGCCTGTCACGGGAAGGACGATGTGCACAAAGGACAACAAGGCGAAAAATGCGAGCAATGCCATAGTGCGCAGGACTGGAAACAGACCACATTCCACCACGGCCTTACCCGTTTTCCCCTGCTGGGCAGGCACCTTGTCGTGGCATGCAGTAAATGTCATGCGACGGCTCAATTCAAGGACGCCAAGACGGAATGCGTGGCGTGCCACGACAAGGATGACGTCCACAAGCGGCGTCTCGGCGAACAGTGCGAAAGCTGCCATAACAGCCGCGATTGGCGGTTGTGGGACTTCAACCACACCACCCGGACCCGCTTCAGGCTCGATGGTGGGCATCGGGGCCTGGATTGCTATAGCTGTCACAGAAAACCCGTTTCAGGCAAGGCTTCCCTGCCGATGGGATGTGTGAGCTGTCACGACAAGGATGATGTGCACGACGGCAGCTTTGGAAGGCAGTGCGAGAAATGCCATGGCACGGATTCTTTCAAGCAGGTCCGCCTGCGTCAGGGCCAGAATCCACCGCCAACGAAAATCGCGGCCTCCGAAGCGGCCTGTCCGACCGTCGTTCGGGGGGGATGCCAAGGGGGCGCCAGACAAACCGCGCTTGCTCTGCAAGCCAGGCTTGCTTCGGGAGGCGACGCACGATGAAAGGTGTCCGTTCTGCTGTCCAGTCGTGCGTCCTGCCAGGATTGTGGCAGCTATGGGCCGTTCTGCTGCTCTGCGTAGCAAGCATGGTTACCCAGCCGACCCTCGCTGCGGGGTCAGGTGCTGCTGGTTTCGATCATGCGAAGACAGGCTTTCAGCTGAGTGGGGCTCACCGGAATGTGCGATGCGAATCGTGCCACGTCCAGGGCGTTTTCAAGGGAACACCTACCCAGTGTTCGAGTTGCCATGCCAGCGGCAGCCAGCGCATCACGGCCGCTGCCATGCCGGCCACACACATTCCGACCAAGCAGGCATGCGAAACCTGCCACAACACCTTGTCATTCGCGGGCGCGCGTTTCAACCATATGAGCGTCGCGCCCGGAACCTGCGCCACCTGTCACAACGGCAGCATGGCCAAGGGCAAGCCGAGCACGCATATTGTGACGACGGCCGCTTGCGACACGTGCCATAAAACCAGCGCGTGGACCCCTGCCAGTTTCAATCACAGCGCAGTCATCCCAGGTAGCTGCGCCAGTTGCCACAATGGCAAAACTGCAACCGGAAAACCGGGCACGCACATCCCGACCACGGCGTCCTGCGATACCTGTCACAAGACGGTTGCCTGGAAACCTGCTACTTTCAGCCACAGTGGAGTTGCACCGGGGACCTGCGCCACCTGCCACAACGGCAGCACTGCCACAGGCAAACCGGCCACGCATATTCCCACTACTCAGGCGTGTGACCGTTGCCACAAAACCAGCGCCTGGACGCCGGCCAACTTCAATCACAATGGCGTGACCTCGGGTGGTTGTGCAACGTGCCACAACGGCAAAACTGCGACCGGCAAGCCGAGTACACATATCCCGACCACGGCGTCTTGCGACACCTGCCACAAGACCGTTGCCTGGAAGCCCGCTTCTTTCAGCCACAGTGGGGTTGCTCCGGGAACCTGTGCGACCTGTCACAACGGCAGTATCGCCAAAGGGAAGCCGAGCACGCATATCCCCACCACAGCGGCCTGTGATAGCTGCCACAAGACTGCTGCCTGGGTGCCTGCCAATTTCAACCATAGCGGCGTTACCCCTGGCGGGTGTGCGACTTGCCACAATGGGGCCTTGGCCACAGGCAAACCCACCAGTCACATTCCCACCACGCAGGCCTGCGATACCTGCCACAAGACTGCGAGCTGGAAACCCGCGACGATGAACCACACGGGCATTGCGCCCGGAACCTGTGCCACCTGCCATAACGGAACAACTGCAGCAGGCAAGTCCGCGAACCACATTCCGACCACGGCGTCCTGTGACACCTGCCATAAGACTTCGTCGTGGAATACGGCGACGATGAATCACACTGGCATCGCGCCCGGCACGTGCTCGACTTGCCACAACGGCACGACCGCGACAGGCAAACCGACCACGCATATTCCTACGACTCAGTCCTGCGACACCTGTCACAAGACCAGCGCCTGGACACCTGCGACTTTCAGCCACACC